>JAITFK010000125.1 GCA_031281555.1 Treponema sp. | reverse complement strand
AAATTATGAACAAAAATATAGGCAAAACTGGCCTGTTCCGCTTCAAACGCGGCTCCGGTCATTTTTTCAAAACTTTTCGGTATTACAACAGGTTTACCTGTTATTTCTTCAACCAGTTTAGCGGTTTCCCTGACGTTGGCGCCGTTTACTAAAAAACGAATAAGCTTTGCCAACTGTTGGGGTTGTATTACCTGTTCTGCTATTATTTCTTCACAGGCTATTCTTAAATTCAAAGGATAAAAAGCTAAAGTTTCTAAAATACTGTCCAGCTCTTCCTGCGTTAGCTGAATTTCACCTATATCTTCGGTTCCTTTCTCTTCTTCAGTTTCTGCAGGTTTTTTCTTTCTGCCGAAACGTCCCTTTTTGGGCGCAGGTTTTTCTTTTGCGCTGGTTTTACTTTTGTCAAATATTTCTTCAAGACCGGGAATGTCAAATTCATCTGATGCGCTGAAATCACCGCCTGATGTATCAATACCGGACGAGTCAAAACCGGACGAGTTATCAGAGCCGCCTGTGTCTAAATCTATTGAATCAGAACTAAATTCGGTGCCTAAATCTCCAAGTATGTCGCCGCCTGTATCAAGAGCTTCTGCGTCAGATGATGAAGGCGTTTCGCCGCCCGTATCCAAACCGGAATCTTCCTGCCCGGTATCTGCGCCGACATTTGAAAAATCCACATCAGGAAGCGAGGCATCAAAATCAGAACCGGTGTCTCCGTTTTCAGTACCTGTATCTTCACTGATGCCGGGAGTAAGATCAATCTCATCGTTTGTATCAATACCGGAATCTTCCTGCGGCAAGTCCGTTCCCATACCGGATAAATCAGTGTCAGGAAAGTCAAAGTCAGGAAGAACATCATCCGCAGGAGAAGTATCACTTTCCTCTGCTTTAATAGGTTCAGAAGATTCTCCGCCAAGATCGATGCTTTCACTCAGGTCATCATCACTTAAACTTGTATCACCCAAATCAATACTATCCGGAACAGCCTCGCTTGTTTCATCAATATTTGTTTCTTCATCAGCGGCATCCGGGAGGCCTTCAGTTTCCGGTTCTACGGCAAAATTACCGTCCCTGTCTTCGCCGCCCAAATCAATAGCGCCGGGATCAGAATCGTCTGTTCCCGCATCATCTGTGCCAAAGTCTCCCGACCCAAAATCGCCGGACGGAGAATCCTCAGATGCCATCTCTGTTTCAGAAGGAAAAAGTCCGTCCGGTATTGAAAAATCCTCAGAGGCAGGAGTACTAGAACCGGAATCTTCAAGTCCTAAATCATCAGATTTGTATATTTTAAGATCGTCGTTTAACGCATCACTGCTTGCTGTATCACCGCCTGACATATCACCCATGGAAGCAAATAAATCGTCAAGAGAAGGGGGATCCGCGGAAGAAGGCGGAGCTGTATTCTGCAAAAGCTCATCGACAGACGGAGGTTCGTCCAAAGGAGGGGGACTAACGTCAGCAGGGAGATTGTTTAAAAAAGAGTCAATATCAAATCCGACGCCATCTGTTTCCGCAGAGCTTTTATCAGGTTCAGAAGAACGCTCTCTAAGCGATATTTCCATTGGATCGGCTTCTTGTGTGGGGAGATCAAGGTCATTAAAAGGCTGGTTTCTGGCCTCTACATCACTTTTCTCGTTTGCAATATCATTAAAAGAGGATTTAAACTCGCCGAGCGCGTTTAATGAGGGCATATTAAGATAATTATATATCGACCGATAATTGTAAAGAATGTATGAAAACGATAGGGCTGTTTGTTATTTTCATGATAATTGCCTCTTTTTCCTGGTCAGCTGACTGGGAAACATACGGGATTGTTAACCGTTTATTAACCATTCACGAGCCGGGCGCTCCTGTAATTTTTGAAAATGCGGTCATCTTCACCGCCGATTCAAGCCTGAGAAAAGTTGGGGTATCTTTTGCTCATGAGAATTTTGCCAATGTTTATTGGTTTCAGCGTATTGTAGTTCCTCAGGATTTTCTTGATCCGATTATCTTGCCCGGTCAAAAAATTCCCGATCCTTACAGAGATTCCGGAATTCAATTTTATGTATACCTGCTTCCCGATAACCTGAAAGAACTTGAATACAGACTTGTAATCAACGGTTTGTGGATAACAGACCCCTGTAATCCCATAATCCGCCGGGATACGGTTTCTGGGCTGTCAATGTCTGTCTTGTCTCTTCCCGCAAGACCTGTAAATTATAGTCCTGTAAACACCACCTCAGGTCTAAAGCTTTCGTTTAAAGGGCCGCCCGGAGAAATTGTTACAGTAGCAGGAAGTTTTAACAACTGGGATCCGTTTATGTATGAGTTAAAGGAAAGCCCTGCTGGAATATACAGTATTGCAATTCCTCTGCCTCCCGGCGTTTACCAGTATATATTTTTTCACAGAGGCCAGCGTTATACAGACCCGTTTAACGCGCGGCGTGTTTATTCAAGAGACGGAACTCCGGCTTCCGAGATAGTAATTCCTTAATACCAAGGATTTTCTAAAGCCTCTTCCCAAACTAACCGAGTTTTGGAAGAGGCTCACCTCAATTGAAAATCATGTGCAATTAGTGTATTATTCGGCTGAGGTAAACAATGTCTATTCTAAAAGAAGGGTATCCTTTTATTTTTCCTGCTATTGCGGCAGGTTTAATATTTCTGGTTATTTCCGGATTTACGGGAAGACCCGCTGATATTATCTGCATAGCCATTGGTTCTTTATTGATAATTTTCGCGCTTTTTTGCATGTATTTTTTTCGGGATCCGGCGGTTAAAGTAACACAGGAAGAGGGAGCCATCCTGTCTCCGTGCAACGGTACGGTAATGGAAATTACCGAAGAAGACGGTGAAAAAGCGGTCAGGGTCTTTCTTTCGATATTCAGCGTTCATTTGCAGAGAGCGCCTGTCAGCGGCACTGTAATTGATGTAACGCACAAAGACGGAAAATTTCTTGCGGCATGGGACCCGCGCGCTCATATCGAAAATGAGCAGAATATTTTTAGGATACAGAACGAAAGCGGAGTATATACTGTACGGCAAATAGCCGGATTGGTAGCACGCAGATGTGTGTCATGGGTTAAACCCGGCGACATATTGAAAATCGGTGATAAAATAGGGATGATAAAATTCAGTTCTCAGGTAGACCTGTATATGCCCAAATCAGCGGAAATAAAAATAAAACCCGGCGATAAAACAAAGGCCGGTATTACAATAATAGCGTCAAAATGAAAAAAAGCATTTTTAACAGAACAAAACTAAGAAGAACATCGCTTAAAAAAGCGCGGGTAATTAAAGCGCCGGTTCATGTATCAATTAAAAAAGAAGAATTGAGAAAAGGAATATATATTCTACCTTCGCTGTTTACATGCGGAAACACGAGTTTCGGCGTACTTTCAATTATTGCTTCAATCAACGGAAATTTTATTGGAGCGGCATGGTTTTTGGTAGCGGCATTGGGATGTGACATTTTAGACGGCAGAATTGCAAGAATGACAAATACAACAAGCATGTTCGGAATGCAGCTTGATTCTCTCAGCGATCTTGTTTCGTTTGGAATAGCTCCGGCAATTATGATGTATATGCTGGTATTAAAAAATATGGGAAACCCGGGCATCGCCGTCGCCATACTTTTTGTACTTTGCAGCGCTCTGCGTCTGGCGCGTTTCAATGTACTGGCTCTGAACGGCAAAACACACACACATTTTGTCGGCCTTCCCACTCCGGCATCTGCGGGTGTAATTATTTCATTCGTGTTAAGTTACGAGCTGTTAGCTCCGGCGGAGTACTCTTTAAATTTCAAAACAATTCCCATATTGATGGAGCTTATACCGACTTTCTTTAAGGTTATGCCTGTAGTTATCGTAATTCTTTCGTTTTTAATGGTCTCCAGTATTCCATATTTATCTTTTAAGAAAGTAAAACTAACCAAGGTAAGGACAATCGAACTTTTGGTTGTTTTAATTGTTTTAATTATCCTTATTATCGTTTATCCTCAGAATGTTATCTTCATTATTTTTTCGGCATACGCGCTGTCGGGTTTAATATTCTATGTACCCTGGATAATTTTGGAAAGGAAAAAAAGACGGGACACGGAAAGGACAGAAGAAAATGTTATGTGATGTATCAAATCCGAAAGGAGAGGGTATCGTTGATATATGGCAGGAAACTCATCCCGTACGTTTCGGAGAAATTGACAAGTCTGACAGGCTTACATTAAGCGCAATATTGCAGTCATTTCAGGAAGCGGCAATATGCCATGCGGAAAATCTCGGCGTTGGAAGAGAAGATATGGCAGGAACAGGCCGAGTCTGGATTTTATCGCGAATGTCCGTATTGGCGGAAAGACGGCCTAAATACTGCGAAACCGTTACAATACGAAGCTGGCCGCGCGGAGGAGAAAAACTTTTCGCAATGCGTAATTACGACATCCGGGACAAGGATAATATTCCCGTTGTCTGCGCCCGTAGCGCATGGCTGATTGTAGATATAGAAAAACGCCGTCCCCTGCGGCCTCAGTCGATAATGGACACATTACCGCAAAATGAAGGACTGGATGTTTTTCCTCCTGACGCAGGCGGCGCAGCGGCAATTTCGGAACGCGGCAACCTGAGCCTTGTCGCAGATATTCACGCGGCGGAAAGAAAAGCTCTCTACACCGATATTGACTACAACGGGCATGTCAATAATGTCAGCTATATCAAATGGATTGAAGACGCCCTTGATTCCCGGCTTCTTGAAAAAGCCGATAAAATGCGATTAGACATTAATTATCTGAATGAAATTACCGCAGGCGAAGTTACGGAAATTTATTCTGCGCAGATTGATGATGAACCCGGTGCAAGTACAAGCGCATTTGCGTTTGAAGGACGTAAAAAAGAATCAAGGCAGACGGCTTTCCGCGCGGAACTTCGGCTTTGGAGTTAATCTTAAATTACTATACTAATAACAAATGAAAAAAATCTGGTTTTATAAATACAAAACAGGCAATCTTTCCAAATTACTCAATCTTGGTATTGCCGAAGAAAACGGAGCAATTTGCCGTGTCCTTTTCGGCGA
>JAITFK010000119.1 GCA_031281555.1 Treponema sp. | reverse complement strand
TCGTCCTTCAAGCATTATTACGCTCCTTCCATAAAGGCATTTCCGACAAGGGCTTCAACGAGTTCTATACGTTTTTCCTGAAGGAGTAAATCTACGGTCTTTTGTATTGAAGCTATTATCCGTATATCTCCGGTTTCAAGAGTTATTGACGGGAGGCCATCGGAGAAAGATTCTTCTATACTGTAATCTGTCCAATTTTTAGAGGTCGAGCTGCTTGCGTTCTTAATTACCTGTTCAGCTTCTTTGCGATCAAGAGCGCTGTAAAACACACGTTTTTTATTTGAATCGGCAAATTCGGCGCAAACAGCCAGCCGTTTGGTGAACTCGTTTGTGAGAATCTCCATAATCCGCTGACGGCTTAAACTCTCATACCATGCTTTTACGGCGGATTGCAGTATGTTTTCGATTTTTTCAGCCTTGGTACGGAGTTTATCGACCGGAAGCCGAGCCATGATATTTACGGACGCTTCTTTAAGCTGGCTGTTATATTTCTTTTCAAGTTCGTTAATCGCCTCACGGGTTTTATTTTCCCATTCCGAGGTTTTTGCGTTTATTGTGTCATCGGCAGTTTTCAGGATACGCATGGCTTTTTTCCTTGCGTCTTCCAAAATCTCCCGATCAAGTATTTCTGTAGAATTCAGTTCTTCCATAAAGTAAGCCTAAGCCTGTGAAGGCTTTTCTTGTTGTAATTATCAATGAATTAAATTATATTATCAATACCCTTACAAGGAGGTTATATTTTGAAAATTACTTTTCTTGGAGCGGGAAGCACTGTTTTTGCCCGCAATCTGCTTGGCGACTGTATGTCAAGCGAGGCGCTTAGGGAATGTGAAATTGCCCTTTACGATATTGATGAAAAACGCCTTAAGGAAAGTGAAAAAATTATTTCCGCCATAAACAAGGGGAAGGGCAGTTATTCAAGGATTTCCAGCTATGCGGGCGTAAATAACCTTGAAAAAGCGCTTGCGGGTGCTAACTTTGCCGTAAACGCTATTCAGGTCGGCGGGTACGATCCCGCTACAATCGCCGATTTTGAAATTCCCAAAAAATACGGATTACGTCAAACCATAGGCGATACGCTTGGAATTGGCGGTATAATGCGCGCTTTAAGGACAATTCCCGTTATGGAGCAATTTGCCCGCATTATGGAAAAAGTCTGTCCCGATGTATGGCTTCTAAATTACACCAATCCAATGTCTATGCTGACGGGTTTTATGCAGCGTTATACAGGCGTTAAGACGGTCGGGCTTTGCCACAGCGTGCAGGGTTGTTCGTACTGGCTTCTTAAAGAACTCGGCATGGAAGATAAAATGGACGGCAGGCGTGAATTAATCGCAGGAATTAATCACATGGGATGGCTCTTAAACATTTATGACAGGAACAATGTTGATCTATACCCTGAAATCCGTAAAAGGGCGAAAGAAAAAAACGCATCGGAAAAACACAACGATATGGTGCGTTTTGATTATATCGACAAACTTGGATTTTACTGTACCGAGTCCAGCGAACACAATGCCGAGTACAATCCGTTCTATATTAAGAGTAAATACCCGCAGTTGATCGGAGATTTTAATATTCCGCTTGATGAATATCCGCGCCGCTGTATTGAGCAGATTAAAGGCTGGCAGGCAGAATATGAAAATCTTGTTAAGACCGATACTCTTGAACATACAAGGTCGCATGAATACGCCTCTTACATAATGGAATCCATTGTTACGAATAACACATATAAAATAGGCGGTAATGTTTTAAACACCGGAGGAAGCATAGAAAATCTGCCTGCCGAAGCCTGCGTTGAAGTCCCCTGCCTTGTTGACGGCAGCGGAATAAAGGCCTGTCATGTTGGAAGGCTTCCCGTCCAGCTTGCGGCAATGAATATGACGCACATCAATGTCCATTTAATTACCATCGAAGCTGCTGTTACAAAGAAAAAGGAACATGTCTACCACGCCGCAATGCTTGAACCTCACACCGCTTCTGAACTTTCGCTTGACGACATAAGGTCAATGGTAGATGAACTTCTCGAAGCGCATAAACAATGGTTGCCTGCGTATAAATAAAGAATGACTACATTGAAACGGCTATTTTTTCTCTAACCAATTCTCCGATAATTTCCGAAGGTGTTTTATGAAAGGCTTCAGCTTTTGTTATAATATAGTTGGCGGTAACTTCATCCAGAGCGCTCAGTAAAGCGCGTTGACGCGCAAAAACACCGGGAATTTTAGTAAGTTGTGGAGTGGTTTGTGTCAAGAGTTCATCAAGGGCATCCGCTTCTTCATCAGTCATTACCGGCATAGGTTCCTCCTAAATTCCAAGCTGCGACCGGAATGAATTCCGGCACTGCATAGCATGGAAAACATTGATCGATTGCTCGTCAATAAGATTGTAAATAATTTCAATTAAGTTTCCGTTTTTATCAAATCCGATTATAGCATATTTATCATTATATTCATCTATCAGGACATCACAAATGTGTGTATTGACAGCCCACCGTATATCATCTTCAGTTACGCCGTGTTTAAATGCTGAAGGATTGAAGCTGATATTAATATACATGATAAAAATATACCACAAATTCTCCCATTTACAAAATCCACCTGAAAGATAGATTTGATTAGTACGATTGACAAAAAACACATCAAATCGCAATATAACACCGTGAGTGAAAGGGACGCTGTTTTACAACCATTTTCTGATGTGAATTTAAATTCTCTCTCTTATAAGGAGTTTTTTAAATGAAAAAGATTGTTGTTTTTGCTGTGATTTTGTTAATTGTAAGCGCTTCTTTATTTGCAAGCGGACAGAATGAAGGTAAATATTCAATTGATGATTTTCAGGGAACTTGGCAGCAAGTAAACGGTTCATCTGTTATTACCATTACAGGTAACGATTTTACGATTTTGAATATGGAAATCGGGTATGCGGGATACGGAATTGTAAGTATGGATACTTGGAATGAAAATAATGTTAAAAGGGAAACAATTCGATTTGATTTTAATAATGAAGGTAAGGGGCGTTCAACAAAGGGGAATTTTTTTTATTTAGGTAAGACTGAAGAAGATTTAAATCAATATAAAGAAAATCCTTTTTTTAAAAATATATTAGTTAATGATTTCCAGATGAAAGCTTGGGAAGAATTTAGCCCAAAATCTGAGAAAAACAGCAGATATCCTGATGATATTATAAAGAAATATTTTAATATACCTCTTTATCAAAAAGGGAGTGTTCCACAGCCATGTCAAGGGAGCGGCTATACAATGTATTATTTCGATTTAAATGGAGATAATTTAAAACTAGAGGAACTTAATAAAAAAGCAAGTTACTCTGTTGAAAGCTCATATGTTTATTATCTTCTTTTTGCTGGCGAATTCGAAAGAGTTAAATAAATTCATTTAAAAGCAGCTTGCCTAAGGTAGCGCAAACGTGCCAGCTACCGCTGTTCGCCTGCGAAGACAGGAACACTGCATGGGTAAACGCAAAACATGTTACCGCTTTTCTGTAATGTATTCGCTAAAAACGAGCCAAAAGCGCGTTTTTAGCGAATACGCCGTGAATAGCGGCAAGGTAGCCGCTTGTTCCATAGCGCAAACATAGCTTTTTTCGCCATTTTTCCCGCATTTTCCGGCTTTTTATGCAAAACGATGGTTAAACCTAACCAAACAAAGGCTTAATCAAACCAAACGAAGGCTTATAATAACATTACGAAAGCTAATTATAACATTACTAAGGCTTAATCTAACCTTCCGAAAGCTTAATTTAACCATACTTAAGGCATACGGTAACCTTAAACGAGCTAAAATACAGTTATCACGTATTGAAAAAGATAGGAGATAAAAACATGAACGCAAAACAAACCAAAGCCGCCGCGCGCAAACAGGCGGACAGCATCGAGCCGAAAAGACCTGTCGCCAATCCGTCCCTGCCGGAGCAAATGATTGAAGACATCAACAACGACTTCAACAATATCAAGAGGAAACTGGAAAACTACGCCGCCCACCTTCGCGCCACGAATCGCCAGCGGCTTAACGGTATCGGCATTAAAACGCAGAGCTTTGTCGAACGCGCTTACAGACACGCAACGGAATCACCTGAGTTCCTTCCGCCCTATCTCAGTCTAGAGAAGTTCCGCGAAGACTTCGTTTACTATACGGGTATCCGCTCTCTCATGGATGTGGACGATCAATTACGTGAAATACTCTGGAATATCACCTTACGGTCGGCGGACACGGTATATACCGACTCGCTCGAATATTACGCGATGGTACACGAAGCCGCCAGACGCCGCATTGACCCAGCCGAAACCATTTACAAAGATTTGGCTCCATTCTTTAAGAAATGGAAAAAACATACGGATAAACTCACCGCGAAAGAAGCCGTGCGGGACGCAAACGCCCTGCTTGACGGCAGGAAAGACGGTAAAATAATAATCGAAAATGTCAAACCGAAACTTACAGGCGGCGTTCACAAAGTTGTCGAAGAAAAGTTAAGCGACAACGCCATGGAGAGCCTGTAGAAAAACAGTAAATATCGCATAACAAAAAAGATGACACAAGAAGAAAAAGCGTGTTAAAATAAATTAATCATGGCAAGATATAAACATACCGAAACAGAAAACGGACAGGGATTATTTTTGTCGGTAAATCTTAAAG
>JAITFK010000063.1 GCA_031281555.1 Treponema sp. | reverse complement strand
GAACCTCTAAAAACTGGTTGTTTTTATCGGTTCCCTTGCAGTTTCTCGCCCTACAGGCTACGAAACATGCATTTTTTATCGGAAAATCTCTAAAAACTGAAGTTTTTAGAGATTACCATATAGCAATAGGATGAAATACTATGAAAATATTGGTTCATGACTTAAACGAACAGGATTTTTTACAACTGGAAAATATTAAAAATGAATATAATGTGATTGACGCAAATGCTAATTCCGCTCCCTGCGTAGGCTGTTTTAATTGTTGGTTTGTAACTCCGGGTAAATGTAAAATAAACGATTATGTTCAAAGCGCCGATATGGGAAACAGCGAAGAAACAATAATAATCAGTCAAAATTGTTACGGCGGATATAGTGAGCAGATAAAGAAAATACTTGACCGTAGCGTTCCCGCAAGCACCCCGTTTTTTACATACCGTTCATGGAAAGTAAGACACATAAAGAGATATAGTACTAAACGGAAGCAACTGACCGTGATTTTATATGGTAATTTTCTTGAAAAAGAAGAAAAAAACGCTGAAAGAATTGCAGAGGCAAACCGGAGTACTATGGGTTTCAAAAAAGTTACTCTTCACTTGATAAATAATATTAATGAAATAGGACAGGTATTAAAATGAATATACTGATAATTAACGGCAGCCCAAAGAAAAAAGGCGGGGCTTCGGCGTTTTTCGCAAAAATTTTACGTTTTATGCTTTTTCCGCATAAGGTTACGACAATAAGCCTTGGTATATCCAAAAATTACCGGGAAATATTTGATAATCTTCAGAATACTGACGCAGTTGTATTAACAGTTCCGCTTTATGTGGACAGTATTCCCGCACATTTTATACATTTCCTTAAAGAAACGGAGCAATTTTACAAAAATAATAAATGCAGATTCATGCTCTATGTAATTTCCAACGCCGGTTTTGTCGGGGGACATCATAATCAAGCGCATTTGGAACAGTATCAATGCTGGTGCGAAAGAGCCGGCATTAAATGGGGCGGCGGATTAGGCATAGGCGGGGGCGTAATGCTTCATGTATTATACAAAATAACGCTGATATGGAGCGGTATACAATTTATTATCGGAGTAATAACCAACATCGTTTATGGAAATCCATTTTTAAATAATGCGTTATTTTTGGGTTTTGCCAACAGTATGATTATAATGTTGTTTTTTTACAGCGGGATGTTGTTTTTTGAATTTATTCTTGCCTGGGTAATAAGAAACAAGAAGAGTATAAAAAATAAATACACAAGAGTAATGTTGCCTTCGTTTATCTTTATTATAGTCGCAAATATATTTATGGCATTAACCGGATTGCTCCATGGCAGGTTGGTATTTTCATTATTTAAAAAAGCGAAATACACATAATATATGGGTAATTTCATACATTTTAATTAAGGAGTTATGATGAAATTATTAATACATGATTTGGAAATTTTTAACGAAAACATTCTTATAAATAAATATGATGATGATATAACCGTTATTTCTGACAATGGTAAAATAAACCCTTGTATGTGTTGTTTTGGTTGTTGGATAAAAACTCCCGGACAATGTGTAATTAAAGACGGTTATGAGAATTTAGGAGCGCTTTTATCAAAATGTGATCAAATGGTTATCATAAGTAAATGTTTTTACGGAAGTTACAGTCCCTTTATTAAAAATGTTATCGACAGAATCGTATGTCCTTATCAATTACCATATTTGAAAACAATAAACGGAAAAACCCGACACCCCAAAAGATATAATAACAAGTATACGTTTACTGTTTACTTTTATGGAAATATTACAGAAACAGAAAAAGAAACAGCGCAGCATGTAGTAAAAGCATATAGGGAAAATGTAAATATATACTTTTTTGATACATTTGAAGAAATTAAAGAGGTTTATTAATGAAAATCAGTATGATTAACGGAAGTCAAAAAAGAGGTGTATCAAACTCCGGGATAATTTTAGGTAGATTAAGTGATCTCTTAAAAGAAAAACATGACCTTAAATTTTACGACTCCGGTTTAAAACAATTCTCAAATGTAATATTTGAAGAAATAATCTCAGGGGATGTGATTGTTTTGTCATTTCCTCTTTTTGTCTATTCCATACCGTCAAATACATTAAAAATGTTAATCGAATTGGAAAATATTATAAAACAGAAACAAGATAAAAAATTAATTCTTTTTGCCTTAATTAATTGCGGTTTTTATGAAGGGATACAAAATGTTACCGCATTTGAAATAGTAATGAACTGGTGTGAACGTTCAGGAGTAATATTTGGTGGCGGAATTGGACAAGGCGCAGGAGAAATGTTAGGATTTTTTAAAAATACTCCATTAAATAAGAGTCCATTTGCAAACCTTGAGCGAGCTTTAGAAACAATGACGGAGAAAATAGAAATAAAGAAACCATTTGAAATAACGTATTTAAACCCGTATTTTCCTCGATTTTTATGGAAAATTATGGCAGTTCGTAATTGGAATACTCTTGCAAGTAAAAATGGATTAAAAAAAAAGGATATAAGAAGGAAATTATAAATACTATCTTCTTTTTCCTAATAAACCATAATGATGAAAAATGTTAATTTTTAATTTCCTTAATATGTTATATTTTCAGAAAATATAAGATATTTTACAGTGAGGTTTATTATGAATATTGATGAAATTGTCGGAACAGACTTTAACGGTGTTATTTCCGTAAGAAAAGACAAAAAAATATTGTTTCAAAATTCTTATGGATACGCAGATATAAATAATAAAATTCCTAATGAGATAGAAACAAAATTCGCAACCGCATCAACCGGAAAAGTATTTGTCGCGGTTGGTATATTACAGTTAATTGAAAAAGGAAAATTAGGTTTTAATGATATTATTGGTGATTTATTGGACTTTGATCTGAAATCAATAGATAAAAAAATAACTATACGGCAATTATTAAACCATACTTCAGGTATACCTGATTATTTCGATGAAAGCATAATGGATGAATACGCCGAGTTATGGAAGGATTTCCCAAATTATAGAATCCGTAAATCTATGGATTTGTTACCTTTATTTATTAACAAACCAATGATGTATAAGGCAGGGGATAAATTCCAATATAATAACAGCGGTTATGTAGTTCTGGGAATAATAATTGAAAATATTACGGGCTTACTTTTTGATGATTATCTTGAAAAAAATATTTTTTGTCCCTGCGGAATGTTTAATACCGGTTATTATGAATTGGATAGATTGCCGGCGAAATGCGCTAATTCATACATTTACGACGAAAGCCGCAAGGAATATTATACGAATATTTACAGTGT
Organism: Treponema sp.; assembly: GCA_031281555.1. Lineage (GTDB taxonomy): Bacteria > Spirochaetota > Spirochaetia > Treponematales > Breznakiellaceae > WQXQ01. Next base: position 7,536 of record JAITFK010000063.1, on the reverse strand, counting down.
TGACGCAAAAGGAACAGGAGCAGGGGGTACATTCACGACTGTAATTGACATAGAGAAATTTTGGGATAATTTATTATGCGGTAAACTAATATCTAATGATTTATTAAAGGAAATGTTATCACTTCAAATAAATGATGATAATAACCACTATGGTTACGGAATATGGCTTGAAAAAACGAAAGAAGGGACTTTAGAACCTTGGTTTCAGGGGTGTGATCCCGGTGTAAGTTTCTTGTCATTTTATAACAGGAATAAAAAGATAAATATTACCATAATAAGTAATACCGGAAATAATGTATGGGAAATGAAATGGAAAATAAATGAAAATTTTTAATGCACTATCGTTTTATGGGAGTTTAAAATGAAAAAATATTCATTTGTTTTTGTTCTTAATATGTTATTCTTTATATAAGGAGATAAATTGTGGATATATTAAAGATCGATGAACATATTATTTTACGTTCTGCTGAAAAAAGAGATACAACTTTAATTATAAATTTTATTAGTGAATTGGCTGAATATGAACATTTGACAAGTATGTTGGAAGTTAATGAATTTAATTTACAAAAATATATTTTTGAGGAAAAAAAGGCTGAGGTTATAATAGCCGAGTATGATAATAAACCTGCCGGCTTTACCCTGTTTTTCAGTAATTTCTCTACATTTCTCGGAAAACCCGGTATTTACATTGAAGACCTTTTTGTCAAACCTGAATACAGGGGAAAGGGATTGGGAAAACATCTACTATCTTATCTGGCAAAACTTGTACAGGATCGAAAATACGGACGTTTGGAATGGGCTTGTTTAAATTGGAATGAACCTTCAATTAAATTTTACAAAAGCCAAGGCGCTCAACCGCTGGATGAATGGACTGTATATCGTATCAGTGGTAAAAATATTGCAATATTGGCATTAAAATAATCTTTAATTAAGGATATTATATATGGAGTATTAAAAAGTTAAAAAAAATAATTACTTCTTGTTGCATTTGTATTATATCAAATTTAATATATAACGGAAAATCAATAGGGTATATATAAAATGTAATTGAAGAAAATATCGTATCAAAAAAACTAAAATGACGAAAAACCAAGAGAAAATAAACTGGATGTATAAAGTCAACGAGATAATAAATTCATTGGTAAAAAACGGATTGTCAATAAAATTTCTTAATGAAAATGACAGTTTTTATTTCAATTTGGTCGGAATGGAAAGAAGCTGTAATGAACAATACCATTTTCCGTTTTTTGACAAAAATTACCTTTTACTTTCAGCCTTAAAGCAAGTTTAATAAAAAGATAAAATTGCATGGGTATTGTATTGTTACTTTAATCTTTTATCTTTAAATAAATCTTAAAAAATGATATTATCTTAGAATAGGAGAAAATATCATGCAGATTGACAGCAGCTTGATCTCATATCTTGAAGACTTATCCTGTCTCACGCTTTCAGACGGTGAAAAAAGCCGTATAACAGGCGATTTACAGAAAATTCTTGGCTATATGGCGCAGCTAAGCGAATTAAACACTGACGGCGTACCTGAACGCAGCCATCCTTTTGATAATGTGAATGATTTCCGTAATGATGAGGCGCTCCCCTCCGTTAATCGCGAGCTTATCCTTAAAAACGCACCTGTCAGGAACGATGAAATGTTTATCGCTCCCAAGACTGTAGAGTGAGGTAAATGTTATGTTAAACATGAGCGCATTGGAATTGTCTTCCGCAATCAAGGATAAAAAGGTCAGCGTAGCGGAAACAGTCAGCGTATATATAGACTTAATAGAAAAAACAGACAGCAAATTTAACGCCTTTCTGCCTGTTTCAAAAGAAAAAGCTTTTTCCTGCGCTCTTATCCGGGCAAAGGAGATACAATCGAAATTGGACAGCGGAGAAACGCTGTCGCCGCTTGCCGGCGTTCCGGTTGCTGTTAAAGATAATATTTCCACTGAGGAAATCGAAACTACGTGCGCATCTAAAATGCTGGGCGGTTATATTCCGGTATACAATGCCGCAGTAATCGAAAAACTGGAACAGGCCGGAATGATTGTAATCGGGAAAACCAACATGGATGAGTTTGCAATGGGCGGTTCCAGTGAAACAAGCGCATTCGGTTCAGTTCACAATCCATGGGATACTTCACGTGTCGCAGGTGGTTCTTCAGGCGGCAGCGCTTCGGCAATAACTTCGGGGGAGGCGCCTCTGTCGCTTGGCTCTGATACAGGCGGTAGTATACGGCAGCCCTGCGCTTTCTGCGGTGTTACGGGCATTAAGCCGACTTACGGCGCTGTGTCTCGTTACGGGCTTATTGCTTATGCCTCATCTTTGGATCAGATTGGCCCCATTGGGCAAAACATTGACGACTGCGCCGCCCTGTTATCAATCATCTCAGGGCCGGATGACAGGGACAGCACTTGTGTGATAAATAAGCCGTTTACGTTTAACGAACCAAACACCGGACTTGAAGGCGTAAGGATAGGATTACCCAGTAATTATTTTAAGGACGGAATAGAAGAAGACGTAAAGCTTGCTGTTCTGGTAGCGGCAAAAGAATTTGAAACAGCGGGCGCACAAATTGAAGAATTTGACATGCCGCTAATGGATTATTTAATACCCGCCTATTACATTATCGCCTGCGCAGAAGCGTCGTCCAACCTTTCCCGCTATGACGGCTTAAAATACGGCTATCGCAGTAATAACGCAAAAACGCTGTCGGAGCTTTATCGGCTCTCGCGCAATGAAGGTTTTGGAATGGAAGTAAAAAGAAGGATAATGATAGGATCATTTGTGCTTTCATCGGGGTATTACGATGCCTACTATAAAAAGGCGCTTCAGACAAGGGCTCTTGTGAAAGACGCTTACAGCCGCTTATTCACAAGTTATGATATGATACTCTCCCCTGTCGCTCCGACTACAGCGTATAAACTGAACGAGAATGTAGACGATCCGATAAAGATGTATATGGGGGACATTTACACCGTATCCATCAATCTTGCGGGAGTTCCCGCCGCCGCTCTTCCTTGCGGATTTGACAAACAGGGGCTGCCGATTGGTTTTCAGCTAATAGGCGATGCTTTCTCGGAAGGAAAACTTGTAAATGCGGCTCGGGTCTATCAAAGCCGCACCGACCATCATACAAAAAAACCGGGAGCAAAAAAATGAAGTGGGAAACTGTTATCGGCCTTGAAGTTCACGCCGAGATGTCAACAGACTCAAAAATTTTCTGCGGCTGCACAACCGCTTACGGCGGCGAACCGAATACCCATGTATGCCCGGTCTGTTCGGGAATGCCAGGCGTGCTGCCAAAACTGAACCGCTCTGTTGTGGAATATGCTCTGCGTACAGGGTTTGCGCTTAATTGTGAAATTACGAAATACAGCAAGTTTGACCGGAAAAATTATTTTTACCCGGATCTGCCGAAAGCCTATCAAGTATCCCAGCTTTACGCTCCGATATGCCGTAACGGATATTTGGAAATTGAAACCGGCAGCGGGAAAAAATCAATCCGTATTCGGGAAATACACATGGAAGAAGACGCCGGAAAACTCATTCATGATCCGAGAAGCGGTAATACTCAAATGGATTTTAACCGCTGCGGAGTGCCGCTTATGGAAATTGTTTCACAGCCTGATTTTCAAAACGCGGAAGAAGTTATCGCCTATCTTGAAAAGTTACGCGAAATACTCCTGTACCTTGACGTTTGCGATTGTAAAATGCAGGAAGGCTCTATCCGCACGGATATTAATCTGTCCGTGCGCCCTGTCGGCGGAGAATTGGGTGTTCGTACAGAGACAAAAAACATGAACTCGTTTAAGGCTATTGGCCGTGCGATTGAACATGAAATTAAACGTCAGATAGAAATACTTGAAGACGGCGGACATATTGTTCAAGAGACCCGACGCTGGGACGATGACAAAGGCCAATCATCCGGAATGCGTTCAAAAGAGAATGCCCAGGATTACCGTTATTTTCCCGAGCCTGACTTACTGCCGTTGCAAATCGACGATATGTGGATCACGCAGTTAATAGAAACCATGCCTGAACTGGCGCAGCAAAAACGGGAACGTTATACGCACGATTACGGACTTTCCGAATATGAAGCTCAGGTTCTTACTGTCCACAAAAACATCTGCGATTTATTTGAGTCCGTTTCAAAGATGAGCGGACAGCCGCTTGAAACGGCGCATCTTTTGACAGGCGAAATTATGCGTCTTATGAACAACACGAATGTCTTGCCTGAAGATTTATCATTGGACGCATGCAAACTTTCGACTCTCATTGAACTTGTTTGCTCAGGGAAAATAAACCGCAGCGCATATAAAGAAACTGTAGAAGCGGTATTCACGGACAATGCCGATCCTCAAGCCTATATTTCGGAAAAAGGACTGCTAATGATTAACGATGATAAAACCGTCATCGAAGCGGTAAACGCTGTTCTTGTTGAAAACAATGACACTGCGGCGGACTATCGTGCGGGCAAGGAAAAAGTGTTCGGGTTCTTAATGGGGCAGGTTATGAAAAAACTTAAAGGCAAGGGAAACCCGGATATCGCAAAAAAAATACTTGAAGATGCATTAAAGAGTTAAGCCGGTATGGCTTGTATGTCTGCTATCCAAAATTATTAGCGGGAAACGGGAGTCGGAGCCGCGACATCTGTCCGCTTCGCGGCCAGTGCCGTAAGGAATAGATTGTATGTCCGACTCCCACAGTTACACACTTTTTTACGGAAAATATTTAAATTGAAAATCTTTCTGCCTTCTAAGATTATTAGCGGGAAACGGGAGTCGGACCCGCGACATCGACCTTGGCAAGGTCGCGCTCTACCACTGAGCTATTCCCGCGCTTTTTCCTACCATAACAAAAAAGAAATAACATGTCAAGCGTCAAAAACCTGTTTACGGTTGACATAAAATTCCTTCTATTTTTTCAAGCTCTTCTGCTGAAAGCGGCGGTTGGGAAACAGCGGAGAGGTTTTCTTTCAATTGAACTGCGGAACTTGCGCCTATTAAAACCGATGTATTTCGTTTGTCACGCAGTATCCAAAGAATAGCGAGAGATGAAAGAGTTCTGCCGCCTTCTTTAGCTATATCATTCAACGCATTTAATTTGTTAAGGAGCTCAGGCGTAATCGAAGACGCTTTGAGGAAAACGCCTTTTGAAGCTCTTGAGCCTGCCGGAACTGCGCCATTTAAATACCGCCCTGTTAAAAGCCCCTGCGCAAGCGGTGAAAAACAAATGCAGCCCGTTCCTTCTTTTTCAAGTACATCAAGCAGCCCGTCTTCAATCCAGCGGTTCAACATGGAATAACTCGCCTGATGAATCAAACATGGTACGCCGAGAGAACGCAATACAGAAATCGCCTTTGCGCTTTGTTCGGCACTGTAATTGGAAATGCCAGCATAAAGCGCCTTGCCCTGCCGAACTATATCGGCAAGAGCCGTCATCGTTTCTTCAACCGGAGTGTCAGGATCAGGACGGTGGCTGTAAAATATATCAACATAATCAAGCCCAAGCCGTTTAAGACTCGCGTCAAGGCTTGCGATTAAATACTTCCTGCTGCCCCACTCCCCGTATGGCCCTGGCCACATACCATAACCTGCTTTTGTGGAAATAATAATTTCATCGCGGTAGGGAAGCAGGTTTTCCTTCATGATTCTGCCAAAGGTGATTTCCGCTGAACCCGGAGGAGGCCCGTAGTTATTTGCGAGATCAAAATGGCACACGCCGGCATCAAAAGCGCTTAGAACTGTTTCACATCCTGTTTCATAACAGTCAACACCGCCGAAGTTATGCCAAAGACCAAGCGATATTTCAGGCAGTTTAAGCCCACTGTTGCCGCATCTGCGGTATCTCATTATCTCATAACGATTTTCTTTTGCATCGTACACCACATTTTCCTCCTAAAGTCCATTATGAGTATCGCTTCAACCGCCGGGCAATCATCACAATAGAAATACCAAGAATTATTAAAACTATACCTTGAATAAGCTGTAAAATCATATATCCAATTTCCATTGTACTGCCTTATTTTTAAATAGTCTCAAATACTAATTGAAACAATATATACATTAATTGTATATCCTTTTTTCTTATGTTACAATGCGGCATGGCGTTAAACTGCGGCATTGTCGGGCTTCCGAATGTGGGAAAGTCCACGATTTTTTCAGCGTTAAGTTCCGCTCCGGCTGAAGCGGCGAATTATCCTTTTTGCACTATAAATCCCAATATAGGAATCGCAAACGTACCGGATTTGCGGCTGGATAAACTCTCTGCTATTTTTAAACCGCAAAGAACAATTCCGGCGACAGTCGAATTTGTAGATATAGCGGGGCTTGTGAAGGGCGCTTCAAAAGGAGAAGGACTGGGCAATCAGTTTCTTTCTCATATCCGTGAAACGTCCGTTTACGCTCACGTTATCCGCTGTTTTGATGACGGCGATGTCATTCATGTAAACAATAAAGTCGATCCTGATTCCGATATGGAAACAATAGACATTGAGCTTGCGCTTGCCGATATGCAAATGTCAGCGAAAAGGCGCGAGCGGGCCGAAAAGGCGTTAAAGAATCAAGCCGAAAAGAAAAACGCCGAGTTCGTTATTTCCGTCCTTGATAAAATTCATCCGGGGCTTGAGAACGCTCAGCCTATCCGCATACTTGGTTTGACTGATGATGAGAAAGCCGCTGTTTACGACTGCCATTTTATTACCTTAAAGCCGCAGCTTTATGTGTGCAATGTCGATGAAGAAGGAGTTCGCTCCGGCAACGCTTACATCGAAGCCGTAAAAAAACGCGCGGCAAGCGAAGGAACAGAAGCAGTCTGCATCTGCGGAAAGTTTGAAGCTGAACTTTCAGGTATTGAAAATCCCGAAGAAAAAAAAGCGTTCCTTGAAGAGCTTGGTCTTAAGGAAACAGGTCTCTCCGCTCTTATTCACAGCGCTTACAGGTTATTGGGGCTGCGTACTTTTTTCACGGCGGGTGAAGATGAGTGCCGCGCTTGGACTATCAGAGTGGGTGATACGGCTCCCAAAGCGGCAGGCGTAATTCATACTGATTTTGAAAAGGGTTTTATTAAAGCGGAAGTTTATACTTTTGACGATATTTTAAAATACGGAACCGAAGCGAAGATCAAGGAGGCCGGGAAATACCGTCTTGAAGGCAGGGACTATATTGTGAATGACGGCGATGTTATGTTTTTTAAGTTTAACAATTAATTCGCAATTATATCTTACGGCGGCGAGGGAAAGCCCTCTGCGGTGATTCGTGTCGCAGCCTTTGATTTACTATGATGGGTTTGCTCGCTATTTAGTGTATTATTCAATATTGTTAGTTTTATTCTCTTTTATGCGCCAAACATCACCGCAAGGGCTTTCCCCCGTCGCCTATTAGATATATTTGCTTAGTACGAGGGGAAGACTGAAAGCTACGTGATGCCTCAAAATAAAATCTAACCGAAAAGACTGGCTGCCTCATAATAAAAATCTAACTATAGTCAGACGGCATGAAGATCGGAAACATCGCCAACGAGTTGGCGTAGGGATTT
>JAITFK010000171.1 GCA_031281555.1 Treponema sp. | reverse complement strand
TATGGTTGTTATCTGGAAAAACTTTATCTCCAAACTCGGCGGCGCTTTCGCTGTGTATGAATTATTGCCGGCTTTTATTATTTCATGTCTTGTGATTCTGTGTGTGAGTCTTTTTACCGAAAAGCCTTCTGCTGAGATTGAAAAAGAATTTGAGACTGCAAAGACGGCGGAGTTTTAGTTAATCCATATATCTTACGGCGCAGAGCAAAGCCCTGCGCCTGAAAGAAATATTTGATTATTACTATACCTACAGTTATAAATAAGAGGGAATAAAATGAAAAATAAACTTGTTAAGACCACAATTTTTTTGCTGTTTGTCATAGTATTTTTTTCAGGTTGTAAAGAAACTTGACATCCGGAGGGTACTAAAAAAGGTGTTGGAGGCACAGGGCCTGGAGAAGGCATGATCTTTTTCGCGAAAAGCGGACAGTATAAAGAATGTAGCGGAGAGCTTGGAACTTACAATTGGTCTGACGCAATAACAACGGCAAAAAATTTTAAAGGAGGCGGTTTTACTGACTGGTATCTTCCTGAATGGGGATAATTACAAATAATGTATGATAATCTCTATAGAAAAATTAAAGGCAGATTTTACAATGCTGATTATTGGAGTTCGATTGAAAGTAGTAATAATCGTGCTTTTGAGTTATATTTTAGTTCTGGCAAATGGTATGAAATTACAAAGGATAATAATTATAGGGTTCGTGCTGTACAGTCATATACTGAGTAGAAAACAGTATGGAGTGAGTTACAAATGAAATGGCTTCTTATGAAATTAATTTTTGAAAATTAAAATGCCTGTCAATTATAATGAACCAATCTATATCCTTCACGACGGCTGGCTTAAAAGAGAGGACATAGACGCAATTATCGGGTATATAAAAATAAAGAACAGTAACATTCCAGATAAATCCGCGTCTGTTTATGATCTTGCTTCTGTCCGCATTCTTCTTGAAACTTATTTTAATGAAACTGAAAAAGAAGCGATAAATCCTGATCTTGCGATTGCCCAAATGCTTCTTCATACCGGTTTTTTCGCTGACAAGGGTATTTATCTGAAAAACAGGATTGCCCATAACTACGGCGCGTTGCTTGGAATGTTCAAAAATCGCTTTTGGACAGGTAATAATTTTATTGACATAGAACACGGAGTTAAAGCGCACATACAGTTTCTCAGGCTTTTGGCAGTCGGGAAACTGAGTAACCCGGAAACAACAAAAGTATATCCGTTATGGGACATTATTAAAGAAGAACTAAAAGGGACAAAATCTACGTTAGATCAAATTGCGGAAAATTGGTGGGGTGAACCTTACAAAATTCAAGTTAAAGATATATATAATGCTTTACTTACTTATGTGGAAGAAAAGAATCTGATCTGGTTTTAGTCCCATAATGCCGCTATGGGTACTGCCCACATTCCGTCTTTGAAGGATAATGTATCTTCACCTGTATACAGCACAAAACCTTTATATGGCATTTTATCTTTTACTAAATTATTTTTAAACCAAATAAGTGACGCGAAATCTTCTGCAGATACACTGCTGCTGGCTTTAACCTCAATTCCTATAAGTCCTTCGCCTTCTTTTTCAATAATAAAATCTATCTCCCGCTTTTTCGCATCACGGTATTGGTATAAAAAGTAATCGCTGTCCAAATCAATCTGCGCGGATAATTCCTGAAATACAAAAGTTTCGATTAATTTTCCGCTTTTATCCGGATTAAGAAAAACATCTTCCCTTTTCCAGCTTAATAAAGACGACATAAGGCCTGTGTCGGTCATGTATATTTTTGCCTTTTTTCCAGCCAGTTCATAATCGGTTTTTACCCAGGGCATAACACGCTCAAATATAAATAACGCTTCCAGCGCGTTGGAATAAATATCAAATGTCGGTCTTGATACTTCCAATGTACTTGTTATTTTGTTCTTTTCCATATATTTACCCGACCATGCCGCGAGAATCTTTATCAAATCCCTCACTGTATCAAGCCGTCTTATTTTTTCGACATCGTTTAAATCTTTTTTTATCAAGCTGTCAAGATAATCCCTGTGCCATTTTCTGCGTTCTTTTTTGTCTTTAATACGTAAAACTTCGGGGTAACCGCCGCGAAATGCAAGATCAAAAATAGCGTCTTTATTATACCCGTTTATCTGAATTGGAAATTTACCTGAAAAAGCGCGTTTTAAAAATAAAGGTTTTTTTCAAGTATTTCACCTGTAGAAAGAGGTCTAAGCCGAATGTGTTTTATACGGCCTGCGAGACTGTCGTCAATTTTCGCTATTGTCTGTATATTGGCGGAACCGGTAATTAAATATTGACTGGGGCGGTTATTTTTATCTACGGCCAGTTTTATCTCTGATAAAAGCACCGGATTTTTTTGAATTTCGTCAATAACCATAGTAATTTTACCGAATTGAATTTTTACAAATTCGTTTGGATCTTTTCTTGCTGCACGAAGCAGAGCAGTATTATCCAATGTGCGGAAAATGCCGTTTTTAATAATTTGTTTTGTTATGGTAGTTTTACCTGTCTGACGGGCGCCTGATATTGAAACAACACGGCGATTTTTCAGCGCTTTTTGCGTGTTTTCAACCTGCCATCTTTTATATTCCTTACCCAAATTTTACCTCTAATCTATGATAAATTTATTGTATTTTATCCTGTATAATTTGTAAAGTAGAAACAGTATAATTTGTAAAGCAGAAACGGTAGAATTTGTAAAGTAGAAACGGTAGAATTTGTAAAGTAGTCTGAGGCTTAATTTTTTATTTCTGAGGACAGGCGCGTAAATTCATGAATAAAGCGCAATGCGTATTGTTGTACTCCATTGAAGTAATTATCAATAAACTCGGCAAGTTCCCTGCCGACATAACGGTAATGCCAGCTCTCCCAGCGATAGCCTGTAACATCTTCATAACCTTCAGGGTATGAAAGAGACCAACCGAAACGCGAAGCGTTGATTGAAAGCCAGATTCCTTCGGGGGTACGCGCAAACGCGTCTGTAATGGAACCAAAATCAATAACAAGCCCCAACTGATGCTGGCTATGTCCGGGACGGGCTGATTCCCTGTCGGCCGCTTGCTGTCCCATCTCTTTTACATTGCGCTCATATACTTGCACCTGATAATTATATGAACGATAGGCGGAAGAAGCGGTAAGTGTAGCTCCTTCGTTTCTTGCGGCGGCGGCCATTTCTTCAAGTGATGTAACTGCGGCTTTTCGCAGAAATAATCCTGTTCTGTTAACCCTGTAGGAACCGTTTTTCAATTCTGTCAGGTCTTCAGGCTCATAATCTTCCGCCAAAGAATGTTCCTTGTCAACAAGGATGTACAGATAAGGATCTGTATGTAAAATTTCAAAAAGATCAAGGATGAAAGATGGATTTCCGCCAATAATACCCATTATTGATGCTGCTAAACTTTCAGGTAACTGTGCCGCATAAAGAGCTGAGGCCAACTGATTATTAAAATTCATTTCATCATCACCTGACTTGATTGTTTCAGCAGTTTCTAAAGCTTGTATAGGCTTTAATTTTGTACATGAAAAGCATGAAAAAAACAAAAGGACTGCGGCAAGGAACCTAAGAGAATACATCAATCTGCTAGATCACGGTTCCCGGATAAAGAATTGTATTTTTTGGAATGACAATTATTCCGTCAACAATATAATAATGACCGTAATTGCCGTCTGTGCGTTTGATATCATCAACGCCAATGCGGCAGCCCTCACCGACACAAACATTCTTGTCAATTATTGCGCCTTTGATTATTGCTCCGCGGCCTATTCCTACATTGGGAATTCTTGATTCAGCGTTTTGAGCTTTTTGAACTTCGGTTTCATAATAGTCCGCGCCCATACATACAACACCGTTAAGGCTTGAGCCTGTTTCAATAATTGTACGGATACCGACTATTGAGTTGGTAATATTCGCGTTTGTAATGATACAGCCTTCTGCGGCAATGGATTGATTCATGTTGGAAAAATTCATTTTTGACGGCGGCAGATTGCGCATATGGGTATAAATCGGCTTTTCCTCGTCATAAAAATCAAAACTGGGCCTTAAAGTTGTTAATTGAAGATTGGTTTCATAAAAATTCTTGATTGTTCCTATATCTTCCCAATAACCGTCAAAAAGGTACGCGTTTACTTTTAATTTGTTAATTGCGCTTGGAATTATCTCTTTGCCGAAATCCGTAAGCTCGTTGGCAAGGCAGTCCTCCATTGCTTTTGCGTTAAAAACATAAATGCCCATAGACGCAAGATAACAGTCATTTTTGTTTTTTTCGGTAAATAATTCAACCGGAGCTTTGAAGTTGGAAATATCCTTGTTTGGTCCTGGTTTTTCCAAAAATTTGGTAACTTGGTTTCTTTTATCTACCTTAAGAATTCCGAGTCCGCTGGCGTTTTCACGTGTAACACCGGTACAGGCGATTGTAATGGCTGCTCCTGAATCAATATGTTTATTTAAAAGATCTTCCAAATCCATCCTGTATAGCTGGTCACCTGATAAAATGATATAATATGAAGGATTCTGTGTTCTAAAATGCGTTAAATTTTTTCTTACCGCGTCGGCAGTACCTTCGTACCAGCTTGAATGCTCAAAAGTCTGTTCCGCCGCGAGTATTTCGATAAAGCCGTTTGAAAAAACATCAAAAATGTAAGTTTGACCGATATGTAAGTGAAGAGAGGCTGAATTGAACTGTGTTACTATATAAATTTGCCTTAAATTTGCGTTAATACAGTTAGATATTGGAATGTCCACAAGGCGGAATTTACCGCCAAAGGGAACTGCCGGTTTTGAACGAAACTGGGTTAACGGGAATAAACGAGTACCTTTACCCCCCCCCAAAATAATGGACAAAACTTCAGACATTTTACACCTCTTTGGTTAAAATCCTCACCTTACAAAACAGATTATAATTTATTTCTTTCTTTTTGTCCAGCGTTATTTAAATTTTTATTAAATCCTGAAACAAAACGGTTTCCATCAATATAAAAACGAAGTTCCAATTCCTTTCCGGCTGATAATCCAATCCGCCTGCTTGTACAAATTAACGGCTTAATGCGGCTATTGTGAATCCGCAAGTCTCCCTCAAGCAGACTTAGGTTATTGTGTCTTCTGGTAATGCCGAAGGCTTGTGTTAATTTTCCAGGTCCATTACAAAGATTTTCAATCTTTTTGGTTTTTCGCCGTTTTTGCATTAACGAAATTCCCTGCACAGGCTCAATGGCGCGGATAAGCACAGCTTCGCCTTCGCCCTTTTTACCGCTTACTATGTTAAGGCAATGGTACATTCCGTATATCAAATAGACATAAGCGTGCCCCGCAGGCCCAAACATAGGAGCGTTACGGCCTGTCTGTCCCCTGCTTGCATGACAACCGGGATCGTCTCTATAAAGATAAGCCTCAGTTTCAACAATGATGCCGCTTAAATCCCCAAATACAAGGATTTTGCCAAGCAGCGCTCTTGCCATATCTACAGTCGGTTGTTTAAAGAAATTCTTTCCAAGCGGCATATGGATATTATGATAAACTAATCTATCCATTCATGAATATCTTTTTTTGAAATTCCCCAGCTAATTCCGTATTCCGATTGTTGTATTTTGCAATATCTGCAAAAGGGAATTGGCTTGCTTAAAAATTCATAAATTTCTTCAATGTTTTTTGCTGAATGAATATCAATACTGTCATTTTCTTCCGTTATGAATTTTTCATTATAAAAATTATTAAAACGATCCGCCACAAGCGGAAGACAGCAAGTGGCAAGTTTTCCATTCTTCAATGAAATACAAAAATTTGCAATTAAGCAATTTCTAAAACTGTCTTTAATGTTCTGGTTACCCTGTATATCTTTTGGTAATCTGCACCATGTATGATTACTCATTACCTGCATGCGCATTTTTATTTTTACGGAATATGACTTGGCTGTTTTCTTTATAAGTTTTCTGTCAAGTTTTATCGGATAGCTTGTAACTAAGATATTTATTTTATTTCTTTTGCATGATTGCCAGAATTCTTCGTTCATTTTTGTAAGCAGAATTCCGTTGGTAACAATGCTGATATTTCCGTCAAAATATTTACGTGATATTTCCGTAATTATATTTATTTTTGGGTGAAGTAACGGTTCGCCGCCCATCAATTCAATATTTTCGTTTTTTCGTCCTGCAAGTTCAGAAAGCCGTCTGAAATCCTTTTCCAGTTCGTCGGGATTAACATAATCATTATCAACAAGAGGAGAAAAATGGAAACAGCCCTTGCAGTTTAGATTACAGTTAGCGGCAATATCAATTTCAAACCGGAGTTTTTTTCGGGGTCTTAACCTGAACGGGGCGGATATCCCGACGTAAAACGCCAGAACTTGTTTATAAAAATTCATTTTTATTTTTTGGATAGTTTTGTTTGCACAATTCATCAGTTATTTATTCCTTTTAAGCGTTCCAGTCTACCGCGGTAAAAAGCCGATGAACCGCCGCGTCTTTCGATTTCCGCCTGCATTTTTTTTCGCACGGCTTCCGCAAATTCACGTACAGAATCTGCGGACAATTCTCCGTTTTCATCCCGTTTTACATAACATGAAGGATATTCAGGTTCAAGTACAACCAATGTTTCAACCGGCGCGGAACGTCCAAGGAATGACCATGGGCGAAAACCCCCGTCTTTAAAAACTGTAACAAGCGGTATTACGGGAATATCAAGTTCAGCGGCAATAAAAAAAGCTCCGGGTTTAAATTCATGTATAATTTTGCTGTAAAGATAACATTCACCTTCGGGATAAAAATGTAAAAATCTGCGGTATTTGAATGCTCGTTCGCAAATTTCAAGAATTTTTTTATAACCTTTTATCCCGCGCGGTATAGGAACTCCTCCGAGAATCCTTGTATATGTACCCAATATCGGAGATTCCACAGTAGCTTCAAGCAATGTCTGATAAATCAAGCGCGGCAGCACGAGAGCCGCAATTTTAACAGGATCAAAAAATGTCGTATGATTGGAAACTGTAATTGCTTTGCGAATACCGTAAAGCCTGAATCTGTTTTTATATCTTGTAAAAAGATGAATGTAATTGATTAAGAAAGCAATAGGAATAGTCATATAAAAACCCAATGCGGAGGCAGTTCTGAAAAAAGGAGAAAGATCAATAATAGGGCGTCCGTGCTTATAAGGCATTAGTTTACTTTTCGATCCTTCCAGAGAAATCCTTTACCGGAAATTGTTCTGAACCACGACCAAAAAGCCATGTATAGAAGATTTAAAAACATTAAGGGCCAGAGAAAACCGTACCACCAGTTAAGCCTCTGTCCAAGAAACATAAAAAGCCATGTCAGTGTATAAAGTATATTTACAAGTATAATATGTTTTAACCAAATACTTCCGGTTATTATGCAGCCGATAAGCAGGGGAAACGGGAAAAACAAAAAGAAGAACACAGCGATAAATAAAAAAAACAATAACAATGTGTTTTTTCCCATAAAATCAAATATATTTTTTCCTATACCTTCTATTGCACTGCGGTAACCGCTGTACATTCTGCATTTTACATACTCTGTAATATTTAAAAAACGCGTCGAGTAACCTTTATATTTAACAAATCTTGACATATAAATATCTTCTGATGTTTTTTTCTTGAATGCTTCGCACCCCCCGATTGCTTTAAAGACATCTCGTTTAATGGCTATGTATTGTCCTATAGCCGCGGAAAACCAGCTTAATTTAGTAAAACGGTTTAGGAAAAGAGGAATCGTAAAACCTGTCAGGAAAAACATCAGAGGAACTGTTATAACCTCTCCGAATTTATAAAAAATCTGCCCGATATAGCCTGATACCATGTCGGCTTTCAGATACTGCATATTGGTAACAGCCCATGAGATACTGGCGGGGTAGTGTATTGTGTCCGCGTCGATAAAGAGTAATATTTCGCCGTTGGCATGAGCGGATAATTGATGCAAAGCAAACGGCTTGCCGTACCAGTCATCAGGAAGGGGTTTGCTGTTATAGACTCTGATCCTGCTGTCTTCCGCCGCCATTCTGTCCAGTATATTGCCCGTATTATCTGTTGAATTATCGTTAATGACAAGAATCTCATAATTTTTGTAAAGCTGGTTCCTAAGAGAGTTAATGCAGTTTTCAATATTATTTTCTTCGTTTCGCGCGGGAATCAAGACTGAAACAAGCGGGCCGTCAAATATTTCAGGCCCATGGGTAAACCGCCACATTTCATAATGATTTGCGAGAGAGAAAATGAAAAAATATAAAGAGACGATAATCAGTATATGGTAATAGTAAGGGCTCAATATTTGCGTAACATTGCTTATCACTTATTAACCTCAAATTTTCATTAATTTATGTTCAGTGTTTTTAAATATTTATTTGTCGGATAAATTTCATTTGCTTTGGAATACCACTGACTCGCCTGCACACTGTTCTTTTTCTGTATATACGCGTAACTAAGAGAGGAGAACACGTTGAACATATCATCTTTTTCCATATTGCTTGAATCCGGAATAGCGGTTAACATTTCTATACCTTTATTGTAATTATGAAACGGAGCAGGCGCAAAAACCCATCGCGCCGCAATCATAAATTTGGCTGCCGCGTTTTTGCTGTCAATGGCAAGAGCGTTTTTCGCGTATTTTTCTACTTTTAGGCCATTGGCTATAGCATAAGATGCAGGACGGACAACGCATGATTGAGAAATATTTTCCGCCAGTATTACCCATGCTTCGGAGCTTTCTCTTATTTCAAGAGCTTTTTCCGCCCATTTGATTCCTTCATCATAATGTGTTATAGCTTCATTTTTCTTGTTTTCAAATTGGTACGCTCTTCCCATCATATATTCACTGCGGGAAAGTATTACATATTGAGAATCTCCTGAAAGATTAATTTTGGCTTTGTTTGAAATTTCATGGTACAGAGGTTCAATTTCAACAGCTGTTAATTGTTGTTCATAAATTGCTTCCCGAAGCGGAATAAACCACTCCGGCAAGGTCTCGGCTGTTGCTTTAAATCCTGTAATTAAGCATAAAAAGATAAGTAAAAACATATATTAAAACATACCATTTTTGTCTTTTTTTGACAAGGTTAGCAACAAACATGCCGGAAAATCACATAGCAGCCGGCTTTGGAATACTATATTGAAAATTTTTGGATTTCCAAATAAGTTAAATATGGATAAATACAATGTACGACTATAAAAATTTCTGGAAAATTAAAATTGCGAGGGCGCTTACCGCGCTAATAAAAGAAGCTGATCCAAATGCGGAAAATATTGATTCTTTGCAAATAATCGCTGAAACTCCGCCGGATCCGTCAATGGGGGATATCGGTTTTCCGATGTTTAGCTATGCAAAAATTCTGCGAAAAGGACCTCCGCAGATTGCGCAATTAGTTGCGGCAAAATTGCAATCTTCCGGTAATAAAGACGGCGCAGTTGAAGCGCAGGGACCGTATGTAAATGTCAGACTGAACCGTTCATTGACCGCAAAAGCTGTACTTGAAGAAATTTTTAAAACAAATCAAAAAGGAGAGTTTATTTTTGGCAAGCCTGGTACGTTAACCGGGAAAAAAATCATGGTAGAATTTTCCAGCCCAAACACAAACAAGCCGCTGCACCTTGGTCATTTACGAAATGACGTTCTGGGTGAAAGCATATCGCGAATACTTGCGGTATGCGGAGCTGAAGTACGCAAGGTTTGCATTATTAATGACCGTGGTATCCATATATGTAAATCCATGCTTGCCTACAAAGATCAGGGAAACGGCAGAACGCCGCAATCGGAAGGGATAAAAAGCGATCGTTTTGTCGGCGACTGGTATGTCTGTTTTAACAAGGCTTTAAAAATTGAAGTTGATGAATTAGTACAGAAGGGTATGGAAAAGGAAGAAGCGGAAGCTAAAGCGCCGTTAATGGAAAGAGCGCAGGAGTTGCTGCGAAAATGGGAAGCGGGTGACAGCGAAACAGTTGAACTCTGGAAAATAATGAATTCCTGGTCAATAGAAGGAATGAAGGAAACATACAGAAGAACCGGCGTCTCTTTTGACAAATATTATTTTGAAAGCAATACATATATGCTTGGAAAAGATGAAGTTCTTAAAGGTATTGAAAAAGGTATTTTTTACCGTCAGGAAGACGGCTCTGTTGCTGTGGATTTGAATGCGGAAAAACTTGATAAAAAGATTCTTCTTCGAAGCGACGGGACTTCGATTTATATTACCCAGGATTTCGGCACGGCAATTAGCCGCCATAAAGACTGGCCGTTTGATCAAATGATCTATGTGGTTGGCTCGGAGCAGCAGTACCATTTCAAGGTGCTTTTTACCCTTCTTGATAAATTGGGCTATCCCTGGGCAAAAAACCTGTATCATCTTTCTTACGGCATGGTAAACCTTCCGGAAGGCAAAATGAAAAGCCGCGAAGGAACTGTTGTTGACGCTGATGATCTTATCGATTCATTACGTGACATGGCACTTGAGGAAATCCGTGAAAAAGAAAGGGAAGAAGAAGTCGGCAACGCGCAGGAAGTTGCGGAAAAAATCGCACTCGGCGCATTGCATTATTTTTTGCTCCAGCCAAGCCCAGTTAAAGATATGCTTTTTGATCCAAAAGAGTCGCTTTCCTTTACAGGCAATACCGGCCCGTATTTACAGTACATGGGAGCGAGGATTTCTTCTATGTTACGCAAAAGTAAAGCGCCGTTAATTGGGAAAAATGCGGATTTTTCACTGCTGGTTTCAGACACGGAATGGGAACTTGTAAAAACGCTGGCGGTATATCCTTCGGTGATCGGCGAAGCCGCCGCCGCTCTTGATCCTTCGTGTCTTGCCTCATATCTTTACGAATTGTCAAGATGTTTCAGCAGGTTTTACCATGAATGTCCTGTATTAAATATTGATAATACGGAATTGTCAATGGCAAGACAGGAGCTTTCCCGCGCAGTAATGCTGGTGTTACGCGATGCGTTTCATCTCGTTTGTATACCGTTTTTGGAAGTTATGTAATTAATCTGTTATCTGCATTTAAAAACGCCATAGAAACAGCTCCCTGGTTAAAATACAAAATCCCCTTTTTTCCTTCGGTTCTTAGAATTCCGCGGCCTGCGGGATCAATTCCCTGAAACACTCCGCGCGCAAGTATTTTAACAGGTTTTTTTTCAGACTCTTCGTCTTTCTTGCCGGGTATAGGTTCAAAAACGACCGCCTTTGCTCCTATGCAATCCGCCATTGAATTCCATTCCGAAGCAAGAGAGCGGTTTCCCTGTGAATATGCCGCTCGTATGTTAAATGTATTTTTTACCTTTTCAATTTCAACCAGTATTTTTTCAAGGATTTCCCTCCGTGAATGTTCATGCCCTGTGATTTCCGCGCAGCTTGCGGCCTTGGCGGAAGGAGCGGGATTGTTTATATTAACTCCGATGCCGCAGGACAGCCATGTTATTAAATCGCCTTCTCCGGAAATTTCTGTTGTTACGCCTGCTATTTTCTTTTTGTTAATATAAATATCGTTAGGCCATCGTAGATATGTCTTTTTCCCGCAAATAGAAGCAACAGTACGAGCAATTGAAATTTGAATAATGAGAGAGAGCAGGGTATAGTCGGCTATCGCGAGACAAGGGCGTTCCAAAATTGTAAAAAAAAGTCCTCCCTGACGTGAAATCCACGTCCTGCCGCTGCGTCCTCTTCCTGCGCTTTGCTTTTCCGCCGTTATAACAGTTCCGTTAACCGCTCCGCGCAGTGCCAGTTCTCTTGCCCTGTCCATAGTACTGCTTGTGTTTATATAATGACAAAACAAGGATTCCTTTTCGCCGAATTCCCAGGGGTACAAAAAGTCCTTTTCTTTTTTGGGGTCTAAAAGATAACCGGCGTCTCCTGTTTCAATTGAATAACCCGCTTCAATCAACGACTGTACTGTTTTCCATACAGCGACACGTGAAATCCCCATATCTTTCGCGAGAACACTCCCTCCGATAAATTCGCCCTGCTTTTCCCGCAGACGGGCAAGCAGACGCGCTTTGCTTGAAAGTCCCTGCGCGGAAGGGACAGCTTTTGTTTTTTCTTTCATATTAGCTCCTTGCTTCAAGCGCTTTAGCCTTTACTGCCGCTTTTTCAAAACTGAGTGAAATTAAAATAAACATAAGCGTTTTTATTTTAATAAAACCTTCTTTGCCGCCGCGTGATTTCCACGCAAGATTGATGGAAGTCCATATCTTAAAAATCTCCGGAATAAAACATAAGAATAAAGATATTATTTCCAACCGTACAACCTCCCTTATTTCAAGCGAACTAGTTGTGCGGAAAAAAAGCGCAGAAATCTGTACAATAAGTATAAGGCGGAGAGCTATCCGTAAATATTCAACATCAGGAATTAACACTGTATAAAATTGATTTAAAAGAATTGGTTTGAAATTATTAATTAAATTTGAAAATACGGATAAAGCGTACATAAGGATCGCGTAATAAAAAGCAGGTCTAAAATCTGTTAATTGATCGTATAACGATAAACCGCAGATAAACGCCGTAAAAACAGATAAAATTATACCAACGCCCAGCCATAATAGGGGCAATGACATAAAAATGACAGAAATAGGCAGAAGCAGTAATAGTTTTATTACCGCCGGAACTTTGTGTAAAAGACCTTTTATTGTTTTGTATTTAAATACCGTGTTACTTATAACCATAAAAGATCTCCCAATTCACGCGCGGCATTTCTTAGCGGATGGTGTATTCCCCACGCTTCAAGATTACAGGAAAGCGCGCTTGACGCTGAACCGTCATAAACCTTCTTTCCTTTACATAATACAATAAAACGATTAGAAAGGGCCAAACATTTTTCCAGTTCGTGGGTAAGAATAATGATTGTTTTTCCATCCGCGATTAGTTTTTGAAAAAGCCTGTTTATCTGAACAACGCCGGGATAGTCCATGTTAGCGTAAGGCTCGTCAAAAATGATAATCTGCGCGTCCATTGCCAATACTCCGGCGGCCGCAAGACGGCGTTTTTCACCCCCTGAAAGCGAGCGGGCAGGGAAATCTGCCCTCTGTTCAAGACCTGTCAGCAAAAGAGCGGAATATACGCGGGCTTTTATTTCATTTTTTGAAAGTTTCATGTTGCGCGGACCAAAGGCGATATCTTCTCTTGGAGTTTCACCAAGTATCTGAGAATCAGGTTCCTGAAAAACAAGCCCGACTTTTGCGTTTGTCTTAACAGTGCCGACAGTCGGGTTCTCAAGCCCCGCTATAATAGACATTAACACACTTTTACCTGAACCATTCGCTCCCGCAATTACTGTACACTCGCCGTTTTCAATAGAAAGCGAAATATCGGAAAGCGCGTAAAAATCGCCGTCTTTAATTTGCTCGTTTTGCGGTAAACCTTCATAGACGGGAAATTTTTTTGTTATATTAAGAACATCTACCGCTCGCATTTTGTTACCGTTATTATTTGTTGTTTATATACTTTGCCGCTATTGGACGAAGCGTCAGCGCCAAAGGGATACTTATCGCCGCTTTAATTAAATCGCCGATAATGAAAGGCGCTGTTCCGGCTAAGAATGCCGCCTTTAACGTCATTGATCTGAGAAACATCATGTAAAGAGAGCCGCATAAAAGAATAAGGGCAAATCCTAAAAAAGACGCAATACAAACTCTTATAAACGGAAGAAGCCTGATTTTTTTTTCGGTTATTTTAGGAAGACCGCAGATAAGTCCCGCGAACAAACATGAAAAAAAATAACCGATTATATATCCGCCCAGAAGAGTATTAAAAACTCCAATACCTCCCGGAATAACAAACACCGGAATTCCGATAAGCCCCGCCGCGATAAGAATCAACGCCGCGATACCGCCGTAGAAACTTCCAAGAACAGTACCGGATAGAACGACAAACATATTTTTTAGAACGATAGGTACGCCGATGGGAGTCGGGATTTGAAAAAAATTAGAAACAGCAATCATTGCCGCAAATAGAGCCGCGAACACAAGACGATTCCTGACAGATTTGTTATACACTTTCATTGTTAACCTCATCGCTTTATAAGGTTAACAAATATTTATTCTTTTGTCAAGTTATTAAAGACATATTTTTAGAGGTTCCTGTAATAAACGTAAAAAATATAATTTTGCCTAACGCGTCATTCATGATGAATAGGTTAAGATATACTGCTCTAAAAACTCTATTTTTTCTTTTTCCTTAAAGCTTCCAGGCACTCTCGCCTGAAAATAACAACAGAAAGACCGCGATGTTCAATTTCCGCTTTAAGTTTTGCGGCATTCTCATTTATTAATTGATTTTTAGCTTCAAGCTGTAATAACCTCTCAGGTTTTACTCCGCAGCCGAGTATCAAATTGACGAGTTTTTCAGACGGTACAATGGTCGGCTGACAGCCTGTCATCGCTACTGTAGAATTGTCAAGAATTACAAGCGTCATGGGAGTATCTGAAACAACAGCGTCAATGAGCGCTGTAATACCTGAATGTATAAATGTTGAATCACCTATAACCGCAATTGAATGTTTTAAGCCGGCGTCAGAAGCGCCCTTTGCCATGCCGACGGATGCTCCCATACAGACAACGCTTTCTATCGCTGAAAAGGGAGGAATGGCTCC
>JAITFK010000151.1 GCA_031281555.1 Treponema sp. | reverse complement strand
AACAGGGACAGAAGTTTCTTTGACTTCTGGAGAGCAGTAGAATCGTACCGGCAAACCATGCCGAAATTTGACAAAACGCTTACTACCAATATGGAATATTTCCGGTATCTTTATTCGCCGAGATAGCGTGAAGTTTCATTTCGTATCAGACTTATCTGTAACTTCGGCTAACAGCGTTTATTGGAGATAAATATGGAGCGTATCTATATATCCAATGTAGAAGGAAAACAGGCCATTTGTTTTGATACAGGGCTTGATCCCCGCTCTTTTGCCAGAACAAAAATGTCTCAAAGCCTGATTGAGTGCGGTTACATTGTTCATCCCGATGGTTCGCACGAAGTATGGAAGTCATCAGGTGTAAATGAAATAAACGGCAGCATGGTAGTATGGGGTACGCCGTTCTTCGGGGATAGACTCGATCTGCTGCTTTCCAACTTAGATTTTTCCGGTTCGGAATCATTGCAGACTGCGGCATTACAGGGAGTAATCCATTGGCTAAGAGCTAAAATGTTTCTCGGCGACACATATTCATCCTTAAACCCGGGAGCGACATTTGTCATTCGTGAAGACGGAAAAGATCCCAGGTATCAGGGAGGCAGCGTCTTTTTCGCTCCGCCCGGTTTATCCAGCCGCTGCCTGCTTGTAGAGAAAACGGAATCTCAAACCAAACAATCAGGCGGCTATGATTCCGCAAAACGGCGGAAAAAATCAGAAAATTACGAAAGGGAGGTTCCTTCGGAAAATGTTCCCGTACTGGATCGCTATAGCTGCCCTGATTTGACAGGCATGGAAGCCACAGCATTTTGCGCAGGAGCTATGTTATACAAAATTTTAACAAAATCTTATCCGTATCCGTCTGATGCAACCATTTTCCAGGATATGAGAGAAGGTATTTTCCTTCCGCCCCATCTTGCCGCTATATCCCTTAACAAAAATCTTTGCGGCATTATTAATTCCTCGCTTTTATTGCCGGTTGAAAAAAAAAGAACAGGTGAAAGCGGAACGGAAATCAGCAGTAATTTATTACATGCGTTGATGGATAATGAAAGCAAAATAGTTCCTGTATCTTCCCTCTTTGTTAATTTATCCGTTGAAGAAAGTATCCTGCTGGAAAAAGAAAAACGCCGGTATTTTTTAATAAAAAATACTTATGCAAAAACAAAACGGTTTGTCGTACACAATAAACACGTTATTATAGGAGCATTAATAGGGGTCCTCTTTTTACTTTTTATTTTTGTAAGCACAACAAAAAGTTTAAACAATCGTCCGACAACTGAAGGAATGGCGTCTGATGCCGTCATTGTCGCTTATTATGACGCTTTCAGTTCGCTTAATCATACATTTATGGAAGCGTGTATTCAGGGAGCTGACAAAACCGATATTAATACAGCTGTAAGTTTTTATGCTCTCAGTAAAACAAGACAAGCCTATGAAATGTCAAACAGATATTCATTCATTCCGGCAAAAGCATGGAAAGAAGCCGGAGGAGAACTGCCTGCCCCTGACGTTTTCGGCGTAACAGATCTGTCCATTGAATATATGGCCGGCGGTGAAGAAGCTGATATGATAATATACCGCGCAAATTATTTGCTGTGGTCTCCCGAAGAATATTCTATCAGCCGAAGCGATATTATTACCTTAAAGCGCGACAAAAAAAAGAACTGGCGGATTGCGGAAATTATTCGAACAGAGAAATAACCGCATTACAAAGAGTTATTAAGCCAGAGGTTAATCAAGAAACGGGAAAGTGAACCTTCTCCGGGAAAAATTGGTAAATTGTCTTTTGTAAACCACGCCGCATCTTCAATTTCAACGCCGTCAGGGTTGATTGTTCCCGATAAATAACGAGCTTTAAAACCCAGCATAAGTGAATTGGGAAACGGCCATGGCTGCGATTTTACATAAGAAACATCCTTTATTTTAATATTTATTTCTTCGTAAATTTCCCGCTCTACTGTCGCCTCCAAAGATTCTCCTGCTTCACTAAATCCCGCAATGAGGCTGTACATACCTGTCTTGAATTTTTTGTTATGCGCAAGAAGGATTCTGTTGTTATCATCTGTAATGATGACAATGACAGCCGGACAAATTCTCGGGAACTCGATTCTCCCGCATTTGGGGCAATGACGCTCAGCTACCGCCGGATTATTGATGTTTTCCGCGCCGCAGCTTCCGCAAAAACGTGATTCCTGCCGCCATTGCGAAATGTGACAGGCGCGGATCATGTCTCCGGCATAGGGGAACTTTCCGCCTGAACTTAACATCGCAAGAATCTGGCGAAAAGGAATACCTTTCCAGTTTTCAGGCGGTTCTCCTTTTAAAACAGACACTACAGTTATTACAGAAGACGCAGAATCAGGCTCTATTGACGGGATTTCAAAAATTTCAGTGTTCTCAAAAACTTCGGCAAATTCACAAGGAACCCCTGTGCCTTCGATAACGTCGGTATCGGAGAAATCCGCCGGGAAAAGCATAGTATCACCCTGAAAGAAAAATGCCCTTTTTATCAAAATTGTCCCTTATTATCAATCATATATTTCTTGTTATTCAATTACAATTCATTTATATTTATTATGGGAGTTACGAATGAATAATATTAATTATCTGGAAATGCTGCCGTTAAGCAGTATTGCAAAATTTTCAAAAGGCCAGCCAATGGACGGCGTTCCCTTTACCGGATACCCAAGAGTACATCCGTCTGATAAAAATAAACTCATTCTTGTATATGATCCGTTAAGCGCAGAACCGGCTGCTCTGGAATTTAAACTTGAGGATATACTTTTTGTTGATGAAGTACCTTCCGCAGTAACTGAAGCGGGAGAAGGCATCCCTATGGTAAAACTTTGGGTTAAACGCGGCGCTGTCGGCATGATTATTGAACCTTTTGAGGTAAACGAACCTACGCAAATTACAGGCAAAATAAAAGCTATTAAGGAACGTATCCTGCAATCACAGAACGGCAGTAATACTCAAGCCGCTTCAAAATGACTCCGCTGTTCATGAAAGAAGAGGACGGGAATGTTATCTGCAATCTTTGTCCGAATAATTGCAATATCAAAAACAGTCATTTTGGCTCCTGCGGAGTCAGGGGCAATAAAGGCGGCAAGGGCATCATTCCGCTGTACGGGTTTATCTCAGCTTTGGCTGTTGATCCAATCGAAAAAAAACCTCTCTACCATTTTAAACCCGGCTCTAAAATACTTTCATTGGGGTTTTTAGGCTGTAACCTGCACTGCCCCTTTTGCCAGAATTGGCACATCTCCCAAAACACAGATATTTCCGAACAGCCTGACAGCCAAAATAAATGGTTAAAACCGGAAGCTGTAATATCCGCCGCTCTTAATCAAAATACGCCGTCAATCGCATACACATATTCGGAACCGTTAGTTCACATAGAATATGTTCTTGAATGTATGGCGCTTGCGCGCAAACACGGCATTGCAAATGTTCTTGTTACCAACGGATGCGCCAATGCACAGGCCGCCGAAAAAATTCTTGAGTTAACAGATGCCGCCAACATTGATTTAAAATCTTTTAATGAGGAAACATACAGAAAATGTTTAAAAGGCGATTTAAATACAGTGCTGGATTTTATCAGGCTTGCGTATAAAATGGGCGTCCATATTGAAATTACCACTCTTGTTGTGCCGGACCTTAACGACTCGGCTGACGAATTGGACGCTGCCGCGCAATTTATCGCAAGTGTTGACAGTAAAATCCCATGGCACCTGACAGCTTATCACCCCGATTTCCGCTGGAATGCGCCGCCGACAGATCCAGCCTTTTTAATACGCTGCGCCAAAGAAGCTGAAAAAAAACTGGCCTGCGTTCATACAGGCAATATAAGATAAAAAAACTTAATTAAAACTATTGCAGATACTCATTTGTCATAAAAAAATCCCCTGATTTTATTTATTTTTATTTAAGGAGGTATATATGAGTTCATCAGCATTAAATATTTTATCGGGTATTGCGGCGGCAGCAGCGGGTTTTACAGGCGAAAAAGCAGCTAAAGACGGAACAATCCCCGGATTGAATTTGGCGGCGATTATTCCGGCTATGTTAGGTAATAAAACCGGCGGTACTGCCGGTATTATAGGAACTCTTGCTTCTGTTGCGGTAAAATCGGGGCTTCTTGAAAAATCCAAGTTGGCAAACCTGACTGGTCTGGCAGGCTCTTTAATTTCTTCCGGCAAAGCAGGGACAGTTAATAAAGCCGCCGGAGGCATTGAAGGACTGGCGGCGGCGATTGCAGGCAACTCAGGTTCGGGGACGGATCTTGGATCTATCGCAAGTCTGGCTCTTTCTTTAGCAAATTCCGCTGAAAATAAAAATGGTCTAACGGACATAGCTTCCGAATTAGGTACAACCTTAAACAGTAAATTCGGAGTTTCTTTTAACGGCGGAGGTTCTGCTCTTAAAGCCATGGATAAGGTAATAGGAAGCGATGCCAAAGGCAAACTCTTTAAGACGGTTCTTAAGAGTCTTACTTAAATTTAATGTCAGCCGTTCTTCGGGACGGCTTGACTTGTGAAACAACCAACCTCGAACCAAAGGTTTGCGTTGTTGAACAAGTCTAATAATCAAATCGTACATCAACGGGAATATACGGAAACATTTCTTTTATTAATTTCTTATAAACCTGATCTGTCTGTACAAGATAATTGATATCTTCGCCAAAACCGGAAGCCCATAATACCCTTCCAATTGATCTGCCCCGTTAAATGACAGTGTATAATGTATTGAAGTTGATGTCACGTAGGTCGAATTAAAAAGGTATTTTTCAGACCAGCGCCTATGATTTAGACGCCGGATGTAAAAAATACCGGACTTATAAAACAACTGTTTAGGTTTACACCTTAAATTTACGAGTTGTCTTACAAGTCCGGTTGATATGTGATTCTTATATAAAATCCTTAAGACTCTGCGTTGTACTTTCGTCATATTCACCCAAAAATTTATTACCACTTCCGTAAGCCTTAATAGAAACCTTTACTGTAACTGTTCCGCTGCCAAGATTAAGAATACTCTTGGTGGAAAAAATACATTTAACCGATTTCCCTGGTATAGAGCTAGTATCAGCAATATTAATAGCTCCGTTGATATCGTATATTACAGAACCTGAAGCCATATCTTCTCTAATTGTGATATTATTTGCCCTTACTGCTCCTGCAACAACACCGATTACAAAATAATCATTTTTATTGTAGCCTTCTTCAATTTCAATCCTGGCTTTAGCTTCTCCATTCAGCGCAACATAAAAAGGTTTTTTATTATCATCCTCATACTTTAAAGTTCCATCTACATAACCTCTGATTTTCAAATACTGTTCATCCTCGGCAAAATTTTGTCGAAATGGTTCTGTTTGTATAGCGCGGCTTGCCGAGCTGCTGCTATAAAGAATATTAGGGGATTGTTGCGTTGATGATAAAAGGCCCGAGAAAAGTCCACCGTTTTCAAAAAAAGCTGTAGTAATTGTCTTTGCTTCGTTCACGTCTTTCGCAACAGTATAACCCCTGCTCGAATTAAATTCTTTAATATCCGAGGCGTTGTTCGAAACAAAGAGGTTCACATTCTTATCCAGTTCTGGAGTAGAGACTTCCCCTCCTCCTCCACCGCCACCGCCGCCGCAGCCCATTACCATTGTGATTGCCAGTACGATTACGGCTAATCCTGTTAAAATTCTTCTTTTCATTAAAAACTCCTGTCTTTCTGTTTTATTTAAAACGCCCAACGGACATTTATTTCTTTGAGGTGATTATTACTGTGTTTAGAAAAGTAATGGGGGGGGGGGGGGTAGATTTAAATTCGGCTTACCTATTTCATTCATATATGAATAATGTACCATTTTTAAAAAAATTGTCAATAGATAGACTAATAATTATTAAAATTATTATTTACGCTTTATAGTTTTTTTCCATACCTTTCCTTAAAATAGTATTATAATTATATTATGTACCTCGACAACATCGTGGTCGATTCCGGAAAAGCGCTGCCCCTTGGGGCGTCGCTTGTAAATGACGGCGTAAATTTTGCCGTTTTTTCCAGAAATGCCGCGGCTGTAACACTTATCGTTTTTGAATCGACAAATCCCAATAGTTCATGGAAAGAGATTCCCCTTAATAAAAAGGGAAATAAAACAGGAAATATTTGGCATTGTTTTGTCAGAGGATTGGGAGCCGGAACCTGTTATCTTTACCGTGCCGACGGCCCTTATTTTCCTGAAAAAGGGCTGCGTTTTAACCCGTACAAGGTTTTACTTGACCCTTATGCCAAAGCCCTTACGGATATAAGCAATTGGGATTACGGTAAATGTTCAGGTTATGATCCTACGCAGCCCGGCCGTGATCTGACTTATTCCTATGAAGATGATATTGCTCACCAGCCGCGTTGTATTGTAATTGATAATGATTTTGACTGGCAGGGA
>JAITFK010000096.1 GCA_031281555.1 Treponema sp. | reverse complement strand
TAAATCAAAGCGCGGTCAAGGTCTTCAAGCATCTCCCCCGAGACGGGATTAAAACGCCGTATTCGTTCAACACGATCCCAGTCAAGATCAACACGATAGGCTTCTTCCATGTAAGCGGGGAAAATTTCAAGCGTGTCGCCCCTACGGCGGAAACGCCCACGTTCAAGGACAGCGTCGTTGCGTTCATATTGCAATTCCACAAAGCGGCGGATCAATGCGTCAACATCGACAGTTTCGCCCTTTGAAAAGGTAGCGGTCATTTTTCTGTAAACATCCGGCGTAACCATGCCGTAAATGCACGACACAGTCGCCACGATGATTACGTCTTCACGTTCCATCATGCTTCGCGCCGCAGAGAGCCGCATACGTTCAATTTCATCGTTTATGGAAGCGTCTTTTTCTATATACAAATCGCGGCTGGCAACATACGCTTCCGGCTGGTAATAGTCGTAATAGGAAACAAAATACTCAACCGCATTATTAGGGAAAAAACCCTTAAACTCTCGGTAAAGCTGAGCTGACAGCGTCTTGTTATGGCTGACGATCAGGGTAGGCATCTGCACAGCTTCAATTATTTTCGCCATTGTGAAAGTTTTTCCCGAACCTGTAACACCTTGCAAGGTTTGGTATTTATCTCCCGCATTAATGCCTTCAGCTAACGCGGCTATTGCTTCGCCCTGATCGCCTGCGGGCCCAAACGGGGATACAACCTCAAATTGACGCATAGACGCTACCTTAAAAAATAGCATTTTCGCAGTCTGCATACTTTATTAAGTAGGCAGACGAGAAAATGCAAGGTCTGTCCGCAAAGTAACCAACTTTGTGGACAGACCCTACTTAACCACAGTGTAGTAGTATTGTCAAGGGAAGAAGTAATTGCCATATTGTCCTCACTTAATTTTTCAAAAAATTTAAATAAAATTCTATTGCAAAAAAATACATATTGTGGTTATAATCATCTCTTGTCTGTTTAGGATTTAAACGAGAAAAGCCGTACTGGTGAATATCTTGTGGAAAACTTATGAGGAAATCCTATACAGATAATAAGTAAAAAAGACAGGAGCAGGAGGAAAAAAGCTTATACCTTGTATATATGCTAATTATATACCAGATAAGGAATTAGCTATTTTATACTGTTTAAATATTACGAAAGTATTTTTTATTTTGTGCAAAATTAATATTGTATATATTATTAATATTAAATTATCCTTGTGGATAACGTGTTGATAAATTGCTAAAGGGCTTAAAATGGCTGATTTGGATTACGAGGGTTTTTGGAATGAAACCCTGATCCAACTGCGGAATGACCTAGGGGAGGAGGAATTCGGCGGCTGGTTTTCAGATATGAAATACCTGCATACCCGGGTTGACAAACAAGACGGAAAAACAAGCGTCGTTATAGGTGTTCCCTCTGCTTTTCACCGGGATAAGGTGAAATCCCGCTATCAAAATATAATAAATTCAAAATTAACGCAGATTTCAAACGGTGAAATTACACTTGAGTACGAAATAACAGGAAAAACAGAAGGAAACGGGCAAGATCTATCTCCTCCCATACAAGGTAGTGGAGAAAAAACCTCTTCTACCGTGCAGGAACCTCCAAAACCGAAAAAAAAGAGAGATAAACATCCCCAAATGCAGGATGATTTAACTTTTGCTAGTTATATTATTGGGGAAAACAACAATTTTGCAGCAAATGCGGCCATAGCAATAAGTAAAAACCCCGGGAAAGTTTATAACCCCTTATTTATTTACGGCGGAGTAGGACTTGGGAAAACTCACCTTATGCAAGCTATCGGCAATAGTGTGTATGAAAATTCCGAAAACGAGGTTATTTATATTACTTCAGAAAATTTTCTTAACGAATATATGGAAAGAGTAACAAGGCAGGCAAATGGGCAAAATACCATGAATTTGTTTAAAAATAAGTACCGGAATACAGATGTACTTCTAATTGACGATATTCAAATTTTAACTGATAAACCTGGCGTTCAGGAGGAGTTATTTCACACTTTTAACGCATTGGTAAGCGCTAAAAAGCAGCTTGTTTTTACTTGTGATCGTCCGCCTTCTGAGTTGAAAAAATTCTCTGAACGGCTGCTTTCACGTTTTGAACAAGGTATAAGAGTTGATCTCCAACCGCCTCGATATGAAGTACGCTATGCAATTTTAAAATCAACGGCGGAAAACAGAAAAGCGGATATTTCCAATGAAGTAATTGATTATGTGAGTAAAAATATTTCTTCAAATATTCGAGACCTTATTGCTGCTCTTAATACTCTTATTGCTTATATGGAACTTATGGGAAAACCTATAACTCTAGAAATAGCCCAACAACGATTAAAAGACACTTTTAACGCTTCAAGACAGGCAAATTTTTCTATGGATAATATAATCCGTGTAGTATCAGATTATTTTTCTCTCACTCCGAATGATTTAAAAGGTAGAAAAAAAACTCAAAATATTGTTTTTGCCCGACAGCTTGCAATGTTTATAGGTAAAGAAATGACGGATTATTCAACAACAGAAATAGGACAAGATTTTGGCGGCAAAGATCATACCACAGTTATGCACTCAATTGGAAAAATAAAAGGTAAATTACTTACAGATCCAACTCTTAACTCTACAATAGAAAATTTAAAGAGATTAATAAAGGAATTCAGTGCAAAATACTAGAAAAGATGTTATTATATTGTGGATAAATAAATACTTGTGAAAATCATATAAATTCATGAATAATTATCCATGAATTTGTGAATTCATAATTATATAGCAGATAAGGAATTAAGTGAGTTTTCCACATTTCCGACTGCTTATTATTATTGTTATTAATATATATAAATTTAATATATATTAAGGGAGGTATAAATATGAAATTCACTTGCAGTAAAGAGGTTCTTTTTAAGGAAATTTCCATAGCTCAGGAAATTATTTCCTCAAAAAACGCTATTTTGATTTTATCCAATATTTACATTGAAGCTGATAAAGACCGCTTGGTAATTAAAGCAAAAGATATGAAGGTTAATTTTCAAACTGAAATTCCTGTTAATGTTATTGAACCGGGAGCCACTACTGTTTACGGAGAGAAATTTCTCGGAATTATAAGTACTTTTCCCTATGATGAAATTGAATTTTCACAAAAAGAAAATGTTATAATTATTAAACCAACTGCGCAAAAAAAACCTGAATATAAACTAAAAAGTATGGCTTCTGAAAAATTTCCCGAATTTCCAGTTTCTACTTCGTCTTTTTTTGAAATACCTATTAAAGATTTCAGAGAAATGATACAGCAAAGCGTATTCGCTGTTTCTGATGATGAAACTCGTTATTTTATGAACGGCGTATTTATGGAAAAAAGCGGAGACAGCATAAATATGGTATCCACAGACGGAAGACGGCTTGCATATATATCCAAACCAGCCGGAAAAAATATAAATGATTTTTCCGGTGTTATAATTCCTCCTAAAATCTTAAGCACAGTACTGAGAAGATCAGGTGATGAGGGAATTATAAATATTTCTGTTAATGATAAAATGATATTTATTAATTTTGCATCTTATCAATTTTCTTCCGTTTTGATAGAAGGAACGTTCCCAAATTACAAGAAGGTAATTCCGGAAAATCAGGAATTCTCTCTTTCGGTAAAGCGTGATGAAATGTTCAATGCTTTAAGACGTGTTTCGCTTATGGTAGAAAAAAAATCTCATAGAATTTTCCTTGGGATATCATCGGGCAAAATGGCGGTTTATTCGGAAGAGAGCGAAATAGGGACAGTAGAAGACGAAATTCCGTGCAAGTATAACGGCGATGAAATAACAATTGCCCTTAATTACCGTTATCTTGAGGAACCTTTCAAAGTTATGACAGAGGACGAAGTAAAAATTCGTTTCAGCAGCGCAATAAAGGCAATAACTATTGAGCCTGTTCCCTCAAAGGACTTTTTCCATATTATAATGCCGATGCAGTCGTAATGCTTTTTTCGTCTCTCAGAACAGCGGCTTTTCGTAACCTTGCCGATACGGAAATTTTTACAGACGCAAAAGATGTTTTCCTTGTGGGAGAAAACGGTCAGGGCAAAACAAATTTTCTGGAAGCTCTTTATTTTTGCGCTTACGCCTCTTCTTTCCGCAAAGTAAGCGACAATGAATTAGCACGTAACGGAGAGAAGGATTTTTGCGCTGAAGTTAAAATTACACAGTCCGTAAATGATGAAATCCTTGTAAAATTTGAAAAAGGCAAAAAGTCCGTTTTTATCAACAAAAAGCATTCGGAAGACCGTAAAGAGCTTCTTTCCATTGCTCCGAGCATAGTTTTTTGCCACGAAGATATGGAATTTGTTTCAGGCAGCCCTGAAAGACGGCGATGGTTTTTTGATCAGACTTTGAGCCTCTACGATCCTGTCTATCTTGAAGATTTTCGCCGTTTCCGAAGGGTGTTAAAATCACGGAATTCTATACTTAAAAATTATGTTAATAGCAGAAACAATGACAGTATAGAACAGGTTTTGGACGCGCTTGATCCTCAATTTGCCGTATACGGACAAAAATTGATGGAAAAAAGAGAAATTGCGTCCGGACAATTTTCTGACGTTTTTACAACATTGTACGAAGATGTAGCGGGAATATCAGGCATTAATGTACAGTATATTCAATCATGGAAAAGCGAAAAAGAAATTATTGATTATTTAAGAGAGCGGCGATCAACGGATATGGCCGCAGGCCTCTCGCTTTCAGGTCCGCACCGCGACCGCTACGTGTTTGCACATAACGGCGCTGAATTTACGGGAAAAGCGTCAACAGGCCAGCGGCGGCTTTTGGCGCTGCTTCTGCGAACGGCCCAGGCTCGCCGTTTTTCCGAGGTGACAGGTCAAAATCCAATACTCCTGCTCGACGATGTCCTTCTTGAAATGGACGGTGAAAAACGGCGCAGATTTCTTTCTGTAATGCCGGCATACGATCAGGCTTTTTACACATTTTTGCCGGAAGAACCATATCAACGTTACTGTAAGGAAGACACGTTGATTTACAGAGTTAATTCCGGTAAGCTTTTAAAATGAAAACGGCAGGCAGTATCCTTTCAGCGCTCTTTGACGAGCAATTTATGAAAAAAGCCGAAGGAGCCTCAAAGCTTTTTGATTCATGGACGGACATAACCGAAAAAAACGGAATTGCTTCAGCTGCGGCGCATTCCCGAATTAAAGATCTTGACAGAGGTATTCTGTTAGTTGAAATGGATCATCCCGGCTGGAAGCAGATATTACAAACAAAACAAAGCAAACTGTTAAATGATTTCCGCAGACGTTTTCCGGACCTTAATATTTCGGGAATATCTTTGATGCTGGGTAAAGGGGAATCTCAAAAAGCTGAAACATCTGATGCAGAAGAAGCAGAAGAACTTTTTGATACGGAACAAGCTGATGTTGAGCCGACCGTACGGGGTTATGACGCTATAAAAGATGAAGGTTTTAAAGAGGCATTGAAAGAACTGGGGAAAAGCATCGCTGCAAGAGAAAAAAGTAAAAAGCGATCATAACGTTAACAAAATATTATTAGTTTAACAACTTTGCCAAAAATACAGCGCGTCCCTTGTTCTTGCCGTCGATAATGCCGAATTTGCGGAAAATGTTTGTTACATGGAACGCTATGGTACTGCTGGAAACAAAAAGACGCTCGCCGATATCCTTGTTATCAAGGCCTTCTACCATTAGGCGGGCAATTTCTCTTTCACGTTCCGTTAAACCGAATGAAACAAATACTTTTTCACGCATGGACGCCGGGTTAGCCGCGCTTTCCAGCAGAGCGCTTTTTTCTTTAAGTTCCCTGTTTTTTAATACGGACATTCGGAATAACATAAATGTAATCGACAGCGCGAAGACAACCATACCGTAACTTGTTAAAGCCAGCGAATAATGAAAAGCAAGGGAATTAATAAGATCAAAGGCTCCGGTTAGAATGACAATGGTAACGGCAAACAACAGATTCCCCGGATATGTATTAACCAATGTATCGGTGAATTTCTTGCCTTTTTTCAATTCACGGGTAAACGGAAAAATAATGTTATGTATATAGATCCACACCAACGCAATAACACTTACAATCTGCCAGACTGCCGCCGCTTCGCTTCCGTAAGTCCGCGAAAACAACAAATTGGTTACCGCCAGAATCGAACAAAAAACGCCATATATTTTTGTTATAATAGAATAACGCTTTTTTGAATAAAGGCCGTTGCAAAGGCT
Organism: Treponema sp.; assembly: GCA_031281555.1. Lineage (GTDB taxonomy): Bacteria > Spirochaetota > Spirochaetia > Treponematales > Breznakiellaceae > WQXQ01. The sequence continues at coordinate 1,709 of JAITFK010000096.1, read as the reverse complement.
GTCCGTATAAACCATAAGAGCCAGTATAATGAAATAAACCGTAAAGTATTCCAGCTTGACCACCACAGCGGTATTGGGGATTAATTGGTGTATCCAGTGTGTCCGCAATAAATAATACAAACTCATTTCAAGAGTAAAAAATCCGCATGCTAAGCTGTATCGGTTTTCACGGAAAATGGCAAAAAACAGGAAGTGGTATATCCCCAATATGGCAAGTATTGAAATTAAAATTATTTTAGCAGTTTCGTTATTCTTACGCATTACATAATCATATTCAGAAATATAATAGGGTGATTTATATGTAAAACCGGTTGTATAATCTGTTGGATCTCCGACAATGCGGAACACAAGAATATTCCTGCCTTTTTGCAGAAGATTGCTGTTTATGGGAACGATTACATCACGCTCGTAGTGCTGTTCCGTGATACGCCCGTTTGCCATGTGCATTTCTTTTTTGATTGGAGTCCCGTTCAGGTATATCTCCCAGTTGATGCCGATTGATGCTAAATATAAACACGGGATTACGGGCATTTCATCGTCCGATAAGGGGGCATCCATTGTAAAGGGAACCGCAAAAGTCCATTCCCGCTCCGGCTTTCCCCACGGCCACAAAAAGATACGTTTCGGTATTTCCGGTAACCCAAGCCTGCGTATAACCGCGCCGTACCATTGTTCTTTTACCTGCCATGAGCCGTCCTGTAAATCGGGAGAAACGGCGTCGGAATGGTTAAAACCGACCTTAAAAAAAAGCGGATATTTCTGCAAATCAACATAAAACCTGTTATTTTCCCGCTCCTGCGCCTCCGCGGGCGCCGTAAGAGCCGAAAAAACGATTAAAAAGTAAATAAATAACCTGGACCCCATTCTTTTTTCACCTTTTTGTACGAATTCGAACCCATTCTAGGTCACAAATAGAAAAAACAATGATATATAAAAATATACTATAAATAGAAAAGAATTGGAAGAACGCCTTTAATTAAGGCTTTTTCATATATAACAAGAAGGAGTTTTAAGATGAAAAACAAACTATGGGTTATTGCCATTCTTACGGCATTCACGCTATCAACGACACCTTGTTTTGCTCAGGGTGGCGGCGACAAAACTACTACAAGCCCTGCAGGGGACAAAGCTACTACAAGCCCTGCAGAGGACGAAACTACAAGCCCTGCAGGGACCGAAACTACAAGCCCTACAGGGATTGTAATGGTTTCGATACCCGCCGGGACCTTTATAATGGGCAGTCCCGCAAGTGAACCGGACAGGGAACCCGAGGGAGCGGATGAAACACAACATTCTGTAACGCTTAGCGGTTTTAAAATGAGCAAGTATGAGGTGACGCAGGAGCAGTATCAGGCGGTGATGGGAAGTAATCCCAGCTTTTTTACCTTCCCGCTAGCAGGTGAAACTCAAGGCAAACGGCCTGTGGAAAGTGTAAGCTGGTATGATGCTATAGTATTCTGCAACAGATTGAGCATAAAGGAAGGATTACGCCCGGCATACAGCCTTGGAGGTAATACCGATCCTGCGGCATGGGGGAACGTGCCAACGTTGACATTCCAAAACGCAACATGGAACGCTATGCAGATTGTAGAAGGTTCCAACGGTTATCGTTTGCCGACCGAGGCGCAGTGGGAATATGCTTGCCGCGCCGGAACAACAACAGCGTATAACACGGGAAATACGATTAGCGATGATACAGGGTGGTATGC
>JAITFK010000093.1 GCA_031281555.1 Treponema sp. | reverse complement strand
GCAAGGTTTGATTCTACCGGAGTCTGCGGCGTTCACGGAAAAACCACTACAACGGCGATATGCGGCATTTTGATGCGCGCTGCAGGAGTTCCGGCTCAAATACTCACAGGCAGCGCCGCATTGGACTTTAACGGAAGATCAACGCTCACTATCGGAAACAAATACTTTATTGCTGAAACATGCGAATATCAGAAGAATTTTTTATCGTTCCGGCCAAAGCGCATAATACTGACTGCCGTAGAATGGGATCATCAAGATTATTTTGACAGTTATGAATCAATCCGCGATGCGTTTGCTGAATACTGCAGATTACTTCCTGAAAGAGGGCAGCTTATCTACTGTGCCGATGACAGAGGAGCAAGCGAAGTTGCACAAATAATAGAAAAAGAAAACCGCGGGGTAGAATTAATCCCTTATGGTTTTACTGCAGACGGCGATTATAACATAGTTTCGTATAACGTAGATAACGGAAGTGCCTTTTTTACACTTGCCGGAATTCCGGAAGCTTTTTCAATACGAATACCCGGACGGCACGAGGCGTTAAACGCCGCCGCGGCAATTGCCCTTACAGTATCATTGGCAAGGGAAGAATTCACAGCGGCAAAAGTGAACACTTTCCCTGATGTAGAAAAAATCAAATCCATAAAAAACGCGCTTGACAATTTTAAGAGTACAAAACGAAGATGTGAAATTTTAGGTAAAGCCGGGGGGATTCTTTTTATTGATGATTACGGTCATCATCCTACAGCTATTAAAACAACGCTTGCCGGCATAAAAAGTTTTTATCCTTCATGCAGGCTGGTTGTTAGTTTTATGTCACATACCTACACGCGGACATCCGCCCTTATCAATGAATTTGCTTCCGCTTTTGACGATGCGGATATTCTTTTTTTACATAAAATCTACGCGTCCGCAAGAGAAAATTACAAAGGCGGCGTTGACGGAAGAACTCTTTTTGAAAAAACTTCTGCTGTAAGAAGCGGAGAAACATATTATATTGACGAACCTGACGATGCCTTTGCTCCGTTATGCGATATATTAAAAAGCGGAGACATTTTTATCACGCTTGGAGCAGGAAACAACTGGCCTCTCGGCGAGAAACTTTTTACCCATTTTAAAATGACTTCCGGTGCGGAGGTTCATCATGATTAGCATGACAGGTTACGCGTATTGTGAAAAAAACGGAGAAAATTTATCGGCTTCTGTCGAAATAAAGGGTTATAACAACCGTTATCTGGAAATATATGTAAATCTGCCGTCATGGCTTTCTGCGCTGGAAATGAAAATCCGCAGCCTTGTTTCTTCTGTCTGCGGCAGGGGAAAGATAGAAATTCATGTGCATATTCATGAACATAACGCGCCTGTCAAAATTAATGTTAATATAATTGCGGCTAAAGCATATTATAACGCAATCAATGTTTTAAAGGACGAGCTTGGCATCGAAGAAAGACCTAATCTCTCGTTAATGCTTGGGATGGAAGGTGTTCTTGAAGTTGAAAGAAATCGCGATGATGAGCGCTGCTGGCGTGAGTTAGAACCTCTTCTTCAGGAAGCGCTTAAAACTTTCTGCTGTGAACGGGAAAGAGAGGGAAAACACACGGAAGAAGATATACTTAAACATCTGGAAATAATTGAGTGTTCAGTGAAAATTACCGCTTCTTTTGCTCCTGTTATTGAAAATACGATAAAAGAAAATATTAAGTCGCGTTTTAGCGAATTATTGGGCAGTCAGGTTGATGAAAACAAAGTGTTATCTGAAACAGCGTCGCTTTTGTTAAAATACACTATTTCCGAAGAAATATCGCGGCTTAATTCTCATTTAAATGAATTCAGAGCGGAAATAAAGAAAAATACAAAACCGGGTAAAAAACTGGATTTTTTGTGTCAGGAGATAAACAGAGAGATAAATACTATTGGTTCCAAAAGCGCGGTTATTGAAGTAAGCAATGAAGTTGTCAGTATGAAGGAAGCTCTTGAAAATATAAGGGAACAGCTCAGGAATGTCGAATGACATGGGAGGAAAGTTATGAAAAAGGACATCAAAATCGCAATTTCCGGAAAAAGCGGCTGCGGAAATACTACTGTCAGTAAAATGACTGCGGAAACCTTGAATTTGCGCTTTATAAATTTTACGTTTCGCGCTCTTGCTCAGGAACGAGGAATCGAATTTAAAAAATTACTGGAACTGGCCTCGAAAGACGACTCCTGGGACAGGGAAGTGGATACAAGACAGGTAATGCTTGCACGTGAAGGAGGCGGCTGCGTACTTGGTTCGCGTCTTGCGATCTGGATGCTTAATGAAGCGGATTTAAGAATATACCTTGACGCAAGTCCGCTTGTAAGAGCTCAGCGTATAGTGAAAAGAGAAGGCGGCAGCATTGAAGATGTAGCGTCCTTTACCGCCGAACGCGACAGGCAGGATCAGGATCGCTATATGCGTATTTATAATATTAACACAGATGATTACAGTTTCGCTGACTTAATAATTAAAACCGATAATATAACGCCTGCGCAAATTGTTGACATGATACTGGAAAAAACACGGGAGAAAAACAAATTTTGCATATTCAAAAAACTTCAGGCGATCCTGCCGGAAAAACTGCGCACGAAAGATCTGTAAAGAACGTACAGGGAAAAAGTACTGTACCGCAGACTCCTGCGCAGGTAAAGGCAGCGAAAACTCAGCCTGTACAACTTAAATCTTCCGCTGCTAACAGCGCCGTTCCTTCAATCTCGTCTTTAATTTCTTCCGCAAAACTTCCTGTTGATAAACTATCGGCGTCCATTATTTTATTTGCGCGTTTTTTTTCTTTACCGTTAAAACATGAAATTTTAACGGCAATCCGCCGTCAGGCATTTACGCCGCAAAGTACAGCGGCATCTCAAAATGAAACAATGAAATCCGTAATAACTCAAACTGAACTTCTAAAACAGGAAATAACGGAAAACACAGGTAATTCTATATTAACTGAAAAAAATAAGTTTACATTTTCATTGGCTGCCGCAGCCGCTGAAAGCAAGGGTGCGGAACTTGAAGCTAAAGGACTTGAGTTATACGCAAATGCAATAGATCCCGATATGGAAAAACGCCGGGACGCAAATAGCCATGACAGGCGGCGAAATAAAAAACAAGATGAACAAAATAATAAAAATGAAGACTTTAATTCTGTTTCCGTAAACGGCAATACTCTAAAAAAAATCGCCCTTGAATCTGCCGAAAAAAATCCGCTGTTATACATATTGAACAGACTGCCGGGCAAGGATAATCAGCGCTGGATTGTGCTTCCTTTTGAAATAAATGAGAACGGACGGAATTACCGGGTGTCGCTCAGAATTTTACTTGAAACACTTAACCATATTTCCTTAATGACACTGGACATCACAGAAACAGGCGATGCGGAAAAACACTCAATCTTTACATTGGAAGCGGCAGACGGGAAAATAAACACTCTTAATATTTACATGCAGCCTGAACTTTCACCTAAAGCCAAACATCGGCTTCGGCGCGAGCTTTCCGCTCTTTTGAATATTCCTGTTGAACGTGTATCTGTAATAGAGGGTAATTATTTATTCCCGCAGGAGTCCGGCAGCAGAAACGAATTATTTTGTTCCATAAACGAGGCTGTGTAATGGCAAAGAGAAAAATCGCCTCAGCAATCGGTTACTCAAAGAATGACCCCGCTCCCGTATTGCTGGCATCGGGGAGAGGAAGGGAAGCTGAACAAATTATTGCCATTGCGCAGAAATCAGGAATTGCCGTGATAGAGGACTCCGCTCTTGCGTCCCTGCTTGACTCAACCGCTAAACCCGGCGATTTTATTCCGCCCTGGTGCTGGGAAGCAGCCGCAAAAATACTTGCTTTTGTAATGAAGGCCGACTCCCATTTTTTTAAATAAGTAAGGATTCGGGTTCTTGACAAAATTCTGTATTTTATAGAGTATATAAGCGGTATTTTGCGGCTGTCGTATAACGGCTATTACCCCAGCCTTCCAAGCTGGAGACGTGGGTTCGACTCCCATCAGCCGCTTACTGTCGGTTGTCTGCAATCAGCCGTTTGGTCAGGTATTTTAGGGGCGCATAACTCAGCTGGTTAGAGTGCTTGCTTTACACGCAAGATGTCCGCGGTTCGAATCCGTGTGTGCCCAATTAAAACTACGGAGGGAGCTTTAATTTTAATAACCATTGACGAATATAGAAAATAAACAGGAAAATCAAGACCTCAATAATGCCCATGAAACAAAGGCTGCGTTTCGCGTTATTGATATGTTCACAGCGTCTTCGCGGGTTGTACCTGCTATTGCTGTAATTCTCGCATTTTTAACCGCGACATTAATCCTTTATTTAATACGAAAGAATCCCTCAGAAATGTATCAGGCTTTTTTGCAGGTTGTCTCAGGGTTTGATTCACGGCGCGGCACGTGGAATATACGTTATACAGGCGAGTGGCTTGCCGCTTCAACCCCGCTTATCCTGTGCGCTCTGAGTATGGGATTTGCTTTACGTTCAGGGCTTTTTAATTTCGGCGCGGAAGGTCAGTACATTGCGGGCCTTACCGCCGCGCAAATTACTGCGGCTTTTTTTCCGCCGGTTCCCGTTTTACATCTTTTTGCCGCAGTCTGCGCGGCAATGATCGCGGGCGCCGCATGGGCGGGAATTGCCGGTTTTTTAAAAGCGCGTTTTAAAGTGTCGGAAATAATTGCAACAATAATGCTGAATTATACAGCGCTTTATCTGCACCGAATCATAACAATGAGAATATTCGGGGCCAATACTTTCAGGATTGTTGAATTTCCCGTAACGGCGTCTCTTTCAAGCGCCATACTTTCTTTTTTGACAAATAACTCACGGCTAAATTACGGCCTTTTTTTTACTATCGCCGCCGTTGTTGTTTACCGAATCATTACATCCCAATATGCCGCTGCCGGCGTTAAAATAAAAATTACCGCCACCATGATGATCGCAGGCTCCTTTGCAGGCCTTGCCGGGGCCTGTGTCTCTTTAGGTTTATTCAGTAACGCGCACATATTGTCAGCGTTTGACAATTACGGTTTTGACGGAATTGCTGCGGCTCTCGGCGGAAATTGTACAGGAGTTGGGATTGCCGTTATAGGCCTGCTTTTTGGAATGTTAAAATCAGCGCAGCCGTTGATGCAGGCGCGTCAGATACCAAGTGAAATTATATCAATAATTATGGCTCTTACAGTGGTATTTTTACCTTTAAAATCGGTATTACAAATGTTTATTGAATGGCGTATGAAAAAACTGCGATTGAAAGAGGTTAACTGATGGAATATTTTCAATTCTTGGTTACAACAATTCCTTCAGCCTTGATGATTGCCTCTCCGATACTCATAGCGGCGGCAGGGGGTATGATCTGTCAACGTTCGGGAATTGTGAATATCGCTATTGAAGGGCTTATGACCATTGGCGCAATGACTGCGGCAACAAGCCATTTTATTTTGGAAACAAAAACAGGTTTTTCAATACCGCTTGCGCTGTTACTTGCCGCTGTTTCAAGCGGTGTTTTCTCATTTTTTCATGCTTTTGCGTGTGTTACATTAAAAGCGGACGAGATAATTTCGGGAACGGGAATAAATCTTCTTTCCAACGGCGCGGCTGTATTTATCTGCCAGTTGATATTCCGCATGGATCGCAGCAGAAATTACAGCATGGGAATGAAGCAAGGGCTTTTCGGAATTTATCCTACAATAATAATCGCGCTCGCTGTTTTAGCGGCTGTATGGTTCCTCCTGTACAAACGTCCTTGGGGGCAGCGTCTTCACGCCGCAGGTGAAAACCCGCAGGCTGCCGCGCATACCGGAGTAAACGTAAACAAAATGCAATATACCGCCGTCTTGCTCTCAGGCCTTCTTGCAGGCCTTGCCGGAGCCTGTATAGTGCTGACCCAATATAATCAATTTACCGTTAACACCGTCAGCGGAAAGGGATTCATAGCTCTTGCCGCAGTTTCCTTCGGACGCCGTCTGCCGGGTATTTTTGTGTTTTGTTTTATAATTGGTATTTTTTTCAGTCTTACCGTGAATGTCACCGACATAATGGGGTTTCAACTCATTTCCCGGGATATGTTAAACATGCTGCCTTTCTTTATTACCCTGTTGATCCTCGTTGTATTTGGAAGAAAATCTCAGAAAGCATTAGGTAGAGTTATAACAAGGACATAAGAGAAATAAAAAATTAATTTTTTTTGACAGATATATATTTTAGTGTTATAATTAATCTTTCCACATAATAAGCAGCCGGACGTTGTCCGGCTCGGTTTGGAGTGGTTTTTTGTATATCACAGAGGAGGTATTCCATGAAAAAATTATGGATGGTTTTATCGGTATTACTGGTAATTGGTATTGGAACTGCCAGAGCTCAAGTTTGGACAACTGACGCGCCCTCATCTTATTCAATTAAACTTGCAAAAAATCAATGGTCTCCCGGTAATATAGCTGTAGTAAAGGGATCTTGGGTATTTAAAGGAAACCGGATAAAAGCCGGAGAAACATACGAAGTGGAACTAACTTTTAAATCAAACAGGGAATTTAAAGACTTGCAGGTTGTAATAGTTGACGGTTCTGAAACGGCTGAACCAAAATGGTGGATGGAACTTACTGAATATAATGAAATTGAAGGAACTATACCTAAAGATACTGAGATCAACAAAAAATTAACTTTTACTACGTTAAAAGGAGCAACTGCAGGATCAAACGATGCTAACTCAATCACTTTTACTACAATAGGCTCTCCAAAGGATGCTACCGTTACTCTTACATTCTCCAAGTTTACTGTAACGAGAGTAAAGTAATAATTGGGGTCTGGTAACCGACCCTTTTTATAAATTTCAGTCTTATGACTAAATGAGGAGGTATTCTATGAAAAAATTATGGATGGTATTATCGGCATTGCTGGTAATAGGTATTGGAACTGCCGGAGCGCAGGTCTGGACAGCAAACGCACCGGCAAATTATCAGTTGAAATTGCCGAAAAACCAATATAGTCCGGGTCATCAAGGTGTAGTAGCCGCAAACTGGTTATTTAACCGTCAACAGATTAAAGTCGGAGAAAAATACGAGCTTGAAATAACGTTTAAATCAAACAGGGCGTTTACAGGTCTGGATATTGCGATTGTTGACGGTTCCGAAAAAGCAAAATGGTGGCAAGAACTTTCAGATTGGGAAAAAATTGAAGAGGCAATTCCTGCAAATACTGAGATTACCAAAAAGTTTACTTTTACAACAACTACAGGAGCAACCGGTACGGAAAACAGAGCTAATTCAATTGTTTTTGATACACAAGGCGCAACACAGGAAATTACTCTTACATTCTCCAAGTTTACTTTAACAAGAGTACAATAATTATCGGGCCGGGAAACCGGCCCTTTTTGCAGAAAGTACGCAAAATTGTTTCGTTGACTAATTACTCATAAAATTTTATCTTTAAATTATGTATAGTACCGGCTTAGCTTACCTTCTCTGGCTGATAGGCGGCTGCGGCGCTTTGGGCTTTCACCGTTTTTATCTTGGAAAAATTCCTACAGGGGTACTGTGGATGTGTACATGCGGGCTTGGTATGGTTGGTTCTGTTTTTGATTTTTTTACTTTACCCAGTCAGGTAAGAGAAGCAAATATCCGTCAGGCTATTTTAGATAACAGCAGTCAGTTTGACCGTTACGGCAAGCCTAAATGGCGTAACGTTAACGATGGTGAAACTAAAATCGTTCGTGTAAAAGAATCTGTTGAGCACGCAATTCTAAAACTGGCGAAATCAAACAGGGGTGTTCTTACAGCGAGTGAAACGGCGCTTGCCGCGAATATCACTGTGGAAGAAGCGAAAAGAGATCTTGATGCTATGGTTTCCAAAGGTTTTGCCGAATTGCGCGTGCGCCGCTCGGGCGCTCTTGTCTATATAATCCCCGATTTTATGGAGAGCGATGAACCGTTTGTTGATTAGGTTATATTAGTAGTAGGCTGTCTATAATGTGTCCACATTATAGACAGCCTTTAGTTATTTTAATACTACTTCTGTTCTGCCGAAGCCGCCGAGTTCGGGGCGGGCAAAGTAATAATCCGCTATCGCGGGATCATCTTTTAAATAATCATGTATCCCTTTTTGCAGAATACCGGAACCCTTTCCGTGAATAACGGCGAATGTCTTTAGCCCGGAAAGTAAAGCGGCCTCAATTTGACGGCGAAGTGCGTCTTTAGCGTCCTCAAGCCTCATTCCGATTAATTTAAGTTCAAAAACAGCGGCGGCGGATGAACCGTATTCCGCGTCCCATGACGCTGTTTTATTTATTTTTGAATCTAATACCGGGATTAAATCTTTTTCCGGAAAACTCATTTTTATGGAACCTATTTTTACTATCCACGAATTTCCGGCAGAACCTTTCTTGTCTTTGCGTATAATTACGCCGCGCTGTTTTGAAGAGCCCGCAAAGACTTCCATGTCAGGAGCAAAGACTGAATCTGTTTCATTTTCATTGTTCCGCAGCTGTTCCGTAATTGCGCGCTCTTCTTCGTCAAGAGCGGAACTTTCATTTTCAACGTTACGCGCAAGTTCAGTCAGGAATTCCTTTACTTTAAGGGTTTTTTCGCGATCTGCTCCGCCTTCCTTCAGCTCACGGACAAGATTTTCCAGCGTTTTCCGGCTTTCCTTTAATAAAGATGAAAGCTTCCCGACAGAATCGCGCTTTAGTTCGGCTTCTTTCTGCCTTAACTGCAATTCTTTTAAATCAGCTTTTCGTTTTTCTTCTTTTAACCTTGTTTGTTCAACTGTGCTTTTATGCTCAAGCCCCGCAAGTTCTTTTTGTTTCTGTTCAAGACCCCTTATCAATGCGGAAATATCGGACTTTTCTTTATCAATATAATTTCTCGCTTTTTCCACAATACTGCTGTCAAGACCGTTTGCGGCGGCTATATCAAGAGCCCTGCTTTCTCCCGGAATCCCGTTGATTATTTTATAAGTAGGTGAAAGCGTCTGCGCGTTAAATTCAACAGAGGCGTTTTCTACACCCTGCCTTGTATAACCGTAATTTTTCAATACTCCGTGGTGTGTTGTAATAATCATTCGCGTGTTTTTTTTGATTAAATAATCCAGTATTGCCATTGCGATTGCGCCGCCTTCTTCCGGGTCTGTTCCTGAACCGAGTTCGTCAAGGAGAACAAGTGATTTTTCCGTCGCGTAAGCTGTTATAGCGGAAATAGTTGTTATGTGGGCGGAAAATGTAGAAAGAGATTGATCTATAGACTGTTCATCGCCGATGTCCGCAAATACTCCGTCAAAAACAGGCAGGCAGCTTCCTTCTTCAAGCGGAAGAGCGAGACCACTCTGGTTCATCATGGATAAAAGCCCCAGCGTCTTTAAAGCGACAGTTTTCCCGCCGGTGTTAGGACCTGTGATTATCAATGTACGTGTGCCGTTATTCATTTCGATATTTATCGGAACCGCTTTTTTAAGCAGGGGATGGCGCGCCTTTTTTAAAACAAGACATTCTCCTGTTTCATCAGTGTTCTTTGCGAAATGCCCCTTTGTAGCGGAAGAATACCTTGCCCTTGCCCTTAAACATTCAAGCTCTATTATCGTTATATAAAACGTTTTTAGTTCTTCCGCGCGCAGCGAAATTTTTTCCGTTAATTCACGCAGTATTTTCTGAATTTCAGCGTCTAAATTCCGTTTTTCCACGAGAATATCATTGTTTTTTTCCACAGCGTCAAGCGGCTCTATAAAGACAGTCTGCCCGCTTGAAGACACCTCATGTACAATTCCGCGAATTCGTCCGCGGAAATTCGCCTTAACCGCAAGCACCGCGCGTCCGTCCCTCTGCGAAGGAAGCGACGATTGCAGCATACGCCTGTACTCATCATCCGATGTATAATTGGAGACTGTCGCTCTTAATTCTTTTTCAAGACTTTCAATACGTCTTTTAATGGCGCGTAATACGGGAATATCGCGGAGTTTTCCTTCCCTGTCGATTATTTTGAATATTTCCGCCGATACGGAAGAACAGTCAGGAAGAACGCCCAGCATTTCCAATAGATCATTTCTGCCGTCCGTCTCCTGTTCGGTAAAACCGGTACGTTCTTTAACAATCCAGTTTTTTAAATCGTTTGAACATTCAATAAAAAGGGCGATCGCAAAAACTTCGTCCAAATCAAGAACAGTACCTTCTGTCTCAATTTTCGGAAGCAAGAAGGCGATTGACGGAAGCCATGCCCGCGGTTCATCTTCGCTTGATTTTATCAGTGTATAAATCGCATTTACTTTTGCTTTTAAAGTTTGTACGCCGTCTGTAAAGAAAGGTTTTTCTTTTTTTATTTTTACGGCGGCTTCTTCGCTGACGGAATGTGATGCGACACTTTCCATAATTTGAGGGTATTCAAGAAGAGTTAAAGTTTTTTCTGTCAGTAGACTCTTGTCAATAATCACTGATGTTTCCTTCAATGTCTTCGCGTATGCGCAGGAAGCTTTCATAACGATCCTCATGAATGACGCCCGCGTTTACCGCTTCCATTATTTTGCAGCCGGCTTCTGTTTTATGCGAACATGAAAGACCGTAACTGCACTTCCCTGCAAGAGGAGCAAATTCTCTCATGTTATAAATAAGTTCTTCCGCTTTTATTCCGTCCGGTATAAAAAGCCGTACGCCCGGAGTATCAATAAGGCGTGTTGAAGCATTAATGTCTACAATAAATGACATTGTAGTTGTATGAACCCCGCGATTGTATTTTTCGTTAATAGCGCCTTCCCTGATATTTACATCGGGTTTTAACGCATTTATGATGCTGGATTTTCCAACTCCTGATTGTCCTGTCAAGACGGAAGTTTTTCCTTCTATTTCGCAGCGAAGCGCTTCAAGACCTTCGCCTGTCTTTGCGGATACGGTAATTACCTTATAGCCGATACGTTTAAAATCTTCAAGCCGTTCGTCAACATTAATATCGTCATATTCAAGATCAATTTTATTGCAGATAATAACCGCTTCCATTCCTTCAATATCAGCCTGTACAAGAACACGGTCAAGAAAACGCGGCCTGAAAGGAGGAGAGATCGCAGTGCAGACGCTAAGCACAAGATCAACATTTGCCGCAAGAAACTGGCTAAGCGATTCTTTTTGGTTAAAGCGCCTGAAAAGATTCCGCCTGTCTTCAACAGAAAGAATCATCGCCGTATTTTCCTCTTTCTGCCATTCGATATTTACCCAGTCTCCGGGCGCAATGGGGTTATAATAATTTTCGCTTGATTTTAAAACTTTTCCCTTTATTCTGCATTCAAGTTCTTTTATACCTTTTTCCGTTGTTACTCTGACAGTCATGATATTGCGTGAACCATGTATTACAAGCCCTTTAAGAATCCGTGAATTGTTTTTCATAATTCGTCTAACATAATAAGGTTAAAACCCAGAGAATGAGCTCTTCTTTCCCAAAATGAATCAGATGCTTTTTTGCCTGTTACAAAAAGCCTGTGTACAGAAATAGAATCTTTTTCCGCGCGCAAAAAACCGCTGTTTTCATCCAGGAGATATTCAATGCGTTTCGTAATCCCCTCAAGAGAATCAAAAACCTCAAAATACGGAGCGGCTTCACAGCGGAATTCCTCAAGAAGGAAAAGAAAATGAGTACAGCCAAGTACAAGAGTATCAACATTTTCCGCCCTGAATATATCAACGTACTTTTTTACAATTTCAGTATTTTTTTCTTTTTCTGAGCCATCAAAATGAAGTTCGATAAAATCCACAAGCTCAGGCGCGGCTATTCCGAAAATTTCACATGATTTATCAGCAAGGTTAAGACTGTTAACTTCTTCAATTGTCCGCGCCGTTCCGAGAACGCCGACCTTTCCTTTACTGCTTGCGTTTGCCGCAGGCTTTATCGCCGGCACTGTTCCGACAAAGGGTATCTGCGAAAAGTTTTCACGCAGCGAAGAAAGAGCCGCTATTGTAGCCGTGTTACACGCCAATACCGCAATTTTCGGTTCGATTTTTGTTAAAAGTTTTTTCAATAAATAAATTAATATTCCTGTCAATTCTTCTTTCCCGCGCGGGCCGTAAGGATAATTTTCGTGATCCGCAAGATAACAGACACTTTCCCCCGGATTCTTTTTAATAAAATCCATACAATAGGGAATTCCCCCGATGCCTGAATCCATAAATAATACAGGTTTATTATTCATATTTATTTGAAAAGATTATCAAACGCGTTTTTTGAAGCCTCTGCTTTTTCACGCTCTTTTGAAAGACCCTGACTTTGCTTTCGAAACTTTTCATCAAGCGAAAACCAGTCGCAAAAATTGGCGCGTTCTTTGTCATGTTGGCCTTCCGCTCCTGATTCACGGCAATCGCCTCTTGAGCCTGGAAGATAAAAACGGCAATTTTTGCATGAACGCAGATCTTTTCCGCATGTTTCGCATCGCGCGGAACGGCCTATAAGCTCTTCATTTATTATGGGTGAACCGCAGTACCAACACATATTATTATTTTACCTTTCGCAGGGCTGGTTGTAAAGACAGAACTATGATAAACTTAAGATGTTATGTTCTTTATTAATCCATGCGCTGCAGGATGCGGAAGGCCTGCCATATCAGGTTCAAATTTGTGTTTTACCCATCATGCAAATCCTGAGCAGGAGTATTTGCGCATTTGCAGCTGCATTGCGGAAAACAAAACAATAAAGGACTTAATTTTATCCGGCGTACATTTTGTAAATATAGATTTTTCAGATCGTCACTTATACGGCTGTAATTTTAAGGAAGCTTCATTTTCCGGCTGTAATTTTTCCGGTGTTAAAATGAGAATGAATTTTTTTGATTTTTCAAGCTTTGCCAACTGTGATTTTGCAAAATCGGATATTCAGTTTTTGTCATTTGCCGGAACTGATTTCAAAGACTGCAAATTTACAGGTTCAGAAATTGAGCATGTCAATTTTGAAGGCGCGGTAATTATCAATACTTCATTTAACAACTCTAATTTATACAATAGCCGTTTCATAAGCGCGGATTTAACAAAATCTTCATTTGTAAACTGTAATTTAAAGCGTGTTTATTTCGCAAGCGCAAAACATGACCATATTGATTTTAAATCGTCAAATACCGCCGAAGCTGTATTTGAAACGGAAGAATAATGAAATTATTTTTTCAATACTGCTCGTACAGTTTCAGTAATTGTTACATTTTGGGAATAGAAGACAAGCACAAGCATAAAAATGCTGCGGTAATAGTAGATCCGGGAAGCATGGAAAAAATAACGCTTGAAACCCTGGAAAACAATAATTTTGTCCTTAAAGCCGTGCTGATAACGCACGATCACTTAAGCCATGTGCGCGGGCTGCGTACATTAATGCGTATTTACGACGCGGAGGTATTTGCGGTAAATCCAAGTATCATGGATCATAAGACTACAATGGTTAAGGACGGAAATAAAATTGCAACTAACGGTTTTTCCGTAGAGGTTATTTCAATACCGGGTCATTCATCTGATTCTGTAGTTTACAAAATAGACAATTTACTTTTTACGGGCGATGTGCTTACAGCCGGTCTTGTAGGCAGCACAGCAAGCGCCTACGGAGCCGCTACTCAGATGGATAAACTGAGAAGCCGCCTTCTTTCGCTTCCGGGTGATTATATTGTTCTGCCCGGACACGGACCGCCATCAACGCTTGAAGCTGAACGCAGATTTAACGCGGATATTCTCAACTATGATAAAAATCGCAATAAAAGCCCCTTATTCCGGGTTGATATTTAACTTATGAAGAAAATCGCACTACACTAATTCCTTATACTCTAATGAGTTAGCGATTTTCTTCGTGGAACCTCTGCCCCCCCAAACGGGGTTTTCAGAGGTTCCCTATATCTATTTTTTAAATCGCAAAGATTCCAGAACGGCATCGCCTCTTTGAATTTCAAACCACAATTCACTGTCTGTTTTTTCACGTAACACTTTAAAGAAGGACGCGGTGTCATTTACTTTTACACCGTTAACCGCCGTTATTATATCGCTTGGCCTAAGACCTACTATATCTGCAGGAGAACCGTTAATAACCTGCGCCGCAAAGAGTCCTTTTGCAGTCTCACTTATATCCATATTTTTCTTTAATTGTTCCGTAAGCGGAACAATATAAACTCCCGGCCAAAGCTTTTTGTTATCTGCCGCCGCCTGATCGGTGCGCGCTTCTATGCGGACGTTAAATTCTCTTGATACCTTGTCTCTTATAACAGTGAACGAAGAGCGATCTCCGGGTTTTAGATCGCTTACAATCATTTGAAGCTGGTTTACGCCCCTTACTTCTTTGCCGTTTACATGAGTGATAAAATCTCCTGGTTTAATACCTCCCTTGTCGGCGGGAGAACCGATGAATACATGTGAAGCCAGCGCTCCGCGTTTTCCGTCAATACCAAGTTCGGTAATGGTTTCTCTTGTCGGCTCCTGCAATGAAACTCCGAGCCAGCCGTAGCTTGTAGTTCCTGTTTCAATAAATTCATCAATAGAACGTTTTGTGTTATTAATAGGAATGGCAAAACCAAGCCCGACATTGCCTCCGCCAGAAATGTTACTCGCAATCCATGTGTTAATGCCTATAACTTCTCCGCGTATGTTTACAAGAGGGCCGCCTGAGTTCCCCATATTAATCGGAGCGTCTGTCTGAATAAAGTCGTTGATGTTGCCGCCGGGGCCGCCTGTCCGGCCTACCGCGCTTACAATACCCATTGTTACGGAAAATGAAAATTGTTCTCCAAGAGGGTTGCCAATCGCTATTGCCCAGTCTCCGACCATTACACTGTCTGAATCTCCAAGCGAAGCTAAAGGATAAACATCATTGGTTTTAAATGAAACCATCGCTAAATCTTTTCGTTCATCGACTCCTACGAGTTCGGCAGGGTATTCTTTTCCTTCTTTTGTGGCAATCCTGATTTCATTTGCTCCGTCTACTACGTGGTTGTTTGTTAGCGCATAATAAGTGCCGTTTTTATACCTTACAATTATCCCGGAACCTAAACCCTGGGAGCGGTATTCGCGCTCCTGTCTGTTTTGATCGCGGTCGCGCGGTCCAAAGAAGAATTCCCATGGAATTCCGTTGAATTCAGGCGCCTGCTGACGTCTAATAGACACAGTTTTCAGCTCTACAACCGAGGGCAGTAATTTATCTGAAACAGAACGGATAACAGTCTGTAAATTTTCCGCTACGGCAAGAGCGTTTTCAGGAATAACAACTGTGCTTTCCTGAGCCTGCGCCCGCGATTTTTGCGACGAACAGGAAAATGAAAAAAATGCCAGTGAAAAGCCGAAAATGGCTCCGATTAGAACCAGATTAAAGATTAAAAGGTTCTTTGAAGAAAGTTTCTGCGCTATGTTCATAATAACTCCGTTAAATTATATTTTTAATTTTTGAAATACATTTCTATTTTAACAAAAATACGAATACCATGAATAGTTACACAAAGATATAAGATTCAAGCGGATCTGTCAGTATTTCGGTATTGCCGTTAAATACGGCAATCGTATGCTCCCAGTGAGCGGATACCTTTCCGTCGGCGGTGATTACAGTCCATTCGTCGTCAAGAACTCTTACATCGCCTGTGCCCGCATTGATCATCGGCTCAATGGCCAAAACCATGCCGTTACTCATTTTCGGATTCGGCCCGTGCGGATAATTGGGAACCTGCGGATCTTCATGTAATTGAATTCCTGTTCCATGTCCGCAAAAATCATACACAATTCCGTATCCGAATGATTTAGCGTGGCTTTCCACCGCGCGGGATACTTGCAAAAGCCTGTCTCCCGCCTTTACCGCCGTTATACCCCTGTATAAACATTCAAGCGTAACTTTATTTAATTCGTGTACTGTCTCGCCTGCGTTGCCCGCTTCTATGCTTACCGCCTGATCGCTTATAAAACCGTCAAGTTCTATGCCGCAGTCCAGTGAAACTAAATCTCCGTCGTGAATGCGTCTTTTTGAAGGAATACCGTGTATTACTTCTTCATTAACGGAAATACAAATTGCAGCGGGATACGGTTTTTTCTTTATTGTGTATCCGAGAAAGACAGGCCTACCTCCCGCTTTTTTTATCCAGTCTCTTACCCACATGTCAATTTCAATTGTTTGAATTCCGGGTTTTACAAGCGGAATAAGCTCACGGTACATGGCGGATAACATTTTACATGATTTTCTTATACCTTCAATTTGTTTTTCATTTTTTAAACGAATCATACCTTTGCCTTTATTTTATTTACCGCATCGTTAATTGATTTCATAAAACGCTTTTCGTCCCGCGCAGAAAAACCAAGTTCCATCATGGTTTTTAAACAATCAATCCATGTTTCTCTGTCAAGCTCTGATTTTAACCTTGATTTTACAAGCAGTTTAATAAAATTTTCAATTTCTACGGTAAAGAGTTTGAAATACGGTTTACGCCGCTCTTCGGCCAGAATTACAGCTAACAATTTAAACGCTTCAAAAGAACAGCCTCTCTTGTCCAATTCTTCCGCAAGAATAAACGAACAGTCCATCCAGTCTTCGCGGTCTATGTGTTTTTCCATTTGAAAATCAAGGCCGCCGTTTTTACGCCAGATTTCAATTGCCCTCTCTTCCTCAAGATGAAGCAGTTCAAAAAATATCAGTTTTGCCTGACATGAAGGATCTTCCTGTTCTGAAAGCCATTTACGGTAATCAAAACCGCATTTTTTTATAAAACGCGAATATGCCTTGTCGTACTCAAAACGGCGTTCATGGTTAGAAAGAACTTCGTATGCGCCGATAAGTTTGCGCATTGCCTCGGCGCGCTCAGAGCCCGCTATATCGGGATGAAGCTGTTTTGCCTTTTCGCGGAATGCTTTTTTTATTTCCGACGGGGAAGCGCTCTGATTAATTCCAAGAAGTTCGTAATGGTTATTCAAAACTGTCAGGCGCCGATATGTTTTCCCATCGCTTCGGCATGCGGCGCGTTAAATAACAAATCGCTCCAGTTGACAACCATCCCCTCTTTTTCCATTGTCTTCATCAGATTGGCAAGGGCGCGGCTGCTGAATAGTCCCGCTTTCTTAATAAAAGCGGCGCTTTTTTTACCGGCGAGAGTGCTGCCGGCGGCAAGCACTTTTGTAATATTCGAGTTAATTTTCCCTGAAAAAAAAGAAATAGGCTCCGCCGCTACGGCAATATACTCATATCCGGGAAGCTTCATTCCGTCTTCTGTCCACGCGTCGATAATATCTACACGATGTCCCATTGATTCCATTCCCTTTGCAAGAGCTTGCACATAATCAGGCGGCTGTTTCCTTGCCGCCGGCGAGCTGACAACTGCTATTCTCATATTCTCTCCGATTTATCAGGCTTTTTTATATACTTGATCAATATTCGGTTCTTTTACAAGCAATACCGAACATTTGGAATTTGCCATAATTTCACGGTGGGAATGTCCGATTATGTCGCTGGTTTTAGTATCTTTTTCCCAGCCTCCAAGCAGAATTAAATCGGCGTTTTTTTCATCCGCTACTTTAAGAATTTCCGTATATATCGCGCCTTTACGCAAAATCCGCTCAATTTTTACATCTTTTTCCTTCGCAAGTTCTTCAATAAAGGTAAGATAACGGTTACCGTTGTTTTCAAGGTTTTTTTCGTATTCGGCGCCTTCTTCCTGAATAAATATTTTGCTTAATGTAAGCATTTTAATTGTAGCTGTATCTACAACATAGACAGCGTGTAATTTACAGTTATAATACTTTGTCATGACAATGGCGTATTTGGCTGCCAAAATAGAGGCTTCCGTGCCCGTAACCGCGACTACAATATCGTTAATGAGATGCTTCATGCAGCTTGTTCGACGCTCCTTTCTTTTTTAATAGCTTACTTGTAAAGAAAGAATCCCTTTCGCGTTCTTCCAATACAGACTCAATATATGTTTTGGTCTCGCTGGCAGTCGGAATAACCATTTTTTCAAGGGCATTTACCCGCCGCTGCGTGCGCTTTACCTCTCTGGCCAGTCTCCACGCAATTGTCCTTATTACAGCCATTTCAGTACATATTTTGAGCAGTTCGAAGAATTCTATCACGGTTTCATCACATTCCGCAAATGAATTCAGCGGAGAATATTTTAATTCTATTGACGGTAAATCAATTTCCAGCCCCGGAAGCTTCATTCCGGCGGTAATTATCTGTTTTTCTTTTAATTTATAATTATAATGAATATTTTCTGACAGCCGCCTGGCCCGCTGCCTGCCTATCATAAGCAGCATTCTCTTTGCGCAAGGATAGGCCGTATCTATTCGTTTTTCAAGATCACGTTCCAGAAGCTTTACCTGCTCTACCCTGCGCATCAGTTCGGAAACAAGTATCTCCCGTTTCTGTTCAAGGAGATCATGCCCTTCCTGCGCAATATTAAGCCTTTCTTTAACCTTTATAAGATTACTTTTAGTAGGAGCTATCTGTTCTCTTGCCATATTAAATCAATCCTCTGTCATTTTATAATTGATTGGGAAAAGAACTCCAACCATTAAGTAAACCGCAATTCCCAGATTCAAAAGCACCGGGAAGCCGCTTGCTACCGAAAGAAGTCTCGCCATTGAGCTTCCTACAAGGGAAAGGCCGCCGTTCATTCCCCATGCCCAGGGAAGAAGGTGAGGTTTTCTTTCCTGCAGGCTGTCAAGACCGTTGGGGTAAGGAATGCCCATAAAAAAGGCAGGAGGCGCTATTATTAAGGCGGATACCAAAAAGCGCGTCATCATAGAAGACGAACTGAATGACGAGAGAAAGTTATCAAGTCCAAATATGTAGAAGAGAAGTCCGCCGCCAACCAGGGTGCAGGCTATGGGAACGACAAAAAGCCTGAAACGTTTCAAAAGTCCGCTTGTCAGGTTCCCAAGAGCGGAAGAAATGAGCATTACGGTTATTACGATACTTGTTGAATAAGTTGGATTGGAAAGGAAGACGGCAAGACGCTGGATAAGGTAAATTTCAATTAGCATATATCCAAATCCGAGACCCGCATAGTAAAAAATAACGCCGATTGTTCCCCTGTGTTTTTTGAACAAGGTTTTCCTTCTGCCGATAACCGGTATTAGAATTACAATAAGCCCGAAAATACATGATTGGATTAGCATTGCAAAAAGAAGAAGATATCCCCATTCTTCGGAAATATCGCGTAATTGATCCAGATACATGGGTAATTCGTCAATTTTTAAATAACCGGTATAGTAGGGACGTGAATCAAGGATAGGCTGAATATCAAAAATATAGCTTTCTTCAATTTTTTTCGCTTCTCCCGCGAAAAATCTGGGAATTACAGTGCGGTACATATCCGCGTTTGTAAAAGTTTCTATTTTATCAAAAAAAGAACCCTCAAACTGGTAACGGTAGCTTGCCATCAGTATATCAATATCGCGAAGAGGCAATTCAACGCCGGGAGCATAGAAAAGATCAAACGAACAATTTTTTATATAAAGGCTAAGATCGTTTAAGTCTCTTGCTGTTAACGCTCCTTTTTTCACAAGTATAGTCGATGTAGAGCGTAAAAGCCCGAATGAATAAAGGCATTTTTCAGGTTCTGCAAAACCCGACTCCTTCATGGCGCGGATTATTGTGTTCAAAAGACGCGGCACATTCCTCGGCGGGTTTAATCTGTCCCAAACTGTCAGGGAAAGAACACCGCCTTCTTTAAGTCCCATAAAATACTCTTTGAACGCTTCCACTGTGTATTTAAAATCTTCATGTACCGCATAACCGCCTGAATCTGTTAGACCAACTGAGTCCACAAGACTTATTTCTATTAAGTCATAGGAACCCGGGTTATTTGCGCTGTGAGAACGGCCTTCTCCGCGTATTACATTGATTTCTTCCGTTGAAAGAAGCTCTCCTGTAAAGAGTGAAATGGTCGGATCATTTTTTAAGAGGCGGATCATTTCCGCGGAAGGCTCTACAATGTCTATTCTACGGGCTCCGTTATAAAGCGCGACCTGCGCGTTAATACCGCCGCACATATTTACAAGCAGCACGTCAGGATTGGAAAGCATTGTGTAAGGAGCCGCCATAGGAAGGTAGTCCATATATATTTTTTCATCTTCTTTCAGGCTTCCCATTATTCCTATCGGTCCTGAGCCGTCAATAAAAAGTCCCCAATAAAGCTGGGAAGGCAGATTATCAATCTTCAATACGGCGTTATCTGAAAGCCCCGGTGCAAAATGGAAATATCTTGATGCAAAAACATGGAATTCTCCCGCGGGGCCGTATGAATGATGGACGAGCGTTGAATCGGCGTACTTGCGTACATAGCTTATGTCTTTATAGTCCGAAATCCTGATATTTCCCCAAAAAAATGTAAGAAAAATTGAACCTATTGCGGTTAATGAAAGGCATATAACATAAGGAACAGGAAAAACCCATTTCCCGTTATTACGGTAGGAACTTAGAAGAGCGGCAATGATTGTAAGAGCAAGTATCGGCAGTAAAAGATACTGCGGCGGGAGAAAGAACATAAAAAGTACAATAAACAGTCCGCCCAGACCTGAACCGATCATATTCCAGAAATATACTCCGATAATTTTGTCCCTTAAAGCAATAAAAGTAATGCCGACATAGGACGCGATAATGAAGAAAGGAAAACCGTAAATTATGTAATAAGCTCCTATGAACCAAAGCTGACGTGAATCTGAAGCCAGAAAAATAGGATTAAACGGAACCATTTGAGCAAGGATAACAGCCGCCGACATAAACAGCGGAAGCAGGATAGCCAGAATTGACATATACATTTCAGGGCGTTTGCGTACCTGTTCTTCCAAAAAAGTGAGTATGATTCCTGCAAGGCCTATACCTAAAAGGGCTGTGGAAATGACCAAAGAACCGAAATTTGACCAGCTTCCGACAGAAAAAATCCGCATTACATAGAGTTCAAAGGAGATTCCTGCCGCAGAAATAAAGAAAAGTGCAGCTAATTGATTCTTTTTCATCAGTTTAAAAAATATAACAGAAAAACCGCGCCGTTACAATGGTAAAAATAGCGTTCTAAATTATTATTTGCCTGTATCGCAAACACACTTCAAGGCGAACTTTAAAATACAGGGATTAGCGCTTTGAAAGATATTTTCTGATATCCAAAGCAACTGCCGCAATGATAATCGCACCTTTTACAACGTTCTGCCAGTAAGGCGACATATTGATAAAAGTCAGTCCGTAATTTATTACCGACAATATTAAAACGCCGATCACAATACCAGGCACTGTTCCAATACCGCCAAGGTTTGATACGCCGCCGACAACGCAGGCGGCAATGGCGTCAAGCTCATAACCGTTACCGTAATTATTGGTCGCGCCGCCTGTTCTCGCCGCTTCAAGGCTCCCGCCCAGACCGTAAAGAATCCCCGCGACAGTATAAACCGTAATAAGAGTCCGCGTTACGTTCACACCGGAAACTTTGGCAGCTTCCGCGTTGCCGCCGATAGCGTAAATGTTTTTACCGTAAGTTGTTTTATTGAACAATACCCAAGTAATAAACGTAACAACTGCGGCAATAATAACGATATAAGGAATTGAATACGCGCCGTCAAACCCTATATAGCCGGTTCCGAGAGCGGAAAAACGCCTGTCAAGGCCGCCGATAGGCTGTGCGCCGTAAGGCGGTCGGTCAAAGTAAAGAGAAGTCGCGCCGTAAACCGCTACCATAGTGCCAAGAGTGGCAATAAAAGCCGGAACTTTAAGTTTTGTTACAAACACACCGTTTAAAAAACCGAAAATACCGCACGCCGCCATAGCAATGATGATAGGAATAATCAGCGGAAGCACCGGCATATCAGGATACATCCTGCGCGAATAATCCACGGACTGTAAAAGAGAAGCGGAAATTACCGCTGCAAGCCCAACCTGCCGCCCAGCTGAGAGGTCAACGCCGCCTGTTATAAGAACCGCGCCCATACCCATTGCAAAAATAACCCTTGTCGCCGACATGGACAGAATATTTCTGAAATTGTTGAGGGACAGGAATGAAGGCTCCTTTATTGTGATTATCAGAACAAGGGCAACAAACACAAAATAAATCGCGTACTGCAAACCGAAGTTCTTTACAACTTTGATGTTCACTTTATTACTCATATCTCTCTCCTTATTTATAACGGCAAACTAGGCCGAAGCCTTCTGTTCAAATTGCGCTGCTATATGCATGATTGCTTCCTGTGTGGCAGTTTCTCTTTCCAAGAACCCTGTTACCCTGCCTTCGCACATTACCATAATCCGGTCCGAAATACCCAGCAACTCAGGCATTTCAGATGAAATCATAATAATACTCTTTCCTTCTTTTGCTAAATTGATAATGACATTGTAAATCTCGTACTTTGCGCCTACATCAATTCCCCTTGTGGGTTCGTCCAGAATGAGAATATCAGGCCCTGTAAGAAGCCATCTCGCGAAAAGCACCTTCTGCTGGTTGCCGCCTGAGAGGTCTCTTATCAGGGTTTTCGAACTCGGCGTCTTAACGTTTAATGATTTAATCTTGTCCGAAACATCCGTATCGCACATTTTCTCGTTTATAAGCCCGCCCGCGCCCACATAATAGCTGATATTCGCCAAAAGCATATTGTCCCTGACAGAGCGCATGGGAATAATCCCCGACGCGCGCCTTTCTTCGGTAACAAGGGCCAGTTTGTGTTGCTTTGCCTGCCTTGGGTTCTTAATCCGCGTAGGCTTGCCCTTAATTAAAATCTGCCCGCTCTCAATCGGTCTTAAACCGAAAATCGATTCAACAAGTTCCGTTCTCTGGGCTCCTACAAGCCCGCCGATTCCGAGTATTTCGCCGCGCCCCAGTGTGAAACTCACGTTGCGGAAAGAGCGCGGTTTCTCCGAAGTAAGTTCTTTCACTTCCATTACGGTCTCGCCGGGGACATTCGTCTTGGGCGGGAAGCGGTGCGAAAGATCGCGCCCCACCATGTATTTGATAATATGGTCGATAGTAAGCTCTTTGGCGAGATATGTCCCGACATGCCTGCCGTCACGCATTATGGAAACTTCGTCAGAGATTGTAAGTATTTCTTCTATCTTGTGGGAGATATATATAATAGCGGTTCCTTCGTTTCGAAGCCGCCTGATAATTTCAAATAAATGATGAACTTCGTTCTCTGTGAGGGACGATGTCGGTTCATCCATGATAATAACCTTCGCGCCATAGGAAACAGCCTTTGCTATTTCCAGTGACTGTATCTTTGACGCCGAAAGCTCGCGAACCCAGACAGAGGGGTTTATGTCCATGTTTAAGTCTTTGAACAGCGCCTGCGAATTATTGTACATTTTTTTGTGATCGACAAACTTGAAAGGGCCGATCGAGTGTTTCGGGAAACGCCCAAGCCACAGATTTTCCATAACGGGCCTAAGCGGTATAGGCAGAAGTTCCTGATGAATCATTGAGATGCCCGCGTCCAGCGCCTGCCTTGAGTTTTCAAAGCGAACGCTCTTTCCGTCAAGAAGGATTTCCCCATCGTCGGGGTCGTAAATGCCGAAAAGGCACTTCATCAGCGTTGACTTGCCCGCTCCGTTTTCCCCCATAAGGGCGTGAACCGAGCCCGGCTTTATGTCAATGGAAACATTATCCAGCGCGTGTACGCCGGGAAAAGACTTGGAAATTGACTTTATCTGTAGGATATACTCGTTCATAATCGCGCTCCGCTTGATTCGCGCGCGGGCGCGGCGTGGGGTAACCCCCTTGCGCTCCCCGCGTGAAATCGTGTAAAAAAGCGCCGTCTGCCCGGCGTTTTCCGTCTGTTACTGGAATTGCCTGAAGTTATCTTTTGTTACTTTTTGGTAAGGAACCCAGACATATTTGCCGTCAGTGAGTGTCCAGCCTGCGTTGGCGGGATTTGCGCCTGTCGCGAGGGCATAGGTAAGGTCAAAGGTAGCCTTGCCCTGGTTCTGCGCGTCATTCAGTACTGTGCCGAGGAGTGTGCCTTCCGCAAGAGCCTGAAGCGCGGGAGCGGTAGCGTCAACGCCGAGTACGGGAATGTACCTGCCGCCTGAGAAGATACCGACTTTCTTGAGTGACTCGATAACGCCGAGCGCCATGTCGTCATTGTTACAGAGAACCATGTCAATCTGGTTGCCGAAGCGCGCCCAGAAAGCGTCCATTTTCTCTACCGCTCTGGGACGATCCCACATCGCGGTGTCAACTGCCAGTTCCTGAACCCTGATGCCTCTGGCTTGAATCTGTTTTACTGAATATTCGGTGCGAAGTTCCGCGTCCTGGTGTCCCGGCTCGCCTTTCAGCATGATATAGCGCAGTACCGTGTTCTGTTTGCCCTGCGCAATCCAGTAATCGGCGGCGATATCGCCCTGCATAGTGCCCGATTCTTCGGCCTTGGCCCCGACATAATACACTTTGTCCCAGCTTCTCATGTCGTCGGCGAATGGTTCGCGGTTAAAGAACACTACCGGAAGGTTTGCACTTCTCGCCTTGGTGATAATCGCGCCAGCCGCTGTCCTGTCAACAGGATTGATGGCGATAGCTTTCACTTTTCTGGTGATAAACTGGTCAACCTGATCATTCTGTGTAGGCTGCGTGTTCTGGGAATCAACGATATTAACGTTAGCTTTGCCTTCCGCGTTCTTGGCGATGGCGTTTCTAACGTAAGACATGAATGTGTCGTCAAACTTGTAGATCGCTACGCCGAGTGTGGGGAGCGAACTGTTTTCGCCGCTGCTGCCGGCGAAGACTACCGTGCCCATTACTGCGAGCATCAATAAAACTACTAAGAGTTTCTTCATAATTTTCCTCCGAAAATATAATATAGAGATAAAAGTATTATTTACCTCCCTAAATATTTTGTGAAGAAAAATTTCCATTATTTACACGACAAATGTATGAACGTTTTTCATCTCTTGAAAAAAGCGGAAAAGCCCAAATTTTCCTAAAAATGTCTCGTACAAAGACGCTGTGACGCAGAAAGTGGAACGATTTATGCGAATTACAAAATTTCTCGTTTATTTAAATCAACCTAATCCTGCTTTACGGCGAGTGTAAACATCGTAGAATACCGCTAAAAGAAGAATTAACGCTTTCACGACATACTGATAGTGTGCGCCAAGGTTCATCAGGATCATTCCGTTGTTAATGGCGCTCATTACAAGCCCGCCGACAATAACCCCGATTACCGTTCCTATACCGCCGCCGGCTGAAACGCCGCCGATGTAACACGCGGCAATAGCGTCAAGCTCAAAGAGGTTGCCCGCTTGCGGTAATGCGCTGTTCATATAACCTGTTGAAACAACAGCCGCAAGGCCTGTAAGCCCTCCCATGAAACAAAATACTATGAACGTTACCAATTCCGAGTTAATACCCGAAAGTTTTGCCGAACGCGGGTTGCCGCCGACTGCGTAGATATAACGACCAAGTACAGTGCTGTTCAGAATAAAGTGAAAAGCGAAAACTGTAACACCCAGTACCAAAACTACAATTGGAAGCCCGCGGTAACGAGCAAAACGATCAGCAAGCCCAAGGACCAAAAGGCTTATTATTACCAGCTTTCCGATAAATATAGACGACGGAGGAACTTCAAATTCATTGTCAATTTTTTTCTTCCGTCCTGCGAACTCCGCCAAAAAGAAAACCGCCAGCACAAGTATTGCGATAATTATAGACATGGGACGGTATGGACCAATCCTGCCGGTATTTAACACTTCGTCCAAAGTCCCGGTGGAAATCAATGAATAACCGTCGTCACTGAAGCTCACCGGGCTAATTTTGGTAACAATGTAGGTAAGACCGCGGAAAAGGAGCATCCCCGCGAGGGTTACGATAAAAGCGGGCATTCTCGCATAGGCTACCCATGCTCCCTGAAAAGCGCCGATACCTATACCCATTGCAAGCGCGGCCAGCAGTGCTATAGGCATTCCGACACCGGTATTGTAAATCATCGCGCTTAAAGCCCCTACAAATGCGCAGACGGAACCTACCGAAAGGTCAATACCCTGTACGATAATTACCTGTACCATGCCAACCGCCAGAATAAGCACGTAACTGTTCTGAAAGAAAATATTGGTAAAATTGCGCGGATTCCAGTTATTCCAGTTTGTTAATGGGGCAAAAATCAACATTATCACTGCCAGCATGATAAACATTGAATAGTTTCTGATGTTGTTCTTTACCAAAGTTTTGGTATCGGAAGTATGAATAACTTTCCCGCTCATTATTTCCTCCTCATCCGACCAATGCCAGATGCATAATTTTTTCCTGGGTCGCTTCTTCTTTCGAAAGAACCCCTTTTATTTTCCCTTCATTCATTACATATATTCTGTCCGCCATGCCAAGCGCTTCGGGAAGCTCGGAACTGACCATGATAACGCTTTTTCCCGCAGCAATCAGACTGTTAAGAATGCCGTATATCTCTGTTTTCGCACCGACATCAATACCTCTTGTCGGTTCATCAACAATCAATATATCAGGATCCGCAAATAAAGTTTTACTCACGACAACTTTCTGCTGGTTGCCGCCTGAAAGATTGCGCACAATCTGATTTATGGAAGGCGTCCTTATGTTAAGATCGTTACGGTATCGTTCCGCTTCTTTTATCTCTTTTTGGTTGTCAATAATCCCAAACTGTGAAATTTTACTTAAACTGGAATGTGTAATATTTGTTTTTATATCCTGAATTAACACAAGCCCCAAGCTTTTACGATCTTCTGAAATATAACCTAACCCCGAATTGATCGCTGTGCGGGAGCTGTTGAACGTGCGTGTTTTTCCGTTAATACGTAATTCTCCCGTACTGCGGGAACCGTAAGATTTACCGAAAAGGCTCATCATTAGCTCTGTGCGCCCCGCACCCATCGGACCGCAGAATGCCAAAATTTCGCCTTTACGAAGGTAGAATGAAACATTGTCAACTACCTTAATATTATGATAATCCGGATGATAAACAGTCCAATTTTTTACTTCCATTACCGTTTCACCGGGTGATGATTTGCGTTCGGGGAAACGCTGGGTCAAATCACGGCCTACCATGTCTTTAATTATCATTTCTTCGGTCAGGTTATCGCCTTTTACGTCAAAAGTGCGTATAGATTTCCCGTCCCGTAAAACAGTTACCGTATCGGCAACTTTAAGCACTTCATTTAACTTATGGGAAATCATCACTGAGGTAATACCCTGTTTTTTAAACTCCAGTATAAGGTTTAGAAGTTTTTCGCTTTCATCATCATTCAGCGAAGATGTAGGCTCGTCCAGAATGAGCAGTTCCGTCTTTTTTGAGAGAGCGCGGGCAATTTCAACTAACTGCTGTTTTCCTACCCCAAGCTTACTTACAATTGTTTCAGGCGGCTCATGCAACCCTACTATATTTAAATATTTTTTTGATTCTTTTATATATTTATTCCAGTTAATCACACCGAATTTAGTTTCCATGTGTCCCAAAAATATATTTTCGTAAATTGATAGATAGGGGCTGAGCGCCAATTCCTGATGAATAATGGCAAGCCCTTCTTTTTCGCTGTCTTTAACGCTATGGTAATGAGCTTCGTGTCCCTTGAAAAAAACCTTACCTTCGTAATCGCCTTTAGGGTAAACGCCGGAAATACAACTCATCAGTGTGGATTTTCCCGCTCCGTTTTCCCCGCAGATTGAATGAATTTCCCCTTTTTTTACATTTAAGCTGACATTTTCAAGAGCCCTGACACCGGGGAAATCCTTTGTTAGATTTTTTATTTCTAGAATATATTCACTCATAATTTCTCATAAATTTACCTGACCGTTTGTCTGAATAATTCAGACAGCGGTCAGGTATAAATAAATAAACTAACTTATCAGGTTAATCTGATAAGCAATAAAACTACTTCAACTGAGCAGCTTCTTCAGCAGTAAAGAAATTGGCGTTTACAGGAACATTAAGATTGCTCTTGGTAACCAAAATCGGATCCAACAGGTAGGCTTTTACCGTCTTTCTGCCGGTATTGCCGATACTGAGAAGATCACCGGAGGCAAGAACCGCGCCGGGGATATTAACAGGCTGACCTTTAAGTACCTGATCTATAAGAAGAATAGCGGCCTCAGCAAGTTTAGCGGTGTCTTTGAATACGGTGCTGTATTGTTCGCCGTTCTTTATGGACATGGCAGAAGCAAATTCAGCGTCCTGGCCTGAAATTACCGGCAGTTTGGTCCGGTATTTGGCATCCGCTTTTAAAGCTTCGATGATCGCACGGGCAAGAGTATCATTGGGAGCAAGTACCGCATCCAAGGTAACGTTACGGGCGTCGTTGTTTAACAGGTTTTCCATACGGGTCTTGGCAATAGGAGCCTGCCAATTTTCGGTGGCAATTCTCTGGAAGTTAGCTCTGTCGGCCGAAGTTTTGGGATAGGGTCCGACAACTTTAAGCACGCCTTTGTCGATATAAGGATTAAGAATGCTCATAGCTCCGTCAAAGAAGAAGAAAGCGTTTCCGTCTGTTGCGGAACCCGCGAACAGTGTGATGTTCTTGGGTGCGGCAGTTGTGGCTTTATCAAGATCAAGCCCCGCTACAATACTCTGCGCCTGCAGAACACCGACTTTAAAATTGTTAAAGGTGATGTAGTAATCATAATCCGCCGAATTGGAGATGATACGATCATAAGCGACTACTACTACTCCGTCTTTCGCGGCTTCGGCAACTACAGGAGCAATACCGTCAGTGATACAACCGATTACAATCGCTTTGGCTCCCTGTGTCAGGAAGCTTTGAACCTGGAAATTCTGTGTAACCTGATCAGCGTTTGCCCATTGGACCTGCGCAGTATAACCGCGTTTTTCGGCTTCAGCTTTTAATTGATTGCCGTCTTTTATCCAGCGCAATACGTGAGTTTCAGGCATCGCAATACCGATAAGGGGTCCACCCCCTCCTCCTTCTTTACCGCCGCCGGCAAAGACACTTCCGGCTACAAGCAGTACCAACAATACGAGAGATAACTTCTTCATATTTTTTTCCTCCAAAAATATAATAGAGATAAAAATATTATATATCTTCTAAAATATTTTGTGAAGAGGAATTTTCATTATTTTATCCTTAACAAGCAATAATTTCACCCTTGACATTCAAGAGGGAAAATTGCCCTTTCGGCAGAAAAAGAAGTATGAAATATATCATAAATAAGAAAATATCGGTAAAACTGACATTTATCCGGAGAGCATATAATGAATTTCGTCATTATATAACAGAAAAAAGCGTCATTTATTTATCAGGTTTTTCACGGCATCCCAGTCTTCAGGCGGCGGCGTTTTAACAAACGCCTTGCACCGCAGCGCGTAAACTTTGGCGGTATTGTCATTCGGATAACGCTTAAAGAGCGAAACAAACAAGCCAAAAGCCTTTTTAAAATTCTTGCGCTCATACAAATCAAGCGCCTTCTCCCAAATATCCACTGCACCTTGTTCAGTATCCGTTGGCAGCAATTCATAAAGACGCAGAGGCGTGTTTATCCCAGCCACCCGGACACGGTCAATACGGCGCAGCATAAACTCATCGCCGATCTTTGCTCTGGTGTATTCGCTTATCAATATGCCGCCGGTATGGTAATACTTGTTTACTCCTTCAATACGCGACGCAAGGTTTACCGCGTTCCCCATAATGGTATAATCCATCTTTTTTTCCGCTCCCATATTACCCACTACCATTTCACCGGTATTTATTCCGATGCGGGTAAAAATAGGCACAGGACTCAACCTTTCGCTGATTAACATTTTATTCAATTCCCGCTCCGCCGTCTTAATCGCAAGGGCGCTGCGGCAGGCAAGGGCGCTATGTTCGGCATTGAACAAAGGAGCTCCGAAAAAAGCGATAATCGCGTCTCCCATATATTTATCTATAGTTCCAAGATTTTCCATGATGATATTGCTCATTTCAGTAAGGTACTTGTTTAAGAGCCGTACCAAATGAGCGGGATCGAGCTGTTCGGAAATTGCGGAGAAACCCTGAATATCGGTGAATATCGCGGTCATTTCGCGCTTTTCGCCGCCAAGGTTCAACTTGTTGGGGTCTTTGACAATTTCGGAAATAACCTCAGGCGCAAGGTAGCGGGAAAACGCACCCTGTATAAAATTTTCCTCGATTATCAGCATTACATATATCAGAATTACCATGAGCATGAAAGAATAGGGAGCTGCCCAGAACAGCGGCTCTATGCCGTTTGAAAGAACTAAAAGGTCGCGCAGGCTGGAGCCGGCAACGGTAAGCGCTATAATAAACAACGGCATAACTTTGATATTTTTCCTGAAAAAAACAACGTAAGAGAGAATAATAATACTGCCTGCCAAAATCGGAATTGTATTTAAATTCGTCATAAGGGAGTAAGTCTCATTTACAGATTGTTTTGTTTCCTGAAGAGCTATATATGAGGCGCAAAGTACGCTGTAACCAAGAAGATTAAAGATAATGTATTTCTTTTTATTCCCGAATAATCCCACCGATTCCAGCATAAACGCGGCAAATAGGGGAAAACTCAGCAATTGAAAAACTCTGGTTATCTTTATTATCAATGTATAATACTGCGAGTTATAGACAAACCCAACGCTTGTGTAGGCAAGGAAAAATGAAAGGCACAAAAGCGAAAAATACAAATACTTTATATCTTTGCGGCCCCTGGAAAAAAAGAGGAAGAAATGATAACCGGCGATTAGCAGCGAAAGAACCTGAGAGGCAAGCACTAGGTGGGATGTTAAAAAATTCTTTATAAATACTTTTCTTTCATTAAAAGTATATTCGGCTATTGAAAATTCCGGCAGAGGGTTTCTTTCATATTGGGGAAATGTTTCAATTACAAGAACATTTTCAAATGGAGCGTTATCCTCCGAATAATAAATCAAGCCTGCGGCAAGCGGTATATGAATAGCAAGAGATGTTCCGGTGCTGTACACTCCTCTTGAATATATGCCCGCTTGATTGATTACGGTGTTATTGACGCGTACAGTGCGCGGTACATACATAGGATCAATATACAGCGTAATGTCTTTGTCCGTACAATCCGTACTTACTGAAAATGTGGTTTTAAATACGTAATAATTATTGCCTCCGCTTGCGGGAGCGGGCATTTTCCCTCCGTAATACGGTTCAAATCCAGATACATTGAATTCATGCGCTACCATTTCGGCCATCTCCGATTGATTCCCGACATACAGAAGGAACTTGTCAAGCCTGATAGAAACAACCCCTGAATTAAATCTTCGCCATGGGGAGGCGGTGGATATTTCGGTTGTTTGGTTGTTTTGCGCGAAAACTTGCGCAGCAATCAAAAGCAACATGAAAACGACATAATTAATATTTAAAATTATTTCTTTTAATTTAGGCATTTTCTTTCCGCTTTTTTCTTTACAAACATAGCATTTTGGCAAAAAAAAGTCACGTTAATGACTATTTCAAAAACGGTATGTGTTTTCAGGTAGTTTTCATAAGGCAAAGAATAACATACAATAACAAAATGGGTGTTCCTTTAACAGAAACTGATATAGTTATCCGTCTCTGTCTTGCCTTTGCCGCCGGCAGCGTTATCGGGCTTGAGCGTTCAAGCCGCCGTCAGGTTGCGGGTTTAAGAACACATATTTTAATAGCGCTGGGAGCAGCCTGTCTTATTCTTCTTTCAATTTGGGTTCCGCAGAGTTTTAACGGAAACGCCGACCCCGGCAGAATTGCGGCGCAGGTGGTTTCCGGCATAGGCTTTTTGGGAGCGGGCGCGATTATCCGTCTTGGTAACAATATCAGAGGGCTTACCACCGCCGCGTCATTGTGGCTGACAGCGGCTATCGGCATGATTATCGGAGCGGGAATGTATGTTGCCGCTCTCACCGCTGTAGTTCTTGCTCTTATCGCGCTTATGGTGCTTAACAAGGTTGAGAAAAAAATCTTTCCCGATGATTGGCAGCAGCCGGATCAAAATAATATAAAAGAAAACAAATGATGAACGGAAAACATCTGACCGTAAGCGAACTTACAGAACAGATTCGCCTGAATCTTGAAAATTCTTTTTCCATAGTCATGGTCGAAGGGGAAGTTTCAAATTGCAGACCGGCAAGCTCAGGCCATCTGTATTTCAGTTTGAAAGATTCAGGCGCAAAAATTGACGCT
>JAITFK010000081.1 GCA_031281555.1 Treponema sp. | reverse complement strand
AAAACCCCGGAGAAAGGAGTAAACTCCGGGGAAAAGGAGAAATAGGAGGAACATGAAACCACATTAGTCTGCTGAGAATACAACCATACATGAAGAAAAAGGTTACATAAAATTATTATTAAAGGTGGATTTTCCAAAACTTCAGTTTTTGGAAAATCTACTTTAGATTTAAAGGAAAAAATGGCCTTTAGGACAGTTTTTCCAGAGCCTTTTTCAAAACTAACCGAGTTTTGGAAAAGGCTCAAAGGTCTAATTCAGCCTTCCAGTTAGAAATAAAAAGTTCGTAAGCGGCGATTGTAGCTGCCATAATAATATCCTGAACGCCGCCCCTGCCGAGCCAGTCAGCTCCGTCCATTATATACAGATTTTTAAGAATTCCTTCCAAATCTTCGACTTTACAGTTAGGATCAGAACTTCTGCGGCGAGAAAGCCCTCTTGTTTCTTCGTCAAATACCTCCCGGTATTTAACAGCCTGCCATTCTTCGCTGATGCCCATACCGCCGCCTGTCAAAAATATACAATCCGGCGGTTCCATGTCCCCCAGCCGGAAGGCGGATTGGCAGCCAATAAACCGTATTGGAGAACGTACGCTGTTTCAGAGCGTTTCACCCAGTTATCAAAAATATCATTTTGATATTCGTACCGGTACTCGTTGATTAATTGGTTTTCTTCAGGTTCGTAAACCCTGAAAAAAGTCAATAATCCTTGAGTATCCCAGTGAAGTTCATTATAAAGATTAGAAAGACGCCAATATACGGGTCTTTTGTTGGCATAAAGCGCTGAAAATACACTGTCTTCAAGACGGATTTCGGTTATGTTACCGGATGTATCAAAAAAATAATTGATAAGTTGTATATCATCGGCATTGTGAATCTGTAAGGAGTTAATACGCCATGCGCCGTTTGTAACATAAGTATCCGCCCTGGAATATACAAGCATATTTCCATCGCTGTCATACCACGTTTCAGTCAGAAAATGCGGGGATTCAAATAAATAAACAAAATATTGACTGTCATCTGATGATGCTGTTATGACAGGGAAGGCTCCGCCGGGTGAAAATTCACTGTACGGAAAAAACTCAGGCTGAAAATCAATAATCATTGGTTTTTCTTCTGATTTGCCGTCTGTTTTATCATCGCTGCTTTCTGTCGAGGCGTAATCTTTATTTTCCAGATTCATTCTTTGTAACATTCCGTCAGCGTCATAATCAATTTTTACAATGATATATTTGTCTGTTTGGAAAAACGGAAATTCCTTAAGTCGGCCTTCGTTGTCCCGGCTTAATATAAAATTTTCCTTTTCATTGGAAAGCTCTATTACCTGCGTAAAATTATTTCCGCGCGAAATTAGAAAACCGTCACAGGGTATATCCGGCGGCCAATCAGGTCTCCATTCAACATCACCTTTAAAAACAATTTCCAGAATCGGAATAAGCAATAAATCCCATGAGCTTTTTTCTTCTGTTTTTTCAGAAGCGGTTTCTTGCGCAAAAATATGACAGGACATTATAAAGATAAGTAAAAAAATTACCGCTTTGCATTT
Organism: Treponema sp.; assembly: GCA_031281555.1. Classification (GTDB taxonomy): domain Bacteria; phylum Spirochaetota; class Spirochaetia; order Treponematales; family Breznakiellaceae; genus WQXQ01. Next base: position 6,252 of record JAITFK010000081.1, on the reverse strand, counting down.
ACTTGAAATAAAATTCATGCTTTTTTCCTGTTAAATATTCTGCACTTTAAGAACCTCTGCAGGGTTTCACGCAGTCCGACAGGCTGCAAAGTAAAGACAAGGGCGACAGGCAGCATAAGCATTTGATCTGTCAGGTTTTTCTGCCAAAACCACGGTAACAGTTTTATTAACATGGAAACTATTATTCCAATAACCGTAAGAAGCCAGATTATTCTTAAAATTATGTCATACTTTATACGCCTGTCTTGATCTTTTGTTAGCGCGTAACACAGGCCGTACGAAACCGCGGCAAGCATCAAGGGCGTACAAAAGATCATATTTATATTATTGTAAGTATAATCATGATTTGTAAAAATACTCATAAAATAAAGAAGCAATCCGGCAATGCCAAAAACAAGACCGCAAAGACTTATACTGATACCCGCAAGTATAATTCCTGATCGTATTTTTTTATACTGCAGAAAAAAGAAAAAACCAAAAATTGCCGATAACGCAAGGCTGAAAGCCAGTTCCCTTGGCCATTGTTTTCTCGGAATATCAAGAACTATAGGCCTGCCTTCCGCTTTGTTAACGGTCTCTGTATAAGATACAAGTTTTCTTTTTATTCCATTAGAATCGACGTACCAAAAATCATCTATCCTTTTACCGACTTCGGAAGGAAGGAACATTTCATCCCAGATTGTAATTCCGGTATCAATACCCTGTCCCATCCAAAAATTTAAAATCCAGTCTACAACGGGAGAAAAATACGTGTGCCGCCGTACATGCTGGCGCAGCGTGTAACGTCCCGGCGCTTTGCCGTATTGTTCAAAGAATTGTCCGTCTGTCATTAAATCGACAATATCCCGTATCCTTGTAGAACAATTATCCCTGAAATGGTGGTAAAAATAATCGCGGTTTTCCGGAAGAACATTTACTTCCGCGAATCTTTTTACCTCCAGCCGTTTTTCAGGAGGGAGATCAAGTGTATAAATTACGACATCGCGGTTTGTCTCAATATATTTTTCAATATTCCACAAGCTTGGCGATACTCCGCAGCTGTAGAGGAGTCTTCCCATGGCAAAATTATAATAAAAATTTTCATTTTCAAACGAAAAAAGCCCGTAATCATAAAAATTACTTTTGTCTGTATCGGAATCTTCAATTATCAGCGCTATATGTCCCCACCAAAAATAAAGTTCATCTCCCGCCCCTATAACCGCAATTTTCAATGTCAGATTTTCACCTTCAGCAAAAATAAATGTTGATACAAGTAAAAATAACAGGATGAAGAAGACAATTTTTTTTACCATTACTGTAAGTTTGAATTATTGGCGTGAATTAATCAATATTACGAATTATGTTTCATCTCCTAGGGGAATCGAACCCCTGTTGCCGGGATGAAAACCCGGTGTCCTAACCGCTAGACGAAGGAGACATTGTTCATATTTTGAACATGTCCAATATATAAAATTCCCATAATAATGTCAACCTAAAATACTATACCTGTATTTAAACGCAGCTTTTCTTACAAATAACTGCTATTGACCTTTTTTAACCCATATTGCATAATCATACCCACATTGGTTTTTGCCGGTGTGACTATGGCTTGAGCCGTTTTTTATTCCATAATATAGGAGAGTTAAGTGCCCTGCGGAAGAAAACGCAAACTTAGAAAGATTGCCACACATAAACGCAAGAAAAAACTGCGGAAAAACAGACATAAGAGTAAATAATGTTTTTCCTGCTCTTAAGGTAAAATCAACACTTATTATAAAAAAAAATAAGGAGTAAGCATATGAATAAATCCGCATTGCAAACGGCTCGTTATGCCTATAAGCCGAAGTTACCTGAATGTTTATCCGGTTCAGTCGAAGATATCGATGTTGAATTCGGCTCACCCACAGAAGCAATATCAGACAGAGAAGAACTACGCGAAATTTTTAAAATAACTTACGGTAAACCCCTTGCCGCCTTTAAAAAAGGAAAAAATGAAAAAATCAAGAGGGAGTTAAAGGTAGGCGTTATTCTTTCAGGCGGACAGGCTCCGGGCGGACATAATGTTATAGCGGGATTATTTGACGGTTTAAAAAAAGGTAACCCGAATTCAACTCTTTACGGTTTTGAAGGCGGACCAAGCGGTCTTATAGAAAACAAGACAATCGTACTTACGCAGGAAATTGTTGACGAGTACCGTAATACCGGCGGGTTTGACATTATAGGCTCGGGACGGACAAAGATTGAAACTCAAGAGCAGTTTACTTCTTCGCTGGAGACTGTCAAAAAGTTGGGACTTTACGCCGTAGTAGTAATCGGCGGCGATGATTCAAATACCAACGCGGCGCTTCTTGCCGAGTACTTCCTTTCCAACGGTTCATCAACACAGGTAATCGGCTGCCCAAAAACAATAGACGGCGACCTTAAAAACGAATATATCGAAACATCTTTTGGTTTTGACACTGCCTGTAAAACCTATTCCGAGCTTATAGGCAACCTCTGCCGTGATACCAACAGCGCGAAAAAATATTGGCACTTTATTAAACTAATGGGACGCTCGGCAAGCCACATCGCCCTAGAATGCGCCCTGCAAACCCAGCCTAACATTTGTCTTATTTCTGAGGAAATAGAGGCAAAAAACCTTTCTCTTGACAAAATAATTGAGCAAATTTGCTCGTCAATAGTAAAACGCGCGGAAAATGGGGATAATTTCGGCGTTATTCTAATACCGGAAGGCCTTGTTGAATTTATCCCTGAAATTAAAAAATTGATTGAAGAACTTAACGACACAATAGCTGATGAAGAGGAAAGCTTTTCATCATTAACAAATTTCGCGGATCAATTACAGTGGTTCGCAGGCAGGCTTTCAGACATTTCTTACGGTATTTTAAAAACCCTTCCCGTTGAAATTGCGCAGCAATTTTTAATGGACCGCGATCCTCACGGAAATGTGCAGGTTTCAAGAATAGAAACTGATAAATTGCTGGTCGGAATGACAGAAAAAAAATTGAGAATCATGAAGGAAAAGAAACAGTACAAAGGCAAATTCAGCGCCCTGACGCATTTTTTCGGCTACGAAGGACGCTGCGCGTTTCCTTCAAATTTTGACGCTGACTATTGTTACAGTCTCGGTTACAGCGCCTTTGCGCTGATCGCTTCAGGGCTGACAGGTTATCTTTCCAGTGTAAGGAATCTTACCGCCCCTGCGGACAAGTGGAGCGCGGGAGGAGTGCCGCTTACAATGATGATGGACCTTGAACATCGGCACGGCGCAAAAAAACCGGTTATAAAGAAAGCCCTTGTTGAATTAGACAGCAAACCTTTTAAAACATTTGAAGAAAAACGCGAAATATGGGCGGAAAAAACATGTTTTCTTGTCCCAGGATCAATTCAATATTTCGGGCCGCCTGAAGTCTGCGATACCTCGACTGTAACGCTTCGCCTTGAACACGGTTTATAAGTACAGGACTAACCATACAAACCGAAGGTTCGCACAAGTCCTATGCAGATTCATTTATTAGCGGAAATTGTTTAGAAACTGAAGTTTCTAAACAACTCTGTTTTTTTAGTCTGCGAGGGAGTGTAAATGAAAAATAAAGTATCTTTTTTTCTGTTATGTGCAATTGCGTCCGGGCTTTGGGCGCAGACAATTCAAGAAAATCAGCTTCCTTTAAAAAGGGTAGTGATCCTTACATCAGGTCTTGCTTACTATGAACATTCAGGTTCATTATCAGGCAATGCCGGATTAAACCTTCAGTTCAGACTGGACGCGGTAAATGACGCGCTTAAAACTCTTGTTATTAACGATCCGTCTTCCGCAAACCCGTCGATCACTTACCAGTCGGAACAGACGCTGCTTCAAACGTTACGAAGTTTAAAAATCGATCTTTCCGACGAACCGGGTATGGCCGTTATTCTCTCAAGGTTAAGGGGCGCGGAAGTGGAAATTGCAGCCCCTACTGCCCACACAGGCAGAATTACCGGCATTGAGTACCGTCCCGCATTTTCCGCGCAAATCTATGAAAACGAACCCTGGCTTTTGTTAAGCGCAAAAGAAGGGATGAAAATTTTCAACTTAAAAGAGATAAGCTCGATAAATTTCAAGGACAAATCCATAGAGCAGGATTTAAACCGCGCTCTCGATTTAATCGCGGAATCAAGAAATTCTTTTTCACGGCAGCTTATAGTTAATTTACCCGGAAGCGGAAGAAGAAATGTCTCAATAAGTTATGTTATTCCATCTCCTGTCTGGAAAGTTTCCTACCGTCTGGATTTAGGCGCGGCAAAACCGCTTTTTCAGGGCTGGGCTATTGTTGACAATGACAGCGACACCGACTGGAACAATGTAGAGCTTTCGCTTGTCGCGGGACGGCCTTCTTCCTTTGTTCAGAATCTCTACCCTCCCTATTATGTTTCACGCCCGGTTCTCCCCCTTTCCATAGCGGGAACTGCCGAGGCTGCGGTGTACGAAAAGGATTACCCCTCTTCTGCAAGGGCAAAAATGGACAGCGGTGTAATGTATGAAATGGCCGCCGATGAAGCGCAAGTATACGGATACAGCAGCAGAGCCGCCGCGCCGTCACCGAATGTTACAGGCGGAAACGTACAAACAGCCGCAGGCAGTGAAGCGGGCGGTCAATTTGAATTTACAATTAAAAATCCTGTAAGCCTTAACCGCCGCATGAGCGCAATGCTGCCGCTTGTAGAATCGCAAATTGACGCGCGTAAAATCCTTATTTACAGCGGCGCAGGCAGTCATCCCAGACTTGGCGCGGAACTGAAAAATACAAGCAAAATGAAACTTCCCGCAGGCCCCATTACAGTCTATGACGGCGGAGTTTATGCCGGAGACGCTCTTATCGAGTTCTGGAATGAGAATGAAAGCAGGTTAATCTCATTCGGGGACGACCTTTCCGTAACTGCGGTTACCGGCAGCACGACAACCAACGCGGTAAGTACGGTAAATATTTCAGGCGGCGTTATGACAATTAACCGTAGCCTCTCATATATCAAAACATACACGTTCCTGAATTCCGCTTCTGCAGCCAAACAATTGATACTTGAACATTCAAAAACCTCTAACACGAATCTTGTTACCCCTGTGGCTAATGATCAGACAGCGTCAAATTACCGTTTTAACGTAACGCTTCCCGCAAATCGCGAAACGGTTTTTACCGTGAATGAACAAAGACCGATATCGGAAAGAATTACGCTTCTTTCCCAGCGCCCCGAGACAATTTTAAGCTACACTACAAACCAGGAAATACCGGCTCGTGTACGCGAAGCTTTACAGCGGGCTGTGGAATTGAAGAAGGGAGCGGACGCGGCCGATCTTGCGGTAAAGGAAATTGAAGAACAGCGAAGCCGCTTAATAGCCGATCAGGACAGAATTAGGCGAAACCTTGAAGCGGCGGGAAACCAGACACAGCAGGGAATGGAATACTTAAGGCGGTTATCGGCTCTTGACAGCGATATTGACGCTATGGCTCCGGCTCTTGATAAAGCAAGAGCAAACGCGAAAAGCGCGCAGCAGGCTTACAGTGATTATCTTTCGGGGCTTAACCTGTAGAGTTATTGGTATTAACCCGTAACACCACGAAAGGTGTATATTAAAAATGAGGCAAAGCCTCCGTAAAAAGTCCACAGCCGTCTAATAGCAGGAAGGACTGCGTCATGACGCTTAAAAATACGGCTTTATTGAATTAACCCTTAAATCCCCGCTCTCAAATACCGATATTCAAAAAGAGGTATAGTCATGATTTACGAAAAATGCAGGGACATATTATTGAAGGAATCCGAGCTGATTCAAAACGCTTCCATTGTACAGGAGAAGATACGTCTCGCTGTTATAAACAAGGAATGGACTGTTTTTGAGGATCATTTAAACACAATGAACGAAATCGAAAACAAACTCGAAAACCTTGAAACCGAGCGGGAACAGCTTCTCTCCGTTTTTGAGGCACTTGAGCATCAAAAGGGGTTTTGCGAAAAGCTGGACGCAAAGGGGCGCTTTTTTAATTTGGCCTCGTTTTTACCGGAAAACCAGCGTAATGATTTAACCTCGATTTACCGCAGTTTAAAACACGAGGCAATTAAATTACGCCTCGCTAATGACACCCTGATGACATATCTGTCGGAAGTAAAAGCGACATTGAAAGATTTTTTCGAGCTTGCGTTCCCCGAACGAAGCGGGAAGATGTATACGAATCAGGGAACTCACCATTCCCATGATATGCGCAGTCTGGTAATAAACGCCAGTTTTTAAGGTAGGTAAAA
>JAITFK010000041.1 GCA_031281555.1 Treponema sp. | reverse complement strand
CTCTGTTGATGTACATACAGAAGAACAGATACAGCAGGCAATCAACGAAATAGCCGGAAGCCGTACAATCGTAACAATTGCGCACCGGCTTTCTACCATTCGCAACGCAGATGTTATTTACGTTTTTGAAAAAGGGCGGATTGTTCAATCGGGCAGCCATGCCGAATTGATTGAGCAGGAAGGTCTCTACCGTAGCTTATGCTGCACAAGTAAAACTGCAATTTCAACACTTATTTTAATTTGAGGTATCTCGGCTCGGTAAGTTAGAGAACAAAGAGCAGAGAGAAAAAACAAAGCAAGATAAGTGTTAACTTCATAATTAGGGAGACTATCAGATAATCTGTATAAAGAGAAATTTATTAATAGAACAGAACAAGTTTTTACGAACTCAATGGCTCTCTCCATGTTCTTTGTTATTTTTTATCTATTTGTGCCACAACGTTAAAAACTTAATATATCACGTAAATTCTGAACTCTCTGTATTACTTTTCTTTTTAACTAATTATTAAAAGTTATAAATAATCTGTATAATTTAAGATTTTTTTAAATTCTATAGGGGTTAATTCCAAAACACCTCCACCATAATAACATCCTCCAAGTTCAAGAAAACAAATGTTAATTATATATTGAGATTTTTTTAAATAACCGTTATTGTATGCATAATGTCACCAAAAACAAGAAATTTTTGCATTATAGCGCATATTGATCACGGAAAGTCAACGCTGGCAGACAGGCTTATACAAAAGGCTCACCTTGTTGATGACCGTAATTTTAAGAATCAAATCCTTGACAATATGGATATTGAGCGCGAAAGAGGCATTACAATAAAAAGCCAGGCGGTAACGATACCGTATACAGCGGCGGACGGCAATGAATATAAACTTAACCTTGTCGATACTCCGGGTCATGTTGATTTCAGTTACGAGGTAAGCCGCGCGATCAATTCCTGTGAAGGGGCTCTGCTTTTAATAGACGCCACGCAAGGGGTACAGGCGCAGACTCTTTCCAACATGTATCTCGCCCTTGAACATAATCTGGAAATAGTACCCGTGATCAACAAAATTGATATGCAGGCGGCAGACATACCAGCTGTTAAAAAGCAAATTGACAAGGATTTGGGGCTTAACGCGGAAAGCGCTCTTTTGGTTTCAGCGCGGCAGGGTACGGGAATTGACGAACTGCTGGAAGCGATTGTAAAACAAATTCCTCCCCCTTCAGGCGATCCAGATTTACCGTTACGCGCTTTAATTTTCGACTGTCATTATGATCTGTACCGGGGCGTTGTGGTTCACCTACGTCTTTTTGACGGAAAAATAAAAAAAGGGATGAAAATTTCTTTTATGTCAAACAACTCGGTATATGAGGTTGAAACTGCCGGTGTTTTTAAGATTGCGCTTATGGAAACAGACGAGCTTAACGCCGGGGATGTCGGCTATATAATAGCGGGGATAAAAACCGTAAGCGATGTACGTGTCGGAGACACCGTAACAGGCGCTGACAACCCATGCGCTTCTGCGCTTCCCGGTTTTCGTGAGGTAAAACCTGTTGTGTTTTCCTCTATTTATCCTGTCGATTCCAATGATTACGAAGAATTACGCACAAGCATTGAAAAGCTGAAATTGAACGATGCTTCCCTTATTTATGAAAAAGATTCATCCGCTGCCCTTGGTTTTGGTTTCCGTTGCGGCTTTCTTGGACTTTTGCACCTTGAAGTTATTCAGGAACGGCTTGAACGCGAGTTTAACCAATCGGTAATTTTCACAGCGCCGTCCGTAAAATACAAGGTACACCTGCGAAACGGCGATGAATTAATGATTGACAATCCGTTGGATTACCCCGATGAAGGCAGGATAGAAGGAGCCGAGGAACCTTATATCCGGGCTTCGATAATTACACCTTCAGGCTATCTTGGAAATATTATGACGCTTTGTCTTGAAAAGCGGGGCGTACAAACCAACATGACTTACCTTGATGAAAAACGCGTTGAGATGGTTTATGAAATGCCTCTTTCCGAAGTGTTATTTGATTTTTACGATCGTTTAAAAAGTATCAGCAGCGGTTATGCGTCATTTGATTACGATATTTTCGGCTATAAACCGACTGAACTTGCAAAAATGGATATTTTATTGAACGGCAAGGCGGTTGACGCGCTTTCCCAGCTTGTATTCAAAGGTAACGCATATAACCGAGCGCGAAAAGTCTGCGAACGTCTGCGTGATGAAATCCCCAGACAGCAATTTAAAATACCGATTCAGGGAGCGATAGGTAGTCAGATAATCGCAAGGGAAACTGTCAACGCTCTTCGCAAGGATGTACTCGCAAAATGTTACGGCGGGGACATTACACGCAAAAGAAAACTCCTTGAAAAACAGAAGGAAGGTAAAAAACGCATGAAAATGGTAGGAGATGTTGAGCTTCCTCAAAGCGCGTTTCTTGCGGTACTCAAAACCAAGGACGAATAATTCCGGTAATTTTCTACAGTTAATTAAAGGATAACTCCGCTGTCTTTTCAAACAATTTAATCATCGGGTCAATTTCCGCTCTTAGCCGTTTTAAAAATGACATTGTGTTTTGACTTGTACTTCCCTCTTCCAAAGCAGGTTTTAGTCCTCCGGCAAAATCAGGAAAATGGGCATAAAGATAATCACATTCCTCAATAAGAGAACTAAGCCTCATTTGATCCGGCTCAGCTTCACCTGTAAGAATATTTCTTAAA
>JAITFK010000016.1 GCA_031281555.1 Treponema sp. | reverse complement strand
GCGTGTAACATATTTTCCGTTGATAATAACCGGCAGTTGGAAAGGCAATGGCCGCTTCATAACCAGTCTCTGCCGAAAATTTCACAGGACGGGCAAGACGGCGATGAAGAACCCGGTTTTGTGACAAATATTACGGACAATCACGGTATTGGTTTTAAGTATTTTTATTGTAAAGGAATTAAAAGAATAAAGATAAAAACGCGCGGTTACAACAGCGGTGTCATTCAGGTTAAAACAAAATGGGACGGCGAGCCTTTAGCGCAGATAAAAATTGAATACAGCAATATTTGGGTGGAATATTCGTCAGATATAAACATTCCTGACGGTATAAACGCGCTTTACTTTATTTATAAAGGAAGTTTATACGCTTCTATGGCTTCCTTTATTTTGGAATAAATACGAATAAAAATTATGGATGTAAAACAGGCTATTATCGAAAATAAAACTTCTCTTGGAATAGAGCTTGGTTCTACGCGAATAAAAGCTGTGTTAATAGACGAAAATTTTGCGCCGATAGCGCAGAGCAGTCATGATTGGGAAAACAGGCTGGAAGACGGAATTTGGACATATCCTCTTGCCGATGTGTGGACGGGACTGCAGGACTGTTTTAAGAATTTGGCGTTAGATGTAAAAGAACGCTACGGTATTACCCTTTCTTCAGTCGGCAGTATCGGGATTTCCGCGATGATGCACGGATACCTTGTCTTTGACAAGAACGGCGAACAGCTTGTTCCTTTCCGTACATGGCGAAATACCACAACCGAAAAAGCCTCTGCTATTCTTACCGAAAGATTCAAATTCAATATACCACAGCGTTGGAGCATCGCCCATTTGTACCAGGCGGTTTTGAATGGGGAACCTCATGTAAAAGATATTGATTTTATAACGACTCTTGCCGGTTATGTGCATTGGAAATTAACGGGAAAAAAAACGCTCGGCATTGGCGACGCTTCCGGCATGTTTCCGATTGATAACGGCAATTATAATACCAAAATGATAAAACAATTTGACGAGCTTATCGCTTCAAACAATTACAGTTGGAAAATTGCAAACATTCTCCCCTCTATTCTAAACGCAGGTGAGAACGCAGGCGTCCTCACAGCAGAAGGAGCGAAACTGCTCGACAGTTCCGACAGTCTGCGGGACGGTATTCCTCTCTGCCCGCCGGAAGGAGACGCGGGTACTGGCATGGTTGCGACTAACAGCGTGGCGGAGCGTACAGGCAATGTTTCGGCGGGCACTTCTATTTTCGCGATGATCGTTATGGAAAAAGATTTGTCAAAAGTATACCCCGAAATTGATATTGTCACTACTCCGTCGGGGAAACCTGTGGCTATGGTTCACTGCAATAACTGCACTTCCGATATTGATGCATGGATAAAATTGTTCGGCGAACTGCTTGATATAAGCGGAGCAAAGATGAGTAAAGCGGCGCTTTATGACGCGTTGTATTACAAAGCTCTGGAAGCGGATGTTGATTGCGGCGGTCTTCTTTCTTTCAATTACTATTCAGGTGAAACAATTACGGGAATTGACGAAGGGCGTCCCCTGTTTGCCCGTCTGCCTGACAGTAATTTTAGTCTGGCGAATTTTATGCGTACACTTCTTTTTTCCAGCATGGCGACATTAAAGTACGGCATAGATATTCTTACGGAAAAAGAAAAAGCGAAAATAGACAGTTTGTTGGGGCACGGCGGCTTGTTTAAAACAAAAGGCGTAGGACAGCGGTTTATGGCAGCGATCTTTAATGCGCCTGTTTCTGTAATGGAATCCGCAGGAGAAGGCGGTGCGTGGGGTATTGCCCTTCTTGCATCGTTTATGTGTGCGGGAAAAGAAACCTTGGAAAAATTTCTGGCGGAAAAAGTTTTCGCCGGAAAGACAGGAGCAATGATCGAACCTGATCCGAAAGACGTGGAAAGTTTTCGTAAATTTATGGAACGTTATACCGCAGGACTCAAAATTGAACGGGTTGCTGTAGAAAATTTAAAAAGGGGTGATTATGAATCTTAAAAAATACGAATACTGGTTTATCGTAGGAAGCCAGGACCTTTACGGAGATGAAACGCTTAAACAAGTCGCCGATCATGCTCGTATAATGACGGATGAATTCAACAAGGATTCAATGCTTTCAGGCACTGTAGTTTTAAAACCTACAGCAATAACACCTAACGCGATACGCAGTCTTTTTGAAGAAGCAAACGCCTCAAACAACTGCGCCGGTATCATAACATGGATGCATACATTCTCGCCTTCAAAAATGTGGATACAGGGACTTGCGATCAACCGAAAACCGATTCTGCATCTCCATACTCAATTTAATCGGGATATTCCATGGTCTTCAATAGATATGGATTTTATGAACTTAAACCAATCGGCGCACGGCGACCGCGAGCACGGTTATATCCATACGAGAATGCGCCTTACGCGCAAAGTAGTCGCCGGTTTCTGGCAGGATAAGGAACTTCGCCGCCGTATGGACGTGTGGATGAGAGCCGCCGCCGCGAGAAAAGACGGAATGGATTCTACCGTTATGCGGTTGGGAGACAATATGCGTGAAGTGGCGGTAACCGAAGGCGACAAAGTTGAAGCTCAAATCAAGTTCGGCTGGCAGGTGAACACATGGGGCATAGGCGACCTTGCCGTACGTTATGCGAAAATCAGCGGCGCGCAGGCGGAAAAACTTGCGGAAGAATACGCCGCGAAATATGATCTTGCGCCTGATCTTAATCAGAGCGGCAAGACAAGAGACGCAATGCTTGAACAGGCAAAAATTGAAATTGCCCTTAAAGAAATGCTTGAAAGCGAACACGCAGGGGCATTCACCACTACCTTCCAAGACCTTCATGGTCTGCCGCAATTGCCCGGTCTTGCCTGCCAGCGGCTTATGGAACAGGGGTACGGCTTCGGAGCGGAAGGGGACTGGAAACAGTCCATGCTGACACGTGCTGCCAAAGTTATGGCTGCAGGGCTTTCCGGCGGCGTTTCTTTTATGGAAGATTACACCTACCATTTTGAGCCGGGCAAAGAAGCCGCCCTTGGCGCTCATATGCTGGAAATATGTCCTTCTATCGCTGAAGGCAAACCTCGCATTGAAGTTCATCCGCTGGGAATAGGCGGCAAAGCTGACCCAGCCCGTATGGTGTTTGACGCCGCTTCAGGGAATGCTGTGCTTGCGACACTCATCGATCTTGGCAGCCGATTCAGAATGATCGTTAATGAAATTGAAACCGTCAAAATTGAAAACGCCATGCCGAAACTGCCTGTCGCCCGAGCGCTCTGGAAACCGTATCCGAATTTAAGCGACGCCGCCGAGGCATGGATAATTTCAGGCGGTACGCATCATTCGGTATACAGTTCCGCTCTTACGACGGAGTATTTCCGTGATTTTGCGGAAATGAGCGACATTGAATTTGTGCTTATCGACCGTGATATAAAACCGGCTCGTTTACAGGACGAACTGCGCCGCAGCGAAGCTTATTGGTCTCGTTAGTTTGTTATGTGAAAATGGATTAATTATGGATATATACAAAACATTACGGGAAGAATCATACGAAGCGAACCTTGAAATAAAGCGGTGTAACCTTGCCATTTACACATGGGGCAACGCATCATCTTTTGATCCTGACAAGGGAGTATTTGCCATAAAACCATCCGGCGTGGAATACGATGAATTAACGCCTAAAAAAATAGTGTTAGTCGATCTTGAAGGAAAGGTTATTGACAGCAAACTTAAACCGTCTTCCGACACAAAAACCCATCTTGTCCTGTACCGCGAGTTTAAGGGAATTCTCGGCGTAACGCACACGCACTCGCCTTATGCGGTAGCATGGGCGCAAACGGGAAAACCAATACCCGTTTTCGGCACCACTCATGCCGACAACTGCGCCTATGAAATTCCGTGTACTGCTTTTATAAATCCGCAGGATGTAAAAAACGATTATGAACTGGAAACAGGCAATTTAATTGTTAATACTTTTAAAACAAATAATTTTGATTTTTCACAAATTAAAATGACGCTGGTTGCGGGACACGGGCCTTTTACATGGGGAAACAGCGCGGCTCAATCTGTGTACAACAGCGTTGTTCTGGAAGAAATCTGTAAAATGGCGCTGTTTACCGTAACGATTGACTCAAACGCAAAACCGCTGCCCGAACATATCATCAAAAAACATTGGGAACGCAAACATGGAGCAAACGCTTATTATGGGCAAAAATAACCTTGTAACGCTTCCGTTTCAATACGCGTAAAACGTTTCAACAAACAACATCATATATGAATAATAAAAGTATCAGGCGTTTTTTTCCCCTTAAAGTCCTCATCTGTAACTTTAGCGCTGATGTCCGTTACCTTTACATTTTTGGCGCAAGAAGCAAGTTCGGTTTCTAATTGCGCCGCCTTTATGCCTGAATGCCGCATATTTACACTCAGGAAGATTTTCCCCTCAGGAGCGAGTAAAAAACAGCATTTTTTTAGCAATCCCGTTATGTCGCGCTGTAAGTCGAAATTTCCAGTCATTTTCTTTGAGTTTGAAAAAGCCGGCGGGTCAAGCGCTATAATGTTCCAGCGGAGCTTTGTACTTGCGGCTTTTTCAACAAATTTTAATACGTCCGCGCGGATAAGTCTGTGTTTTTGAACAGATTCTCTTTCGACTGAGGCAAAAAAGTCTTCCTGTCCGGTAAACATTTGCGCTGTAAATCCGTTAAGCGAAAAATTCTTCCTTGCCCATGAAAGGTAAGTGTTGGAAAGATCGGTTGAATCTGTCGATTGGGCTCCTCCTGCCGCCGCATAAACTGAAAACGAACCTGTATAGGAAAACAGGTTCAAAAATTTTTTACCTGAAGATTCGCTTCGAATAATAGAACGCAGCAGGCGGCGGTCGGGAAAGAGTCCTGTATCAAGGTAGTCGGAAAGGTTTACCTTAAAAACAAGACCGCTCTCATCAACATTCTTTATAAAACGCGCTTCTCCCGTTTTTTCATACTGGGAAGCTCCTTTTTGCCGCTGTCTTTGTTTCAGGAATATGCGCAAAGGATCTATTCCCAGCGCGGCTGCAACGCTGTCTTTCATTGCGGAAAGCCAACGCTCTTCTTCGGTGTTGTCTTTTTCGTAAGGGCGTTTGTAAAGCGCTCCGGCAACGGCGGCTTCCTGCGGCTTGGCGGTGTTTCCGTAGTAATCCAAAACAATGGGAATTTCGGGAATATCGCGGTCGTACAGCCTGAAAACCCCAACTCCTGTCCTCTGTGCCCATTTTTTGAGGCGGTGTAGCCTTTTTAAAAGCCGATTGGCAAGCATTTCCGCTTGAGTCTTTGTTTTTTCATTCCCGTTATACACGGTTTTCTCCCGCAAGAAAACATAGTTTTTTTCTTGATCATAAAGTAATTTACATAATAAAATATTTTAACTAAATTTGCATAAGGGAACCTCTAAAAACCCCGTTTGGGTTTTCAGAGGTTCCACGAAGAAAATCGCTAACTCATTGTAGTATAAGGAATTAGTGTAGTGCGATTTTCTTCATAGGTTAAGATAACCTCTAAAAACTGAAGTTTTTAGAGGTTCCCATAATATTGTTTACTTAATGAATGTCCGTAGGATGTTCAATAATCAGCCTTACGGAGTAAAATCAAGGAGCGGAGTATGAAGAAGTATTTAGTATTGGCGGTTTTGTTAGTTATCGGCACGGCGGTCTTTGCCCAAAAAGTGCCCGAATGGAAGGTTACCGGAAAAGAAGGCGGTTCGGCTGCCAAAGATAATACGATTACCTTAAATAAAGGCGTAAATTATGTTTATATCTACTTTAAGTCGGCGGGCGTTGATTTTGATAAAATACTTTTAGATTTTACTCTCAGTAATCCCCTTGAAGTTATTTGGCAGTGCGTATATCAACCCGGCGCAACGCTTGGCAATGAGCAATCAATCGGAATAATAGATAAGGGACCTATTGAAACAGGTTTTGAAAATTTTACAAAAAAATGGTTTGGTAGCGGCCCGGTAAACGCATCTAAACTAACCGGTATTTGCTTAAAAGTTAATGATACGGTTGGAAAATCGGTTTTTAAGCTGACTGATGTCCAGTGGGTAGGTCAAAAGTAATATTATTGAAGTTGTTTAGAATTTAAATTTCTAAACAACTTCCGCTAATTCGAGAAAATGCAAGGCTTGTGAAACAACCAACTGCGAAGCGAAGGTTCAGGTTGTTTCACAAGTCTATTCCTTAATGTTGTATTTCTTCCTGAACCTTTCGATGCGTCCGGCTGTGTCTACGAGTTTTTGTTTGCCTGTGAAGAAAGGGTGGCAGGCAGAACAAATTTCTACCTTTATATCCTTTACTGTAGAACGGGTTTCTATTACATTCCCGCAGACGCAGGTTATCTTTGTCATTTCATATTTGGGATGAATTCCAGCTTTCATTTTTAATCCTCCGTATTTCTGTCCAACTCCGTTATAAACGGTTTAAGGATTAATCCATGCCTCCGGTTCCGGTATTCATGGATTTAAGGAACGCTTCATTATTCTTGCTTTTCTTCATCTTGTCAACCAGCAATTCGATTATTTCGATATCGTCCATTGAGTTGATGACTTTCCGCAAAATCCAGATTTTTTGCAGTTCTTCTTCGGAAAGAAGAAGTTCTTCCTTTCTTGTGCCGGATTTTTTGATATTAATCGCCGGAAACAGTCGCCGATCGGAAATGCGCCTGTCAAGGTTGATTTCCATATTGCCAGTGCCTTTGAATTCTTCAAAAATTACTTCGTCCATACGGCTGCCTGTTTCCACCAGGGCTGTTGAGATGATTGTAAGGCTGCCGCCTTCTTCAATATTGCGGGCCGCGCCGAAGAAACGTTTCGGCTTGTGCAGAGCATTAGAATCAACGCCTCCCGAAAGGATTTTTCCCGATGTAGGTACTGTCTGATTATAAGCGCGCGCTAAACGGGTGATTGAGTCAAGTAATATGACAACGTCCCTTTTATGTTCAACAAGGCGTTTTGCCTTTTCCAGAACCATTTCCGTAACCTGTACATGGCGTGTAGCTTGTTCGTCAAAGGTTGATGAAACAACCTCCGCGCGGACTGTGCGTTCCATGTCGGTTACTTCTTCCGGGCGCTCGTCTATGAGCAGGACTATAAGGTAAACTTCCGGGTGGTTTTTTGTAATCGCGTTTGCGATTTTTTGCATCATTATTGTTTTTCCGGTTCTTGGCGGCGCGACGATCAAAGAGCGCTGACCCTTGCCGATTGGACAGAAAAGATTGATGATTCTTTCGCTTACGCCTTCTGTGGTTGTTTCAAGGTCAAGTTTACGATTTGGATAAAGGGGCGTAAGGTTGTCAAACGGAATGCGGTTTTGGGCTACGGACGGGTCGTCGTAATTAACAGTTTCCACTCGCAGCATTGCGAAGAACCGTTCGCCTTCTTTCGGGCTGCGGATTTGACCGTAAACGGTATCGCCTGTTTTAAGCGCGAAGAGCCTGATTTGGCTCGGGCTCATGTAAATGTCATCGGGACCGGGTAGGTATGAATTTTGCGGGCTTCGTAAAAAACCGTAATTGTCAGGCAGGATTTCAAGAGAGCCGTAGGCGTAAATTATACCGCCTCTTTCCGTATGCGCTTTAAGAATCGCGAAAACTACTTCTTGTTTTTTAAGGGAAACCATATCGTCATGCGCGATGTTGTAGCAGGAAGCAAGTTCCCTTAAGTCTTTCATGTTGAGCCTGATCAGTTCGTTTATTGTAAGACGAGGTTTTGAGTTGTCCTGATCCTGACGGGGTATTGGTTTTCCGTAAAGATCGGGCATTGAGGGTAATTTCGGCAGTGCGGGTAATGCTGTATTTTCACTGCCGTTTCTTGTATCGGAGCTTTCAGCATCTTGAGTTTTTACCGGCGTAGTACGGACAACAATCCGGCTTGTTTTTTCTCCGTTGTCGGATTCGGAAGTTTGCGAATCTTCCTGTTCTTCGCTTGTTTCAGCTTCTCCGTTTCCGTTACTTTCAGGCCTTCTGCCTCTTCTGACTACTGCCATTTTAACCACCTATTAATTTGCCGTTCCGTCGCGGAAACGCTCAGGATAAGACAGGATGTTTTTATTATTTATTTTTACGCCGTATTTGCGGCGGGATTTTAACAACTTAATTTAAACTTTAATTCATTAAAAACATGGTAATTGAAAAGATACCTCTATTCTAATACATTTTTTTATTTTATGTCAACCGGGTAAAATACTTAAAATAATTTCAAGTACCGCGATAGCTGAGCGGATGCGGACAGCCTCTCTGCAATCTGTAAAATGATGTTCGTTTATTTTTAATGTTCCTCCTTTATGAGCAGCAGCAATCCAGACAGTTCCAACCGGTACATTGCTGCCGTCCCCGTCAGGTCCCGCAAGCCCTGTAACAGCGGCGGCTAAATTTGAGCCGCTTTTTTGCAGTGCGCCAAGCGCCATAGAAGAGGCTGTTTCCCTGCTCACTGCTCCGTACGTTGAAATAAAAGCCATGTTGATATCCAGCATAGAAGCTTTTGCTTCAGGCGTGTAGCATACAAAAGAACCCCATAAAACAGCGGAAGCTCCTGGTACTCCGGCGATGAAAGAGGATACGAGTCCTGCTGTACATGATTCGGATAACGCAAGTGTAAGCGAACGTTTTTTTAATTCATGTACAAGTATTTCCGCCGTTTTTTCGGCATGGCTTTTCAAATCCGCGAATGTTTTGCAGTCTTTTAACTCTATCTTACACTCTTCCATTGGCTCGCTGTAACTCTGCCTTTATTTCTTCTACGGGACGGTGAAAAATTTCCACATCCTTATCTACATTTGTCATTTTGCATTTACCTTCAAAAAGCACTCCGTCCGCGATGCGTAATTTTGCCGCCGTTACATCGCCGTGTACTTTTGCGCCGCTCATCATATCTATCTTGTCATGCGCCTGTACTGTTCCTGATACGTTTCCGTAAACGGTAAGGGAACTTACCGTTATATGATCAGCATCTACAATAGCGTCTTTGTCAATAATTAGGTCGCCCGCCGCTTCGATTGTTCCGCGGAAGTTTCCCTGAATTTTTACTGTTGTCTCAAATTTTAAAATTCCTGTAAAACTTGTGGTTTTTCCAAGAATAACTATATTATTTTTTTTCCCTTCCCGTTTGGGCATTTTTGCTGCAACCTTGTTTATTCCTGCTCCTGATGCAGGAATTTTCGTATCTGGCTTTCAAGTACTGAAAGCCCTATTTCATCTTTTTTATGATTATTCCATTCATTTGTTGTTTTTTCAATCCTTGCGTCAAGGGCCGCAATATGCTTGCGTACGGATACCAGTTTTTCTATTACCGATTTTACAAGATCGTCAAGTTTTTGGTTGCCTGCATTTTCATTTTTTATTTCGGCGTTTTTCTGGATTATGTCAATTGCTTTGTCAAGTTCGTCAATGCTTCCGGCAAAAGCGGAAAGATTTTCCTTTAAATCCCTGTTTAATTCCTCGGCAAGCAGCAGCCGTATTTCCCTTACCGCTATTTGGTCAAAAAGTGTACGGTTACGCAGTACTGCGTTAATTCGGGCAAGCACTTCCGTAAAGTTATACGGTTTTGTTATATAATCGTCTGCACCCGCTTCAAAACAAGCGACCTTTTCTTTTACATCATCCAGAGCTGACAGTATTATTATGGAGATATTTTTATAATTCGGATCATTTTTAAGGGTTTTTGTTATTTCACGGCCTGTCATACCTGGCATGATATTGTCAAGAATTATTAAATTGGGATGAAATTTTTTAACTTTTTCTATAACATCAGCGCCGTTATCGCTTTTTTCCACCACAAAGCCGAGTTTGGACAGCATAAGTTCAAACGCTTCAAGATTAACATGCTCGTCATCTGCTATAAGTATCTTTTTTTGACTGTTCATTTCCCGTATCCCCTCTTTAATTTCCTAATTGTATAATATGCGATTGGGGAAAGCAATAATATAACTGCCGTAAATAAAAAGATAATTGCCGGAAAATCGCCGTATTTTGTATAAATTGTAATTTTTTTCACCAAAGGGACTGAAACAGCAAGCCATGTTTCTTTGAAAGGCTGCGCTTCCGTGATCACTCTGCCTGCGGGGTCAATCGCGCATGTTTGACCTGAAACTGTGGAGCGAACCATTGAGCGGTGATTTTCAATAGCGCGGAAAACCGCCATGGTAAGGTGCTGTTTTTGAGACGGCAGACTTTTTGCCCATGCGTCGTTTGTAAGGTTAACTAAAACATCCGCGCCCTTAAGGACAAAATTACGGGAAAGGTAGCCGAAAGTATCTTCAAAACAAATCGGAGATGAAAAATTAAATCCTGCCGCGCTGAATACAGTTTCTTCTTCACCTTTTTCCCAAAAATGCGTATCCGCTTTTACCAAAGCGTCATAAAAAAAAGGAAGCTGCTTTCTGTACGGAAAATGTTCCGTAAACGGAACAAGATGCAGTTTCCGATAAGTTTTGGTTATTTTTCCGTTTTCAAACAAGAGAGTCGCGTTGTAATCGACACGGTGGTTTTCCAGTTCATCAGGGTTTTTTGTTTTATCCATACGTGCGTCATCGTTTCCGATCAGAAAAGGAATATCCTTTGTTGAAAGATACTCCAGAAGTTCTTTTACAATAAGCCATGAATCCTGATCAATACGGTAGGTTGAATGCCAGTATATACTTTGAATAAAAGCAGTTTCAGGCCATACAATCAGATCAGGTTTTGGCTGTGAAGCGACGGCTTCATCGGAGAGTCGTTTTAAAATAGAAAGATTTTGACGGTATGTTTCAAGTTTTTGCCATAAAGCTATAAAGTTAACCGCTTTCCATGGATCTGTATTGTGCTGCACAAGGGCAATCTTCGCCTGCGGAGCGTCTGAAAAATCTTTATTTTGCGTAATGCCGAAGGTTAAAGCCGCAATAAGAGCAATAGCCCAAATGACGGCGGATAATTTTTCCCTGCGGAAAAATCCTGTCAGTGTTGAGATGACATTTCCCGCAAATATGCTGCCATTATGTTCCTTTAACGCCGCCGCGAGCCAGAAAGAAGGAAAACTGACAATGGCGGAAACACCCCAAACACCGAATACGGAAGCAATTTGAATTAGAGGTATTACGCGCCATTGGGTGTAGCCTGTTATCCCGTAAGGATACCCGACGAAACCTTTTGTTTTTAAATATTCATAAGCAAGCCATATAACCCATTGGACAAGATACGCTTTTTTCGGATAAAGAAAACAGGCAAGTTTTAGGAACAGAAAAACTACCGCCATGTAACCGAGATAAATACAATATACAATTATTCCTGCTGCAGGATGAAAAGTCCAAAGCCAGTAATTAAAGATCGCGTATGTAAAAACTCCGTAAATTGCGCCCCAGCCTATACAAGGCAGAAGATCATTTTTACTAATCAACAAAAGAATCGGGATATAGGAAAACCACGCTAAAAAAGGAATACCGTTTTGAAACAATAGATTTGGAAAGGAGAGGGAGAAAAAAAGAGAGGCTGTTATTACAAGTCCAAGTTGAATTAGTATTGATTTAATATAATGATGACTTTCTGTCATCGGCTGTTTATGCTCCTGTTTTTCTTATTTTACTGTTATTACGCGATTATTGATCCGGTTTTATTTATCGTCGCCTATATTCCACACCGCCTGTTTCAACTCACGTCCTGAACGGAAAGTAACCGCGCCGTGGGAACGGATTGTAATTTTTTCGCCTGTTCTGGGATTGCGGGCGCGTTGTCGGGCTTTTCTTACCTTCACTTCAAATGTCCCGAAACCGCGCAGCTCTATTACCTGTCGACGTATTAAAGCGTCCTTCATTTCATCAAAAAAAAGATCAATAGAACTGCGGATTTCAGTCCGGCTCAACCCTGTCTTTTCATAAATTGCGTCTATGATATCTGCTTTTGTGAATTTTCCCGCCGGCATGCTTTTAGTAAAAGTTATTGCGCAGCTTTCATCACGTTAAAATATCGCTGCATCCTTGACTTTTTGCGGGCTGCGGCATTTTTGGGTATTATACCTTTTCCCGCGGCGGTATCTATTTTCTTTATCATTTCTTTTAATGCCGCTTCGGTTTCTGGGTCTTTTTTCTGCGCAAGGGAAACAAATTTTTTTACGCTTGATTTTACCGCGCTCTTTGCGGATTTATTGCGCAGACGGCGTTCCTCGCTTTTACGATGCCGTTTTTCCGCTGAACTGCTTTTCTTAACCAAAGGAACCCTCCTACTTGAAGTCAGACGGACGTCGTTCTGTCCGTTTGCATTTTCCGCATTCCGCGATGTTTTTTACCTTGCCGCCTTCAAAGAGAGTTTTCATTTTAATTTCACCACCGCAGGAACACATGAATTTCTGGGTTGCGGCGGCAGTACGGCTGTTTTTACTTACCTGGCCCATTGTAATCTCCTAAAAATGTACGCTGTTAAAAAAACCGAAGTTTCTTAACTGTGAAAATAAATTACTATAATATCGCCTCAAGTGTCAAGCGATAAATACTTTCCATTTATAAGAGCGGTTCTTCTTCTTCGTCTTCGCTGCCCGGCGGGAAAATATAAAGATCCGGTAATTTTAATGTACGATTCAAAGCGTATGAATTCGGGGTGTGAAATTTACAAATAGATGAAACATTAAAAAAATGATTAAGAGGTTCATAATCCGGTGAATTTACTTTTATTGAAAAACTAAAGTCTTTGGAAATATCCGGAATATCACCAGGTACCGGAGCAGGCCAAAAACTGTAAGCGCCGGCGGTGCTTGAAACCATAGTGTATGGATTTTGCCAGTTGCTGTTCCTCATTTTTACAAGTTCGCCTTCGCAGTAAAGCCAGACATCAATTCCGACAAGCGGTTCAAAACTTATACCGTTGAATATCCTTCCCGAAATGGTCGGGATATCAAATAACGGATGATGAATTTTACTGTGATGTTCGGCGCTTCCGTCATGAGGAGCGGTCGGCCTCATATTATGATTAACCAGCCGTATACCTTTGTAAATCAAAGAGGTTATATCCACTTCCATTTGCTGACTTTTTATACTATTTGGATCAATCCGCGTAAAACCCCGATTCGATACTATGTAATGTGGTTCTACACGGTTAAGCACAAAACATATTGTGTCTATACGGCATTGATAGCATAGACAAAATTTTTCCGGATTACCGCCGCTCTGTATTTCATCAAATATTTTTTGAACAGCGTTAAATACCAAGTCTTCGTTTGTATTGTGAATATCCATAATTTAAGCCTCCCTGCCTAATACCTTATATAGTATACTATAAATATGCGGAAATGTCTTTAAAATATCTTTGTTTTTTTGATTAATAAATATTCTGACAGTGTACAGTGTTTTTATAAATGCATTTACCGTTTCTGTCCTGAAAGCGCTGGAGCTTTCATTAAAATCACGTTTTTCATCAGTTACATAAAGGCCGGTTTCAAATGATACCGGTTCCGGTATGTCCAGAATTACTTCGTCTTCCGTTAGTTTAAGCCCTTCCTTGCTGAATTCTGCGGCAATCTGCCGTTCAAGCAGGGCACGGTTATTAATATTAGTAATATCGGAAAGACTAATTTTTTCATGGGGAATTTCCGCTGCTGTGGTAAAAATTCGCCCTTTAAAGACAGATTCGACAAGAGAATCGCCTGTTTTTTTCTCAAGAAGAGCGAAAAGGCTTGTATCGTCAAGATTGTACAGTTCTTCTCCGTTGATTTTACCTGATTCAAGTCCTTTTATCAGTGCTTTTTTTACCATAGCTGTTGCAGCGCGTACATGGCGGTGCCAATATACCGTTCTGTACATCAGATATTTGGAAAAAAGGACAGACTCAACATTAGGAATAAGGCGGGAATCTATATCAACGCCCCTTTCCTTGCTGGGGTAAAGCCTTGACATGATAAAATCAACATCCTGAGCGCCATACGGAACCCCGCAATACCGCGCGTCCCTATTCAGGTAATCCAGTTTATCGGGATCAAGCGCGCCTGAGAGGAGTTTGCGGTAGAATAACAACTCGTCCGCTGTTCCCTCCATTTCCTTGTCAATTATAGCCGCGCAAAGCCATGGATCGGCTCCTGTGGCTCCTACAAGGCTTTTTACTGGTTCTTCCATGATTATAGAGGCTGTAAGGGATTCATGGGGAATAAGGTGCAGTTCTTTTAGGGAGTGAGTATACGGGAAATGTCCAAGATCGTGAAGAAGGCAGGCTGCAAGGAAGGATTTAACCCCTTGCGAACTTAACCATTCCGAACCGCCGCGCTCAGCAAGATTCTGTAAAAGACGTTTGCCGAGGTGGTATACGCCTAGTGAATGGCTTGCGCGGGTATGAGTCGCGCCAGGGTAAACATGATATACGGGACCAAGCTGAAAAATACGGTGAAGTCTCATAAAAGGGGCGGATTCCGTTAATAATGCCTGTTTTTCTGTCATATAGATATGACCCCATAAAACATCCCTTACAGGATGAGTGTAATCTTCTGTTAAAGAGGCCGCTATTGTTTTGTTCATGAGCTTATCATTATAGAATAAAATCTTTTTTTTTACTATAATTAATATTAGAACATGAGAATTATACGATTATGAGAAACGTAAACGCGCCGATTTGCCTGTTTTTTGTTGTTTCAGTAGTTGCTGCGGCTCAACCTGCAAGAGGTTCAATCCCCGCGGAATTATTACGGCCGGGCCGGGGTGAATCCGCACGCTATCCTATTGATATAGTAATCGGCGAATTGGGGCAGGGAAAGGCGCCTGCAGACGCCTATTCTTTCGCCAATTCAATTTCTCAAGGTTTTTTGTCAGGAACACCGGGGCATCCGTCCTTATCTTCCGTAAGCCCGGACGCACGGGATAAATGCTTAAAAGCGCTGTCCGGTATTTCACCCCGCAACTACAGGATTGGAGGAGGAAGGGAAGAGCCTGATGGGGCGGTTTCCTTTATGGTGAGGTTCATCGGAAGAGACTACGGAATAACAGGGGAGCTTTATATCAGGAATACAGCGAGACGGGTTGAAGGAAACGCCGGAGAAAATACACAATCGGGAAGCTGGGTGTTTGATGAATTCCTTCTTGACGAAGCGAAAAGCCGCGAAACAGAACTGGAAGAAGCTTCGAAATACATAAATTATTTACCTTATGAGAGGTTTTTTTAAAACGGATTATGGCGGCACCGGTAGGACGTATTGAAAAAGAAATTCTCTTAAAAGCGCTGATTGATGAAAAATTACGCGTAATTTATATAAAGGATCGTATTGAGTACGACATGACTCTTGAACAACCGGCGACAGAAGAAATGGTTTTCCGCCCGATTAAACCGTTAGGTAAAATAAAACCGCATTCCAAATTATCCATGCTCTTTATTTACAAGGGGCAGGTTATTGAATTTACTCCGGAATTATTGGCGCAAAAAGACGATCTTATTTTCTGCAATACACCGGACGCGTTTTATAAAAACCTTGATCGTAATTATTTAAGGGTTGACGCTCCGTCTGATTTAAAGATTCTTTTTACTTTCGGGGGAGATCGCTATAATCTTGAATTTCCGAAAGTTATTGAATATGAAAATATTACACCTGATAATTCCGTCCGCAAGATAGATTCAAAAAATCTTTCAGTGTTAATAAAACAAATAACGCTTTCCTTTAAAAACTTTGCTGACGGGTATAAGATTGTAAATTTCAAGGATAAAAAACCTGAAACCATAGAAGAAAAAATAGTTTCTGAATCCGGTAAAGTACTCTTTATTCCTTCGACAACAGAATTGCTTCCCAAAACGGATCCCTATCCCAAAAAACGCATTATAACGGAGGATTTGTTCAAGCGTTATCTTGAAAGCACCGGAGTCGGAAAAACTTTTCTGGATGATAACTGCGCGCGTTTTTTGAAAAAGAAATTTGAAAGCGGGGTTTATTCCGATTTATGGGTTCCCATTTTATTTCATGAATACATAGTTGGCTATATCCATATATGGATAAGCAAGGTTGAAAGGCCTCGTTTGGATTTTAGCATACTCGATACTGTTTATCAGTTTGCGAAAGTGCTTGCGTTCTCCTTAAAGGAAAACGGTTATTTTGATCATGGCAAGGTTAGTCAACAGCCTTTTGAAGGCAAGGTGCTTGATATCAGCGCGTCCGGTTTTTTATTCGCGTATCCTCTTGGTTCAAGTGTTTTGTCAACGCTCCTGGTTGATACCGATATAGACGTAACTATTGAAGCGCCTAACCGTTCGATAAATACAGTAGCGAAAATTGTACGCCGCTTTAAGGATAAATCCGCAGGATACCTTGGCTGCCATTTTGTGAATATGGCTCCCGAAGATACGCGCTTTCTCTTTGAACATTTATACGGCAGACAGGTAGAATCAAGAGACGCAGTTTTCCTTTCGGGACAGGTTTAACGGTTATTATTTTTTTACCGCCATTGACATATATTTCTTACTTCTATAAATTTTATTAATAATGTCCACAGTAGATGAAAAAAAAATAATTTATTCCATGTACAAGGTTTCCAAAAAACACGGAACCAAACAAGTGCTCAAAGATATTAGTCTTTCATATTTTTACGGAGCCAAAATCGGCGTAATCGGCCTTAACGGATCGGGGAAATCCTCGCTCCTTAAAATTCTCTCCGGTGTTGATACTGAGTTTGCAGGTGAGACAACTGTCAGTCCCGGATACACTATCGGTTATCTTGAACAGGAGCCGTATCTTGAGCCGGGAAAAACCGTAAAGGAAATTGTTTCACAGGGAGCGAGCGAAATGGTTGCTCTGCTTGCGGAATTTGACAGGATAAGCGAAGCCTTCGGCGAGCCGGATGCCGATTACGACAAACTGGGTAAGAAGCAGGCGGAACTTCAGGAAAAAATAGAAGCTTTAGACGGCTGGAACCTTGACAGCCGTTTGGAATTCGCGATGGAGGCTCTTCGCTGTCCCGCAGGCGATGAAGTAATTGATCACCTTTCAGGCGGCGAAAAACGGCGTGTGGCTCTGTGCCGCCTGCTTCTTCAAAAGCCTGACATTCTGCTGCTTGACGAACCGACAAACCACCTTGATGCGGAAACGGTAGCCTGGCTTGAGCGTCATTTACGCGATTACGTCGGAACGGTTATTGCCGTTACCCACGATCGCTATTTTCTTGACAATGTCGCGGGTTGGATACTGGAACTTGACCGAGGGGAGGGCATCCCATGGAAAGGCAATTACTCGGGATGGCTTGAACAAAAAGAACAGAGAATGGCGCAGGAAGAAAAGGGAGAAAGCGACCGCCGCAAGACGCTGCAGCGCGAACTTGAATGGATACGGATGAGTCCAAAAGGCCGTCATGCCAAAAGCAAGGCGCGCATTACCCAGTATGAAAAACTTTTTCAGGATGATGAGCGTGAAAGATCAAAAGGCGCGGTACAGAACAGTAAAATAACAATTCCGGCAGGGCCTCATCTTGGTAAACTTGTAATAGAAGCAAACGGGCTGTCAAAATCTTTCGGACAAAAGCTGCTTTTTGAGAATCTAAATTTCACAGTACCGCCGGGAGCGTGTGTCGGCATAATCGGTCCGAACGGAGCGGGTAAAACAACTCTTTTTAAATTAATAACAGGCATTGAGAAACCTGATTCGGGAGAACTGCGTCTTGGAGAAAGCGTTAAACTCGGATACGCGGATCAAATGCGCTCAGGCCTTGACAGCGAAAAAAGCGTCTGGGAGCAACTTTCAAACGGACAGGATTTAATAAAACTTGGTTCGGGGCAGGGCGTGCGTGAAGTAAACTCCCGCGCTTATTGTTCGTGGTACAATTTTTCGGGCGGCGACCAGCAGAAAAAAGTAGGCGTTCTTTCAGGCGGAGAGCGTAACCGTTTAAACCTCGCGATGATGTTAAAAGAGGGAGCTAATGTTCTGCTTTTGGACGAGCCCACAAATGACCTTGATGTAAACACTTTGCGCGCGCTTGAAGATGCGCTTGATACATTCGCGGGCGTGAGCCTTGTAATCAGCCATGACCGCTGGTTCCTTGACCGTATCGTTACGCACATTCTCGCGTTTGAAGACGGCGAAGTAATCTGGTATGATGGTAACTGGTCGGAATACGCGCAGTGGCGGCGGGAAAAAATGGGAATAGCGGCGGACAGTCCTCATCGTTATGTGTACAGGAAACTGGAACGTTAAAGGAGAAGAAAATGACAGAAAAAGCGATAAGAGCGGTTCATCTGCGGGTAAAAGATGCGGGTATTACAGATAAATTAATTCAATATATGAAGGATGGCCTCTCTCCGCTTGGCGTGAACTTTTTATGTCTTGAATTTAATCCTGGTTATAATTACAGGTGTTTTCCCGAGCTTGCGGACGGCAGTTTCGGCAAAGAACACGCGCGAAAAGTCGCGCTTGCAGCCAAAGAATGCGGAATCCGCATAGTGCCGCTGTTTATGTGTTTTGGACATCAGGGCTGGCGGTTTAAGAAAAACGCCTTATTGAAATTACACCCTGAATTTGATGAAACGCCGCATATACCTGAAGACGGCGATCCTGAAAATACTCCGGATCTTGAATTTTACTGTCATAGCTGGTGCGCTTCAAATGACGATGTTTACAAATTTGTTTTTCCGAGAATCGATGAAATAATGGAAGACTTCGGCGCGGACTGCGTACATGTGGGTATGGACGAAGTTTTTTCGTTAGCTGACGAAAATTGCCCGCGCTGCAAGGGCAAGGACCGCGCCGAACTTTTTGCGCGGACTGTGAATATTCTTCACGATCATATTGTTAAGGTAAAGGGCTGGAAGATGATGATGTGGGCGGATCGTCTTAATAACGCTGAAAAATTCGGTTATCACGAATGGGAAGGAGATGTCTGGGGAACATGGCGCGCGCTTGATATGATTCCGAATGACATACTGCTTGCGGACTGGCATTATGAAATGAATGAAAAAGGTTTTCCGGGTATAGAAGCGTTTCTTGAAAAGGGCTTTACTGTCATTCCGGCAGGCTGGCAGGAATTAAAACAGGCTCGTTTTCTTTTGGACGAAGCGCTTAAAAACGCTAAATCCGCTAAAGAAAAAGGGTTTTCCGGAACCATGGCCGGGATGATGATTACTTGCTGGAGAGAAGCCGAAAATGAGTTACTTGATACACTGCTTGAATCTGTTAAAGCAAGAGAGCAAAACGAAGACGAAAAAGGTGCGCACGGCGTAGCGTCTTCTGTTGTTTACATGGCAAATAAATTAAAAGATTATATACCGTAGAACGTTTTTGTGTCGCTTAATTGGAAAGAAATAAATTTAATTCTTGAAGAACTTGATCTTGAAGGCGCTCAAATTCAAGACGCCGTACAAAGCGCTTATGACGTAGTAATATTTCGTCTTCATAAAAAAGGTATAACAAAAAATTTAATGGTATCTCTGAGTTCCGGCGCGTGCAGAATACATGAAACCTACAAAACATTCCCAAAGAGCGATAAACCCCTGCGTTTTGCTCAATTTCTGAATTCAAGAGTTGTTAACGGCTGGATTATTGAAGCTGTTCAGCTTGGGGATAACAGAATTGTTCGTATTGCTGTAAAACGCTCAGAATCAGTCTTTAATTTGTATATCAGATTATGGTCAAACGCCGCGAATTTTATCGTAACGGATGAAAACGGTATTGTATTAGACGCTATGCGCCGCCTTCCGAAACGGGGAGAAGTTACAGGCGGCAGCTATAAGCCTGAAAATGCTGAAGTAAAAGACAGACCGTTGCGTGAATATGAAGTGCGGGAATTACCCGGCGATGAATCATACAATAAAAAGATAGATACATTTTATGCCGCTAAAGGAGGCTCGCTTTCACTTGAATCGTTAAAAGAACAGGCCCGCCGTTCTTGCGAAGGCAGCATGGCAAGGATAAGCGCGGCGCTTGACAGACTGCGTGAAAAAAGAGCTTTGTTTTCAGATGCGGGACGGCTCAAAAATTACGGTGATTTAATTTTATCAAATATTGCTTTAATTAAACCGGACGATAAATGGCTTGAAACAGATAACAATGGTGAAATTATAAGAATTGAGCTTGAGCCTCGCATAAAACCGGCGGCTATGGCCGAAAAGTATTACGAACAGTACAGGAAGGCAAAAAGCGGAATTACAGAAATTGAAAGAGAAATTACGGCAGGTGAAAAGGAGTTAAAAGAAGTAACTGAAAAATTAAACAGGCTTCTTGAAGAGACAAATCCGCTTGTTCTATCTAAAATGCTGAAATCCTCTGTATCTTCAAGCGTAAATATTCCCAAAAAGGAAAAAACAAGGCCGGGGCTTACTTTCAGACGCGGCGACTGGCAGATCATTGTAGGAAGGGACGCGTCTGAAAACGATGAGCTTCTGCGCCGTCATGTAAAAGGAAACGACCTTTGGCTTCATGCAAGGGATTATCACGGTTCTTATGTATTTATTAAACAGCGTTCGGGGAAAACGGTTCCGCTTGATATTTTACTTGATGCCGGAAACCTGGCGATTTTTTATTCAAAGGGCAGAAATAACGGTGAAGGAGATCTTTTTTATACATCGGTTAAATATTTAAGGCGGGCAAAGGACGGACCGAAAGGACTTGTAATCCCCACTCAGGAAAAAAACCTTCGTATCAAAGCAGACGAAGAGCGTCTGCGTACCCTTGAAAATTGCAGAGTTTATTAATGTAATGAATTCGTTTTTTCGTGTAAAGTTTCCGATTTTTTTCAGGTTTTCCTTGAATCCTGAACCTGTAAAGACTAGAGTTAATATATATGGAAGCTGTGCTTGCCCAAAAAAGACGGATTCGCAGTCCGGTTGGAGCCGGAATGTTTTATCCCGAATTTAAAAAGGAAATGCTTGATTATATCAGAGCGTTCGGCCTTGAAACGGGCAAGGGCGGAAATGCAAGAGCAATAATTGTTCCGCACGGCGCGTGGAACTACTCAGGCAAATTGATAGCGAACGCGTTTGCATCCGTTATGGGCAGAGCTGACGGCATAAACAGAGTAGTTATTCTGGGGCCGATACACGACAAACGGGAAAAAGGGATTTTCCTTTCTAATTCATACTCTTTTCATACTCCGCTTGGAGATATTTTGGTAGACAGGGAAAAAAATGAGGAACTTGAATTTGCCGGGCAGCATATAGAAATTAACGATATTCCGCACCTTGGAGAACATTCTATAGAGATTCTCCTTCCGTTTGTAAAATACTGCTTTCCTTCAGCTTCGATTATTCCTATATTAATGGGACAACCAGGCGCACAGTACATTCATGATCTTGCTCAGTCCTTAAAAACAGTGATTACGCCGGTTCTGAAGGAGACTTTGATTGTGGTTTCAAGTAATCTTTCTTCCGACAGTGACGATGTTACGGCGCGCCATTTAGCGGATGAATGTCTGCGTCTTTTTTCGGAAAAAGACGCAACCGCTCTCGCGTCGGCTATTTTGGACAGACGGCTTAATGCCTGCGGCGGCGCTCTTGTTGTCAGTCTTATTGAAAGCGGGTTATTGGAAAAAACCCGCAGTTATGTGAACGATATGATCTGCGCTGTCGGCACTGAAAACAATGTGGTTTATTATAATGAGGTGTCTTTTGTATAGAAAAAACCTATATATTACAATGAAAAAGGTTTTATTCAATGTTTTAGTGCTATGTCTTTTTATTACGTGCAAATCCCCGCCGAAGCCGCTGCCGCCGCAAATCAAAGAAGAACCTGTTATTATTGTCAAGGAACCTCTGTTTGAAATAGTCTCTATCGTTATACTGCAGGCGGAACTCATTAATACGCGGTTTGAGACTGTCTTAAGGATAGATAATCCCAATGAGTTCCCTGTAGAACTATCCCGTATAAAGTATGAACTGTACGGCAACGGATTGTTCTGGGCGGATGGTACTGAAAAAGAAATACTGCAAATCCCCGCTAAGAGCATACAGGATATTAAATTTAATTTCTCCATGAATTTTATCAATATGAACCGGAAACTTCTGGATGATATTATTGCCACGCGCAATGTCCGGTATATTTTTAAAGGTGAAGCTGATATTAAGGGAAACTACGCCAAGCTTCCTGTTTCTACCATGAAATTTAACTGTTCAGGTTTTAGTGAAGTAAAACAAAAAGCATAAGGTTAACTGTCTGTAATAGTTACTGAGTCGATTGTAAGCCGTCCTGTTAACGCCATAATGAGCCTGTCAAGTCCCATCGCGACTCCGGAACAGCGGGGGAAATCTTTAAATATTTTCCAGTAATTATGATCCACTTTATGTTGTACAAGCGCTGTTTCCCGCTTTTCTTTTTCTTCGCTTATAAAAAAATTTTTTACAGCTTGAGGATCTGTTTCTTCTGAAAAACAGTTCGCAAGCTCTATTCCGTTGTAATATAATTCCCAGCGTTCAACCGTATGTTTGTTATGTGCTTTTTTAGCGAGGCACGGAACAAACGCCGGATAATCAAGGAGAGCTACAGGTTTTTCTGTCTTTAAAAAGGGTTCCACAGAATGAATAAAAATCAAATCATAAAGCTCTCCTACCGTCATTCCGGGCATTGGTTCAAGGCCAAGCTTTTTGGCTTGTTCTTCAAGACTGTTGTTTCCCGCAGCTTCAAAAAGATCAAAACCGGCGTATTTTTCAAAAGCCTGCGCGACAGTTATGCGATCAAACGGAGGAGCGGGAAAGGGAACGTCTTCTTTTTTCGCGAGATACATAAATAGTTCTTCTGTTATCGTAAGTGAATCCATATAGTCCGCGTCCATTGTATAATACTCAATCATTGTAAATTCGCTGTTGTGAAGATGCCCGGAGGATTCACCGTTACGAAAGCATTTGCAAATTTGATATACATTAATACGATGCCGGGCGATAATTTTTTTCATCCAGATTTCAGGTGAAGGAATGAGGTAAAGGCTCCTGCTTTTTTTTATGCTTGCGGCAGGGTAAATACGGGAAGTTTCAAAAACTTCAAGGCAGGACTCGGGAATTAGGTCAGAAGAGAGAAGGGGAGTGTCAAGTTCAAGATAATTTTTACTGTCAAAGAAAGAGTGCGCGTGCTTTATAATAGAAGCGCGTTTTTGAAGCGTCTGTAAATCCAAAAACTACCCCCGATAAAGACGCATTACAGCTTCTTTCCATTTTTTGCCGCGGTCAAATTCATTAAGGAACATTCCGAAACTTGCGCATCCCGGAGAAAGCGCGATATTTACACAGCCATCCGCTTTATTTTTCAGGTTTTCAGCATTTTCAATTGAACAAATAACGGCCTTATCTAAATTGTCAAACGGTCCAAGGTATTTTATGCCTGCTTGAGTAAACAGGCGGATTAGTTTTTCGCTTCCTGTACCGGCAAGGAGTATTACAGCCTTTGCTCCCGCAGCTGCCCTTGCCAGCGTTGAAAAGTCAAGGTTTTTATCGGTACCGCCTGTTACAAGCACAAGCGGAGCATCTGGTTTTAACGCTTCGATACAGGCTTCCGCAGCCTGCGGAATTGTAGCTGCGCTGTCATTGTAAAAACATATTCCTTTTGCTTCGTAAAACAATTCAAGCCGGTGTTCAATACCCCGGAAGTCAGCTAAAGCGTTCCTTACATTTTCAGCTTCCGTTCCGTTCGCATATGCTGCAAGAGCTGCCGCAAGCAGGTTTAGTTTTTGATGACTTCCCTTTACAAGAAGCTTTTTCGGTACAAGTTCTGCGGTTTCTTCTGTAATACATTCCCAGTTTAAAAAGCGTGCGTACCCTTTTTCATTTTCAAGCCAGCCGCCGCTTTGGTTTTTTGCCAAAGGAGAGCGCGAATAAACAAGGGGACGAGCCTTTGTTTCAGACAGAAAACTTTTTCCCCATGAGCAGTCTCCCGCTATAGTTACGCAATTTGAATCCTGTCCGCAGTAAATATTTCTTTTATCATCAATATATTCTTCCATTGACACATAACGGTCAAGATGATCCGGCATGATTGCGGTGAGTATTGACGCAAAAGGTTTTAACAGCGTGTTGCCGTCTTGCGCCTTTCTTCCCTTTAAGTCGCCTAACTGAAAACTTGAAAGCTCAAGTACAACATTGTCGGTATTTCTCAAATCGTCAATAAAGCTTAATGGAGAGACAGTGATGTTTCCGCCGAGAAATGTTTTACCGCTTGAGCATTTTTCCAGAATCCGGAAAAGGGCGGAAGCGGCGCTTGATTTTCCCTTGGAGCCTGTAACCGCGAAAAGTTTCGCGGGGGATTCCGATAAAAAAAGAGAAATATCGGTTTCTGTTTTTTTTACGGATTGTAAATACGGAGAGTCAGGCCTTACCGCGGGATTTTTAATTACAATATCGGCTTTCCTAAAATCTTCTGTTTCGTGTCTGCCCAGTATATATCTGATTTTTTCCTGACCGTATTCAGCGCAAGCTGCGTCAAGCTGTTCAATTGCCGGAAGAAGGGTTTTTTCGTCCCTCAGGTCGGTAACGGTAAGAGAAGCGCCGCGCTTCAGTAAAAAACGCGCGGTTTCCAGTCCTCCGCCATGAAGTCCAAGTCCCATTACCAACACTTTAACTCCCGAATAATCCATGATATTTTAATACCATGCGGTTAACGCAGTGTAAACAGGTTAATGATGCCTCAAAATGAAATTTCCTCCTCATTAT
The DNA here is from genome assembly GCA_031281555.1 of Treponema sp. Classification (GTDB taxonomy): domain Bacteria; phylum Spirochaetota; class Spirochaetia; order Treponematales; family Breznakiellaceae; genus WQXQ01. The sequence goes on along the minus strand of JAITFK010000016.1, from coordinate 15,443 downwards.
CCGTTTTGGACGATCAAGGTCAGGCTCAAAATTTCGGCTGGTCAAGGAAACCTGTTTTTTTTTATGATCCTGCTCTGGTATACGCGCCGCGGGGCAGAATAACAGAATCTGACAGATATATAGTTCATACTCCGACGCATCTTGTTGTTTTCGAAATAAGGGATGACGGCTGGCTTGGTTACATGGGCGTTTCCGTAATTTCACTGCGTGATAAAAAACGTATTACACAAATTTACAAAAACTTATTTCCGTTTGGGACATACGAACTTCCGACAAACAGTATTTCAGATTCTGTTCGCTGGAGGAGGAAGAAAACGCATCTGGATTTTATTTGTATGGGAAACGGCGTAAAAATCATAAAAACAGACATACCAAGATTTGGTCACCATCGTAATATGAAAGGGGCGCTGGTGCTCAGCGAACCTGAATCTTCACATTCCCTTGTAACCAATCAACCGTGGCGGAATGAAAAAAACGCTTTCCGGTATTCACGGTGTTCTCCCTGGTATTATGCCGAAGGGGTGATACAAATCGGTTCCAGTGAAATCATTTTTACACGCGGAAACGCCTGGGGTATTTTTGACTGGAATCGCGGTGTGCGGCCAAAAGCCGATATTCGCTATTGGGCTGCAGCCTGCGGCATGAGCGGCGGAAAACAGTTAAGTTTTTGCGTGGGTTACAGTTGGGCGGATTTTTCACAGGGAACCGAAAACGGCTTTTTTGTAGACGGAATGCTGCATAAGCTGGATCAGGTTACATTCCATATACCGCTTTCAAACTGGCTGTCTCCCTGGAGGTTTACGAGTAATGACAACCGTCTGGAAATGACCTTTTTTCCTCATCAGGAGAGGATAGACAGACGCAGGCTGTTCTTCTACAACTCCACCCGGCGGCAGGTTTTCGGTTTTTTTTCCGGTAAGGTGCAGCTTGACGATGGTTCTGTAATTGAATTTCAGAACTTAACAGGCTTTGCCGAACGAAGCAAGATGCAGTTTTAAAAAAAATATATTGTGTTAATTATAATTTCTTGCTATCATTAAAGCAATGTCGTTTTTTAATAAATTCTTATTTTTATGGAGCCACTATTCATATGCGCCTGACCAATACAAGGAATATATTAACAGACTATTTATTAATAATCTATCTACATTACGGGAAATTAGTAAAATAGTAGCCATTGTTATCATTTGTTTCACAGCGTTTCCTATTTTTTATGAAAAAGATTATATAAACGCGCTGTTTTATCTGCTTTTTGCCGTAATTGCGCTTGTTTTATCCTATTATACCAACTATAAAATGCAAACTACAGTCGTTAGCAACCGGTTTATTTATATTTTTATCACATTATTCTATGTAAATATAATGTCTTTCGGTATATATCTGAATATCTTTTCAGTTCAGGAAAGACCGGCTTCGGTTTTTTTTAGTTTTTTGATATGCGCTCTGTTAATGTTTGTTAATCCTCCCCAGTTTAACCTGGCTCTTACCTTGAGCGCAATGATTGTTTTTATAATAACTTCTCTTTGCTTCAAAGAAAATTCTGATGCGGCGGTATATGACATAATATGTACGGTTCTTGCAGGAATTATCAGTCTTTATTTCACATGGCAAATTACAAAACTTAGATTTGGGCTTGAGATAAGCACAACTATACTTGAGGAAGAGCGTAATAAATACCTTGATCAAAGCACTATAGATGAATTAACCAAGTTAAAAAACCGCAGGGATTTTATGCATACTTTTCAAAGATATTTGACAAATTACAGATCTTTTGATAATTGGCTTTGCATAGCCATTTGCGATATTGATTTTTTTAAAAATTACAATGATCATTACGGGCATCCGATGGGTGATGCCTGTCTGCGTTCTGTGGCCGGAGTGTTGAACAGTCTAATGGATATTTTGGGTGTATATGCCGCAAGGGTAGGCGGTGAAGAATTTGCCCTGTTATGGTTTGAAAAAGACGTTTCTCATGTGGATGAAGTTTTAACGTATATCTCTAAGTCTATAAGAGAACTGGAAATTCCGCATGAAAAATCCAAAGTCTCGCAGTATGTATCAATCAGTATCGGAGTTTATATAGAACACTGCGGGGTGTCATCTGAGACTAAAATATTGTATGATCTGGCTGATAAAGCGCTTTATGCGGCAAAGGGAAGCGGACGTAACTGCGCGGTTGTTACCGGAAACGGAATAGAACAGTACAAAATTCCCAGGAATGTTTAATTTGACTGGAATCATTATTCGTAAGCCGATATAATTTTTTTTTATGAATCTTGAAGCATTTGTTCTCGGCTGCGGCGGTATGATGCCTCTGCCGAACAGACATTTAACATCCGTGCTGCTGCGCCGTGAAGGAGAACTCTTTCTTTTTGACTGCGGCGAGGGAACGCAGGTTTCGTTGAAGCGGCTTAACCTCAGGTGGAAAAAAATATCCGTTATTTTTGTCAGCCATACTCACGCGGATCATGTTACAGGTATTCCAGGGTTATTAATGCTTTCATCCCAGGTGGACAGGGATGATCCGCTTTATATCATAGGCCCGCCGCGCATTGCGGAATATATTGAGGCAAGCCGGCGTATACTTGATATGTACATAAATTATGAAATTATTGTGCAGGAAATAACTGCTCCGGGTATAGTGTACAGGGGAGACGGGTTTTATGTGCGCTGTTTTCCACTGTCGCATACAAAACCATGTTACGGTTATACGCTTGAAGAAGAAATGCGTCCCGGTGAGTTTAATCCGCAAAAAGCCGAAGCGCTGAATATTCCAATGGGAAAATTATGGGGAAGATTGCAAAAAGGTGAAACAATAGAAATTGAAGGCGGAAAAATGGTGCAGCCGTGCGACGTGATGGGGCCTCCGCGTATGGGCAGGAAATTTTCATATGTTACAGATTCGCTTGCAATATCGGAAATTTCCACTCATGTTATAGGCTCCGATTTATTTATATGCGAAGGAATGTTCGCTAAAGACCTGACAGAAGACGCTCATTCCAAAAAACACATGACCGCGGAAGAAGCCGCTGAAATAGCCCGTGCCTCTTCAGGAATTAAAAAGCTCGCTTTAATACACTACAGCCCGCGTTACACTGATTATGAACTGAAGTACCTTTTAAAAGAGGCCCGCGCTGTTTTCCCTGAAACAGTTCTGTGCCGCGATCATGAAGTTTTTCCGATTGAATATGTTGACTAGAAATGTTATATATAAAAAAATTGATGATTTAAGGAGGGTTGCGGTTTACTGATGAACGCTCAAGCGGAAAAAATCAAGGTTCAAAACCTGTCAAAACAATACGAAAATGTGCAAGCTGTTACGGATGTTTCTTTTTCGGTAAGCGATCAACAGGTTGTGGGTTTTCTTGGGCCAAACGGCGCGGGAAAAACAACTATAATGAAGATACTTACCGGTTTTCATTTCGCTTCAAGCGGTACAGCGCTTGTAGACGGAATACCTGTTACCGAACAACCTTTGGAAATAAAAAAGAGGATTGGTTATCTGCCGGAAAATGTGCCTTTATACGGAGACTTGACTGTAGACGAATATCTTTCCTTTGTCGTCGAAGCAAGGTTTATACCGAAAAAACAGAGAAAAGCCGCGATAGAAACAAGCCTTGAAGCCTGCGCGATTACATCCTACCGCGGACGTAAAATAGAGACGCTCTCCAAGGGTTATCGTCAGCGTACCGGTCTTGCGCAGGCTATTATACACGATCCTCCTATTCTTATACTTGACGAACCTACAACAGGCCTTGATCCCAACCAGATTATAGAAATACGCTCGCTTATAAAAGAACTGGGTAAAAGAAAAACAGTTATTCTGTCTACGCATATTTTACAGGAAGTTGAAGCTATCTGTTCCCAGGTATTAATAATTAATGACGGACGTATTGCCGCGCAGGGACGGCCTGAAGAAATTGCCGGATCCATGAAGGGAGGAGACAACTGGGAGCTTGTTCTAAAAGGAGCGGGCCCGGATGATGTTAAAAACAAAATATCGAATCTGGGACAGATTTCAAATCTGAAAATTGAAACATCCTGCAGCGAGTATGTTACAGTCAGGTTTTTTATTCGTACGGATGAAAATCAATCATCGGCAGGAGAAAAAATTTTTGACTGGGCTGTGTCCGGTAACTTAAAAATACTTGAGATGAACAGGAAAAAACTCAGCATAGAAGACATATTTGTAAAACTCACAGGCGATGAAACTAAAACAACAGGAGCGCTGTAATGAAAAACATTCTGCCATACCGCGCGTTTACGCTTGCGCGCAAGGAATTGTACCAATATCTGTATTCACCGGCAATTTACGGCGCTGCCGTTTTCTTTCTTCTTTTTAACTCAGTGTCATTGTTTTATTTTCTGCGGTATTTTTCCATGAATCAGGCTACGCTTAGGACATACTTCAGCGTTTTCCCGGTCGCTTATATAATAGTAATTCCCGTTATCACAATGAAAAGCTGGGCAGAGGAAAGAAAGACGGGAACTGTAGAGCTTTTACTTACAATGCCTTTTACGGAATGGGATCTTGCGCTTGGGAAATTTTTTTCTACGTTCGCAGTGTTATCTGTCATGCTTCTTCTGACACTGTCAATTCCGTTAAGCCTTTTGCCTTTGGGTAATTATGACACTGGCGTTATATTTTGCGAATATGCCGGAGCGTTTTTGTTAGGCGTAAGCGCTGTTGCCCTTGGGCTGCTTTTATCATCGCTTTCCAAAAGCCAGACAGGCAGTTTTCTCGGCAGCGCTGTTATTTTAATGGTTGTAATGTTTGTGAATATGTTTACATATTCATTAAACCTTCCTCAGTGGCTTGCGGGATTTATCAACTTTTTTTCGCTTGCTTATCATTTTGAAAGTTTTTCCAAAGGTATAATTGATTCAAGGGATGTTATTTTTTTGGCGTTAAGCGCGTTCTTGTTTTTATTCATTAATACACGCATTATCATTTTCAGGAAGTGGAAATAAGGAGAAGGCGGAAAATGAACAAGAAACAAACGACTGTTATTATGCTGTTATCAATAACTGCGTGTATTTTAGGCTTCCTTGTCAGCGGACGTTACTGGTTTCGCCTTGATCTTACAAAAAACAAAGCGTATACAATTTCGCAAGTTTCGCGTAACCTTCGCATGGAATTGCAAAATCCGGTAAATATAACCTATTATCTTTCCGACAAATTAAAAACAATCGTACCGGTTCCGGGTGAAATTGAAGATATGTTAAGAGAATACGCGGCATATTCAAAAGGGAAAATAATTGTTTCTGTCCGCGATCCGGTAAATACGGGGCTTTCCGGTGTGATTGAAGAATACGGGCTTCAATCAAGGCAGATTCAGACAGTTGCGCAGGATCAAGCAAGTTTCATTACAGTTTTTTCAGGTATTGTAATTGAATATCTTGACAAATACGAAGTTCTTCCATGGATACTGTCAACAGATACTCTTGAATATGATCTGACATCAAGGATTCGTTCAATGGTGACAGGAATAGAACGCCATGTCGGAATAATTGTCGGCGACGGTTATATGCAATGGAGGGAACATTACTCATTATTGAATACGATGTTGGAAGACTCAGGTTATACAGTACGGCTGCTGACCCCCGGCGAAGAAATTCCTGATAACCTTCCCGCGCTTTTTGTTCTTGGAGGAGTTGAAGATATTGATCACTGGGGGCTTTACAGAATTGACAGGTACATTCAGCTCGGCGGCAGGGTTCTTTTCGCGGAAGACAGCATTTTTGTAGATACCTTTTACAATTCGCTTGAGGCAATGAAAAAAGTTGATCAGGGGATGCTGGAAATGATTGCCGCCTACGGGGTAATCATAAGACCGGAACTTACTCTGGATCGTAATGCTCTTGAAATGATATATCAAACCAGATCGCCGAGCGGCGGTCTTCAATACAGGATTGTGCGTTATCCTTTGTGGATAAGCGTATTAGGAGAAAACGGAAATCCGAAACATCCCATAAGTTCAAATTTTTTCGGGCTTGATCTTTTCTGGGCAAGTCCTTTGGAATTGAACCCTGTTCCGAATGTTGAGTCAACTGTTCTTTTTACAACTTCAAAAGAAGGATGGGTTATGAGTAAAGATTTTAGCGCAAATCCTGAAATCCCATATATGCTGGAACTTGAAAAAAATGAAACAACCGGAGAGAAAATCCTTGGAGTGTCTTTAACCGGAGCTTTCCCGAGTTTCTTCCGCGGCTCTCCGAAACCAAAGCGTGAAGGTTCTGAAGAAGAACTACCTGATATGCCGCAGCAGGCAAGCCCTTCGCGGATCATTGTTGTCGGAAATACCAATTTTGCCTCAAATATGATAAACGTTACGCAGGCAAATCATAACCTTGATTTTATGATGCGAGCCGCCGACTGGCTTGTCAATGACGATGATATTATAAGTATTAGAAGTAAACAGCCGCAGACAAGCCGTCTTGATAGAATTGCGGATATTGATAAGCGCGTAGCCGCAATGAAATTTGCACAAATCCTGAATGTAGGCATTATCCCGCTGATTGTAATCGCCGCGGGGTTAATTCTTGCTTCACAACGGCGTAAAAAATCAAAAAATACTGTAAAAACTGTAAAGGAGGTTTCCGGTGACATATAAAAAGAAGATAATATACCTTTCAACGCTGATCGCGGTATTGGCATTGTTATATACGGGAAGCCTTGTCTTTAGTCCTGAGCGAAACAATAAAAAGAACTCTTTATATACTTGGCTTGATCCGAAATTCGCCGGGAAAATTGACAGAATAGCACTGGATACGGAAGAATTGAAACTTGAGCTTATAAAAAAGAAAGATGAATGGTTTGTTTTACATAACGGCGGTGAATTTCCCGCCCGCAAAGCGCGTATAGAAGATTTTATCAGTATTTTTACGTCACGCTCTGCATGGCCTGTCCGCGCTTCCGGCGCGTTGTCACACGCCAGGTTCGCTCTGGAGGGAAAGACTCCCAGACTTTCCATGTACGGGGAAAATTCAATATATCTGGATATATTACTTGGTAAAGACGACAAAGCCGGACGTGAAATTTATGTGCGGAGATTTGGGGATGATGAAGTTCGTTCAGGCGACAATACATTTGTTTTTTATATTAACGGTACCGCGGCAAGCTGGTATAATCTCAGGTTTTTTCCCGAAAGTGAAAATGGTAAAATCAGTTTGGAAGATGTTCAACGGCTTTCACTTTACAATGAAGGAGAAACTATCATAATTACCCGCGCGAACGGGAGTTGGGAAGTTTCCGGAGTAAATAATCCTGACTTAAAAAACATAGAAGACTATATCAGTATTGTTATAAATTCCGAAGGCGATGATTTCCTTGATTCCGTAAGCTCAAATGATTCCGGACTTAACCACAGCCGTATTGTAATAGAATTCGGGGATGGAAAGATTTCAACAATACGCGTCAGCGCAGATGATGAGAATAAAAACCGGTTTGCGCATGTAAGCGGCAGTGATTATATTTACGCGATTCCTTTATGGGTTTCTTCGCGTATTCTAAGAAATGCCGCTAGCTTTGAGAGGCAATAAATGCCCTGTATTTTTCCGGGTCGCTTTTAAACGCGATTATAGAAGAATCGGGATCATGTTTTGCTTTTTCAAGAGCTTCCCTGGTTTCCAGAGTTAAACGGTTTGCGTTAAGAAGCCTGCCGGAACGTGAAGAAAGACCGATACAAATACCCGGTTTTCCTTCTTTATGCGGAAATTTTTCGGTTATACGCTGGTAAAATCTTTCTGATTTTGATATTCCCGTATCAAGATCAATTCCCGGAAGAATAACAGCGATACCGTACTTGCCGTATTCAAAAAGAAGATCTCTTGATAAAAAGAAAGAGGCCGCTTCTTCCGCCGCTTGTTTGTACATTTCGTCATTCTTTAAATCAATGAATTCAGCTAAAACAAGAGTTAGGTCGTTTTCTGTAGAAGAACAACGGTGTAATTCAGAATTAAGCCTGTCACTGATATATTCCTGCCAGCCGATATTGCTTCGCGGAGAATAAAGACCCTTGGGGTCCGCTTCATCTGATTTTAAAGGAATTTCTTTTTCAACTGAAAGCTTCGGTGTTTCTTCCTTCGCGGTGAAATGATTTTTATTTTCTTCTTTACTGTCTCTTTCAACCTGTTGTTTTGTGTCAGCGGTATTATATACCGTTTGTTGAACCTTTTCCGGTTTTCCAATAAGCATCTGTAAAAGCATTGTAAAGAAAGCAATTGCGAATCCTGCCAGGATTAAAAGCAGGGTTTCTTTAAGGATTCTTAATATTTCATTGTAGTCAAAAGCTCTCGCGACAGCTTTGATATTGGCATTACGCAGATCCTGAATTGGAAGCGGTTTATAGTAAGTCTGGCTTGAAAAACTGAATCTGTTTATAAATCTGGGAGAATTGTTAATTGATGTAATGGCATATCCCTGTTCGCGTTCAAAAGCGTATTCACCTTCAGGCCCGGTAATTATCAGCGCTTCCAGAATAGCGCTGGAAGAAAGAGCATTTTTCATTTGTTCAATGAATCTGTCATTCATGAATCCTTGAGTACCTGCTTGCAAAGCAACAGCGGTAATTCTTGAAAATTCACTTTCAGCTTTTCCTTTGCAATTGTCAATGCTTAGATAAATTCTGACTGCCGCCTGAACCAAAGCAAAAATATAGATAATTATGCAAATCGCAGCAATAAACGCGCCAAATCCGGATGCGCTTCTATTTTTTTTACTCATAATATATAATCATTATCGGACGATTTTTTATGCAAATAAGAGAATATTCGCTTACTCAAGGCTGGTACCCGCGCGATCCTGAAGAAGTAAAGGGAACAATTTCCCGTTTTTTAGCGGGGAAAGACATTTCCCGCAGATCACGCTGCGCTATTTCACCGCATGCCGGCTGGTTTTATTCGGGCCGTATCGCTTCTATCGGAGCAGCCAGCCTTGAACGTGATGCTGAAACGGTCGCGGTAATAGGCGGGCATTTATCAGACGCCTCTCCTGTGCTTTTTGCAATGGAGGACGCCGTAAGGACGCCTTTCGGCGTAATGCAGATTGATAAAGAATTAAGGGCCGCTCTTAAGAATGAGCTGGACGGCGAAGAAGACAAGTTTCGTGATAATACCGTAGAAGTTTTATTACCGCTGGTTCACTATTTTTTTCCGAAAGCGATGTTATTGTGGATACGTCTGCCTGCAGCGATATCATCTTATGAGGCGGGGAAAATTATTTCGCAGGTTTCAAAAAAATTGAGCAGAAAAATAAATGTTCTGGGGTCTACCGATTTAACTCATTACGGCAGAAATTACGGTTTTATGCCGCAAGGCAGCGGCAGGCAGGCTTTGCGCTGGGTGAGCGAAGTTAACGACGCCAATTTTATTAAAGCAGTGGAAGGCGGAAACAGCAATGAAGTTCTGCTGCGCGCCGAAAAAGATTATTCCGCCTGTTCAGCGGGCGCTGTTTTAGGCGCTATGGGTTTTGCCGATGACAGGAAACTGGGCGGCGCAAAACTTTTGGAATACGGAACAAGCGCGGACGCGCAAAGTGAAAATACTGTTCCCGATTCTTTTGTCGGGTATGCGTCTATGGCTTTTGTTTCAGAACAGAAATAATTTTTTGTATACAAAAACGCTTTGTTTCTTCTATTGAATCTTTTGTTTTTAAATCTGCTCTGCGGTGTCTGATAGCTGCAAGACAAGGGAGCAGCGTAGTGAAAATTTGCCTGTCCTTTGCGTTTAAGCGTGAAAGGTAATTTTTGTCAGCCGCGGGCAGAGCGGCAATATCTTCTTTGTACTGTTCCAAAAATTCAACGCCGCTTTTTTCGGTTATAGATACAGTTGAAAAGACATCAGTTTTTTTTGCATTATCCGGTATTTTTTGCACCAGAGAGATTGGTGCGCCTTGTCCGCTTACAGCGGTAATTTGAGCGTTCATCGTTGCGGCTTTTTCTTCAAATTTATTGCGGTACATCCTAAGCGATGCTGTTTCCCGATAATTTTGTTCCTGTTTTTCTTTTGGAAGAAAAGGACTTCTGTATAAAAAAGCGGAGAGCAAGGATTGCGCGGGAGAGAAGCGGTTTTGTTTTTTTTCAAAGAAAGGATATATGTATGTTCCCCTTGCGTAGGTTTTTGATCCTATATAGGAAAAATCAGCGCCGAACAGCGTTATGCGATTTGCTCCTAAATATTCCGCAAGCGACAGGCAGGCATATGTTACATTACCTCCTGATGTATCAATCGGAGGGAGAGGCTGCCAAACCGTTGATACGTACCGCGCGAGCGGGTGACCGCCCGAAAAAAACACAGGCGAAGATGAAAAACCGGAAAGCAGGGGAGGGCTTGCAATATCAAGTACAAGCGTGATACCTGATTTTAAGTTACAGCCGATAAAATGATAATAACTTATGTGCTGGCAGTCTATTGATACGACCGTATCAGGTATTATACCGTTCCGCAAAAGAACAGGAAGAGCCGTATCTGTACTGATAACAAAAACTCCCATGTGTTTACATTCCGCAAGCAGGCGAATCTGCTGATCAAGAGAAGGTCCTGCCGCGACAATTGCGGCTTCCTGTACGGAAGAAATAAATTTATTCCTGTTAAGACTTTCATTTGTTATATTGGCAATTTTTATGTTACGGATAATATTGGAAAACCAGCGCATGCCGAAGTGAGCCTGAACTGAATAATCCGATGAAACAACTTCAATCGATTCCTGTATTTCAGCTGCGGCGTTCTCAAAAAGTTTGATGTCCTGCTCAATTCTCGGACGTAACGGAATTGTCTTTATGCTTCCGCAGAGGGAAGGATTGTAATTTTCAAGAATTATGCTTTTTATTTCTCCACAGGAAGGATCTGTTAAAAGACGAAAACGCTCATTGTTAAGGAGCGCCGAATAATCCTTTGAGGACAAAAGTTCAGTTATGCTGTCTTTATGAAAGTCTATGACAACTACCTGCGCGTTAGTATCTTTTAACGCCGCCTCAGGAGCAAATCCTCCGCCAAGACCCAGAAAAATGATAAATCCAGTATCTTCGGAAATAGTTGATATAAGACGCTGCGCTTCGCGCTTCGGGTCCACCATGGAATGAAGCGGCAGAGTGTTTTCTTCCGAAAGAACAACGGCCGGTACTGTTTCGCCGCTGCGTGATTTTAAAAAAGTATACCCGCGATTGCCTCTGTTTTTTCCTGCGGGATTTATCATTTTGATACCTCATAAACCGCTGCTTCCAAATCGTTATCTGAAACTTTTTTTTCATTTGGGAATAAAAGAGGAACAAGTTCAGTTTTAAGGCTTTCTTTGTACCGACTGTCTTTTAACGCGGAAAGAAGAGTGGTTACGCCTGTTTTACAAAATCCTGATGTATCTTCATATAATTTAACAGTTTTAAAATAATCATCTGTTTTTTTTACAATTTCCTCATGCGCTGAAAAGATAGAATTCGCGAATAATTTATTACCTTCGCCAATAGAGAAAATCCTTTTTGGCCACAGTTCAAGCTGATTTTTATACCATGCCGCGTATATATCCATGCTGCCGCCGTCCTTTAACAATTTTGAGCGGACAAAAAATTCCGAATAAACAGGTTTTAACCTTTGCGCATTATTAATAAAAAGGTGATCAAAACCATAAGGTTTTATATGCGTTCTTATATCCTTAACGCTAAGATCCATACCCGCGAGAAAAATACTTTCATCGCTTAAAGTAAGGGCAAGTTCTACGGCAGAAGCTGTTACAGTTCCTTTTTGCGGAATGATAATTGAGGGCAAGTTTAATTCATGCAGGATAATACTCTGCCAGAAACTTCCGTCGTTAAGAATCAGAAACGGCGTGTCCGTACATTGAGATGGAAGGACAGCGTTTAAGTTAACGGCAAAAATCGCTGACTTATTTGCCGGATATCCGAATCCGTTGAATGCGCTTCTGAAAAACGGGTATATATGCTGAAGCGCCCAGCATCCGCCGTCAGTCGCAATTACAATGTCAGGCTTTATTCCCGCGTGAAAGAGAGCCATTACAGAAGAAGAAGAAGCAAGTATCAGGCAGTTATTCTGCATATTGCGGATAACAGGCAGCGCCGCTTCAAGACCGGGACCTGAACCTGTAACAATAACAGGTAAATTTGTTTTTCTGTAAAGTATTGTTTTATTTATTAATATAAGGTTTTTAAAAAAATTTCTGATCCATCTTCTTCCGAAAAATAATGTTGTTCTTTTTTCCGCGTTTATTCTCTTAATAAATTCAACAACAATTGACAGCAATTTAACATAAGCCTCCCTGTAATAATTCATGGAAGGCCTCCATTCTATTATGTATATAAGAGAAGCGTCAATTTCTATTAACTCTTTTTCAAGAAAAGCCTGTACTTCCAGTGGTTCTATACTGTAAAGTGAAACTGTATTGGCATGGTTTTCGATTAACCTAATGCTGTCATCAATATGAAGCGCGATTATTTTACTGTTCTTAAATTTTTCATGTAATACAGGTATGATAAAGCCCATGCCGGGTTCTATTAAAATAAAACATTCAATGTTATTTTTAAGATTAAGCGAATTAATATATCGTACAGCTTCCGCCTGCGGATTGTAACGTGAATGAAGCTGTGCGCCGGGAAAGGTTTCTATACCAGCCCCAAATCCTTAAAGAGTTTTTTGTAGGAATCGAAATATTCCGATTTTGCGAATTCTTCAATTTTTTCTTCAGGCAGGGAGTCAAGCAGTTGATCCATGTAACTGAGGATATTCTTGAGTTCAGATTTTAACTCTGAAGGAAGCTCTATACCGCTTTTGCCTTTTACGGCAGGTGTGCTTTGTGTAACGGGAGCGGTTTTTATTGCAGGCGCAGGTGCCTGTATAGCCGGAGCGGGCTGCGCAGGTGCAGGTTGTGTTGTTGGTGCGGCCTTTGCGGGGGCAGGTTGCGCGGCAGGAGCAGCTTTTGCAGCCATTGGCGCGGTTTGTGCCGGAGTTGCTTGCGCAGGAGCGGCGGGTGCCGGCGCTTTTGCCGCAGGTGCGGTTTGAGGTTTCGCTGTCTCAATCGGATCGGCAAAATCATCAAGCGCAAAATTGTCGTCATTAAAATTTTCAAGATCGGCGGTCAAATCATCAGCTTGAAATTCGTCCAATTCACCGGCAGCCTCTTCTCCTTGACCTGCGTCAATATCATCAATTGGTAAATTAATGTCACCAACTGCCGGATCATCACCCATTGGCAGATCGTCCATGGTTAAGTCGTCAGAAACTAAATCATCAGTAACAGTTTCATCGGCTGGTTCGTCAATAGAGAGATCTTCCATAACCAAGTCATCAGAAGCTAAATCATCGGCAGCAATTTCGCCGATCGGCTCATCAATTACCGGATCATCCATAGTTAAGTCGTCAGAAGCGGTCTCAGTTGAAAAATCATCCAGAGTAGGTTCATTATCTGAAACATCATCAAGTGAAATCTCATCATCAATTACTAAATCGTCCATAGCCAAATCGTCGGAAGTTAAATCATCAGCAATGGCTTCGCCGGCCGGTTCGTCAATTGAAAGATCGTCTATAGATAAGTCGTCAGACAAGTCGTCGGAAGCTAAATCTTCACCGGCCGGTTCGTCAACTGTAAGATCGTCCATAGACAAGTCGTCAGACAAGTCGTCGGAAGCTAAATCTTCGCCGGCCGGTTCGTCAACTGTAAGATCTTCCATAGACAAGTCATCGGAAGCCAAATCGTCAACAACAGTTTCGCCGGCCGGTTCGTCAATTGCAAGATCTTCCATGGTTAAATCGTCAGAAACAGTTTCAGCGGAAGAATCATCCGATACGGGAATATCAGTATCAGAAACATCGTCAACAACTAAATCGCTGTCATCAAATGAAAGCTCGTCATCAAGTGACAGATCTTCCATATTCAAATCATCAGAAGCCGGAATATCGGATTCACCTGTTGATTCATCATCAGTTGACAGATCCTCCATAGCTAAATCACCAGGAACAGTTTCAACGGCAGAATCCTCAGGTACAGGAATGTCAATATCCGAAACATCATCACTTGATAAATCATTGTTATCAAACGATAAATCACTGTCATCAATAGTAAGATCATCAAGTGAGTCTAGATCCAGTTCTGTTTCATCCAAAGAAGGTTCTGTTATATTATCACTGATGTTTTCGGATGATAAATCAGGTTCATCTATTACTGCGTCTGAAAGATCAAGAGAATCAGCGGTTAAATCATTATCGTCTTCTTCAAGATATGAAACATTGTCGGGAGCGAAAGTAACAGGCGTGGCGCCTTCATTTCTGAGTTTTTCAAGTTCTTCAGAATCGCTTTCCGTATCAATATTTATGTTAAGATCGTCTGAGCCTAAATCTATTAAATCATTATTTGCTTCTTCTGTAACCGGTTCTGTCTCAGCGGATGTTTCCAAATCAGGGCTTTCAATTTCTGCCGACTCGCCAAGATCTGTATCTGTTAAACCAATATCATCTATGTCAAGAGAGACATCATCAAATGAGGCGTCATCAAGCGACGCGATTCCATCTTGTGAAGATTCATCATCTATTGATAAATCAGTCTCCGGAGTTATATTTGTTTCGGATTCTTCCGTAAAATCCGCGGAATTTACAATATTATCTAGCTCATCGCCTGTAAGAGCGATTGATTCATCATCTTCTTCGGAGAAAAACCCTGAAGCTTTTTCGCCTGTTTCTTCAACGCTGTCTTCTGTGGAACTGATAATGTTGTTAAGCTCGTCTCCGGTAAGAGAGATTGCTTCATCATTATCCTCTTCACGCGCGGTAGAGCGTATACCAGCAAATTCTTTTTTAAGATCTTGAAGTTCACCTCTGATTGATGAAAGCTCGTTTGCGATTTTTAATAAAAGCTGTGTTGACAGATCGCCGCTTTTTGCCGCAGTCTCAATATTATCCTGTACTTTGTCAACGTTGTTTTCTATTGATTTAACGGTAGGAATATCGAAATCCGCACTGCCGAAATCATTGTTTTCAGAATTATCAGTGATATTTTCGCTTGTTTCCGCAGTTTGTTCGTCTTCAATCTCCGATGAAACGTTGAAATCCTCAAAAGATGAGTCATCAATTCCGGTATCAACAATATTGATTTCGTTATTACCGGCGTCTATATCGATATCGTTTTCATTTGAACTTGTAATGTCGCTGTCATCAATATTAAAATCATCCAAATCCATTTCTGCGGATGCTTGATTATCTCCTATATCATCGGGAATTTCTATGTCGTTGAATTTATTTATGTCAGGCGATGATAAATCTCCAGTATTGTTAGTATCAAAATTATCTTTGGATACAATCTGAGGTTCGCTTTTGATCCATACACCGTATTCATCCAATTCTTCTACAGAGCCAATGTTGCTGCGATCGGAGTATATTGAAGGTTTCTTGTTACTTGCCATTGGACACTCCCTAAATTAACATATTATGGTCAATTATCGGTA
>JAITFK010000211.1 GCA_031281555.1 Treponema sp. | reverse complement strand
CAGCGGCGTCTACTCCCGTGATTCTGCGGGAACATTGTACTTTTGAATATTTGGCAAAAGTGGATTTTACCATTATCTGCGCCCACATGGAAAGCAAGATTGTTGGAACAACCAGAACTAAATAATACATATCAAACATAATTTACTCCTTTATTTTATTCGTATTGAGGGGTTTAATACCTCGCCCTTCAGGGCGGTTAAAAGGATTAAACCCCGAATATAAATACCTTATAAGAACAACATACCTCGTCCCTTTAGGCGGGGTATGTTGATTTTTCTGTTGATTGGGGAGGGCTGCGGCGGACATTATATTCAAGCTTGGCGGTTCCCTGATTTTCCTCCGCTCTTTCCGCTCTGGAAAGCATTTCTTTTTGAACGCGGAACGGTTTTTCTCCGGCAGGATTAACCTGCGTCCAAACTCCCTTGTTATTTAGAATACGCGCCTGGCAATTATCAAGGAAATAGTCATTAAGAATACCTGTTACTTCCATGCGAATTTTTTCATCCTGAACAGGGAATAACAATTCAACACGGCGTTCAAGGTTACGTGTCATCCAGTCCGCGCTTGACAGATAGAGATCATCGGCTCCTCCGTTGGCAAAGTAATAAATTCTTGAGTGTTCAAGGGAATGATCGATTATGCTGATTACGCGTATATTTTCCGAAACTCCCGGGATTCCGGGAATTAATGTACATACGCCTCGTATACAAAGAGAAATTTTTACACCGGCGCAGGAAGCTTCGTACAGCGCTTTAATAATATCAATATCGGTAAGCGAATTCAGCTTTGCCATGATTTTAGCCTGATAATTATGCCTGGATCTGTCCGCTTCCCTTTTAATCATGTCCAGAAAACGGCGCTTAAGTCCTGACGGGGCTATTGTCAGCCTCATCATCTGCTGAACCGATGAATAACCCGTCAGCATGTTGAAAATAAGCCCGGCGTCATAGGCAATGTCTTCACGGCATGTAAAAAGGCAGATATCTTCATAATATTTCGCTGTTCTGTCGTTGTAATTGCCCGTAGAAAGATGCACATAACGTTTTATGCGCTCGTTCTCGCGGCGCATCACCATTGTGATTTTGGAATGAACCTTAAGACGGGAAAGCCCGTACACGACAATAACGCCGGCTTTTTCCAGCCTGTTTGCCCACGAAATGTTACGCTCCTCGTCAAAGCGGGCTTTTAATTCAACAACTGCCGTTACCTGCTTCCCGTTCAGCGCCGCCTGTTCCAGTGCCCTTACAATAGGAGAATAAGCGGAGGAACTTGATTGTACGCCGCTTCCCGGAATTGCGCCTCCTGTTCTGTAAAGCGCTGTTTTGATTGAAATTACCTGCGGATCGGAAGCCGCTTCCCGAAAAAAACGCACGACAGGATCAAAAGACTGATACGGCATATGAAGCATACAGTCTCCTGCGCTAATACTGTCCCAAATCGGCGTTTCTTCGTTAAAATCAGTTGATTGATGTGTCTTCCATGGTTTTTCATTAATATCTTCAAGGCCCGCCACATTCGCAAGTTCCAGAAAATCTACAGGGTTAATCGGACCGTTCACTTCGTAAAGATATTCGGCGTCAAGCGAAAAACGGCGCGCAAGCTCGTCTCTTAATCTTATGCTTCCGGGTGAATAAACCATACGTATTACGTCGGATCGCCCCCTGCTCTCAAGAACTTCCGTCATAGCTTCAATAAAATCTTCGTCCCGCTGCTCATCTACGGAAAAATCAGCGTCACGGTTAATTTTGAATAATATGCTTTCCTTTACGCGAAAACCGGAAAACAAATACGCGCCCCATGTAGCTATAACATCTTCCAGCAAAGCGATCTGAAGCAATTCTCTTTCCTGACCGTTAATTGTCATACTGCCTGAGCCCGGCAGCCAGATAATTCTGTTCAGTACAGACGGAAGAGGTACAATAACCATTTGTTCTTCCTCAGGAAACAAGCCTTCTGAATTTTCAGGCTCAAGAAGGAAGGCGGCATGAATTGCTCTGCTTTCAATGAAAGGCATGGGTTTTTCAGTCTCCAGCCGCAGGGGAGTTAAAACAGGATAAATCTGCGCTAAAAAATAAGAATTAAGGAAATCAAGCTGCGGTACAGACCATGAATCCGGCTGCATAAGCGACAAACCGTTTTTCGCAAGGCCAGGAAAAATATCATTGCGCAGACATTCATACTGCCTTTTTATGATAGAGTGAACTTTTTCCGAAATTATCTTTAATTGCTGTACGGGAAGCAAACCTGAATGATCGGGCGTTATTCCTCCTGTTTCGGTATCAAGCATTCTCTTTATTGCCGAAACCCTAACCATGAAAAATTCGTCAAAGTTAGATGAAACTATTGATAAAAAACGGAAGCGTTCAAGCAGCGGTAAATCCTTGCGCAGTCCTTCTTCGAGTACGCGCTCGTTAAAGTCAACCCATGAAAGATCGCGGCTGAGACAAGGAAAAACAGTTTCGTCTTTTTCAGATTGTTCCATAAAATATATTATAACAAATAAATCGGACTTATTCGAGAGTCTGACCTGTTTCCAAACAACTCTGATATAAATTAAACAATTCAATTATAAATTAAACAATTTGACGGCTTCTTCTAAATTATTACACCTGCACCAGACAGTTGCAAGAACATCCTGAGGCGGCTCAATAATATCCTTGATAAAAATTGAACGTATTCCGGCGGAATGCAGTCCCTTAAGGCCGGCAGGAGAATCTTCAAAACCGGCGCAGTCGGAAGGAAGAACGCCCAGTTTTTCCGCCGCAAGAAGAAAAATATCAGGCGCGGGTTTGCCGTTAGCAACATCATCGCCGCAGACAACTGCGCTGAACTTGTCCAATATGTCCGCTTTACGCAGCATTTCCACAGCCGTGACTCTGCGTGTGGAAGTCGCAACCGCAAGCGGAATTTTTGCGGAAGAAAGTCGATCCAGCAAAAAATCAAGCCCATACTTTTTCGGCACTCCGTTTTCTTCGATTTTCTTTTTTACAAGACGCCTGAACTCTTCACAAATACTGTCGTAGGGAAAATCAGAACCGAATTCATCAAACAACAGCTCACGTGTTTTTTTACTGCTTATTCCCACCATGCGAAGGACAATTTCTTCTGTAATAGTATACCCAAATTCAATACCGGCTTCCGACCAAAGGGGAATGGACAGCCTTTCTGTATCCAGCATTAAACCGTCCATGTCAAAAATTACCGCGGCAGGACGAATAGAGTTTTCATTTGTATGCATTTCAGAACCTAGCCAAAAATAACCTTGTACCCGAAAACGTCCTGAAACATTCCGCCTTTTTCTTCTATGCCCATTAATTCAAGCGAAAGATCGTATGTTTTATCCATGTGAAGTACGATTGTTTCCCTCCGGCGTTCTACTGTAATATTTTTAATTTGCTGCGAATGGCCGCGATCAAGGGCATCGGCAACTCTTAAAATAGAAGCCATTTTCAGCACAAGGACGCGTTCCTCTCGCTGTAATTTAACGTACTCAATATCCGACTGGGACGGGGGCTCTCCCCTGTGGTAACTAACTACATTTGCGATTATGTTAAGTTCGTCATTGTGCAGGCCGAATATTTCCGAATTGGCGATAAGGTACTGTCCATGCTTTTGATGCCCCGATGTCTTGATATAAGTTCCTATATCATGAAGTATAGCGGCAACTTCCAGCATTATGCGATGACGGCGGTTCATACCGTGTTCTTTTACCAAGGCGTCAAACAATGTCATACAGTGGCTTGCGACATAACGTCCGTGGGCTTCATCAAAATGAAACTTCTTTCCGAGATTAACAGCAGAAGCGATAATTTGATAAAAGAATTCATCCTGAAGCATGGAGTCAACGCCGGATGCCAAATCGACAAGATAGCCGTCCCTTATCGTAACATACGGAACGGCAATATTGGCGGCTCCGGTGCGTTCAAGAAAAAGTTTTAATACCAAAAGGCCGGGAATTAGCCCCTCAGCGTCCGCATAGGAAGAACCGAATTCATGAATGCATTTTTCTATACTGTAACTGCATACCTTTTCAGTAAACTTAAAGAAATCTTTGCGTTCTATAATCCGGCAGTTAGCGTTAAGTTCTTTCCCCGCCTGATCGGCGGCAAGACGGGCGTCTGTTCCTGCGGCTACCACTGTCCTTACATGGGCAAAGTCCATTTCCAGGTTCAGCATATCCAGCGTGTTTCTGATATTTTCGTTAAGAAAACGCTCATAAACAATGCCGGCTCCGATACCGTAACGCGAACGCTGATCGATAATTATTGTTCCCATTTTAAGGCTGTGAGCCGCAACCATCTGCCCTCTCCGTAAAAGCATAATTTCCGTTGAACCGCCGCCTACTTCGATTATCATGGAGTTGGCGCGCCAAAACAGGGGAAGGTCCTGTTTAAGCGCAAAACGAACAGCAAGGTACATTAATCTGTTTTCTTCTATTCCTTCAACAATGGACAAATTAAAACCCGTTTCCTGCCGGACACGGTCGATAAAAACGTCCCTGTTACGTGCAGCGCGCAGGGCGCTTGTAGCTATAACGTGAATGTTGTTATCCACAATTCCCCATCCTTCCAAAAGCTCGCGGTAGTTTTGAAGAACTGTAAGGCACTCAAGGACTGATTCGTGCGAAAGCACGCCTGAGGTAAACACATCGCGTCCGAGCCCGACAGGACGCACGGCGCGGTCAAGCACCTGCCACTGGCCGTCAGGATAAATTTCCGCTACATGGAGTCTGATTCCGGTAGAGCCGATTTCAAGAATAGCGGTAAGAGTTGTACTTTTCATACTATCATAATTTATCTATAAGTATTGAACATTTTCCTGAAGGAATGGGAAGGGTTTTTTCCTTAACGCCGAGAATGTTAATTGTAAAATAATAAAGTTTTTCGCTTTCCATTTGTATTTCCCAGCCTCTGCCGCTCTTGTTGGAAAGAATTGTAATCATGTTATTTTTAAGTGAAAGATTTTCAACGCCCATAATTTCCAGATTTGGAATAACCCAGTCTACTGTTTTGCGCGGAAGCGAGATTGAAAGCCCTACGATATTTTCTATTGTTAGGCAAATGATTGAAAGAGCGTCGTAGGTAAGGTATTGAGGGCGCGGGAAAGCCGTTTTCCCCGGCCATTTCGCGGGGCCTTCCTTGGTAGGCAAATACGCTTCCCAAAGATTGCCCCTGTGATGATTACCGTCAGGACTCATGGAGTCCAGCATAAAATAAACATGCCTTATTGCGCTCTCCCTAGCTATGTCCCACCGCTGGTAGCGCTCAAGGCCTTTTACCACCATAAAAACAAGATGAGGATAAACCGAGCCGCGGTAACCGCGCCCGTTCTCGTCAAAGTCTTTTTCAGAAACAGATAGTGAAGGAAAGGGATGAGGAGTGCCGAAAAATTTGGGATCGGTAAGTTTTGCGATTATACGCTCAGCTTTTTCTCCGTTTGGAATTTCAGCCAACAGAGGCCAGAAACCCGCAATTGTCTTAATGGGAACCTGTTTTTCATTCTTACAGATATCGTAGTAAAAACCATCCGCCTGGTTATACATAAGGGAGTTAATTCTTGTCTTCAGGGAAAAATACTGACGTTTATATTGAAAGCTTGTTTCCTTGTCGTTTAAAATGTCAGCTAACGCAGACATATAAAGCATATTAACCGCCATCATGGTATTAAAATCCATCGGGTAACAGGCATCTCCGCGCGGCAGATTGATCATTCCGGTAGCGCAAAGCGGTGTTTTATACAAACCGTTAGGTTTCTTGAAAATTGAATCTATCCATGAAGAATATTTACATAAAACAGGAAGCGTATCCTTAACCCGTTTTTTATTGCCGGATTTATGGTAAATATTGTATTCCGCCCAGGCAAACAGGGGAATTCCAAGCCCTTCCGGATTATCGCGGTCTACAGAATGAGTGTTGGTAGAAATATCGTAAGCGCAGCGAATAGCCCCGTTTGGTTCCTGACGGCTGTAAAAAAGGTCCAATGTTGAATGAGCCTGGTAGATCCTGTTGGAATATACCAGAAAAAACGAGGAATAAATCGCGTCGGCCTGATGAACAGCGGGTGAATCCGGGTATGAAAAAAATTTCCCCTCTATACCGTTTTTTACGCCCTCATCTTTCCAGCAATCCTCAATCCACGCCCACGTTTTATCATAGATATCGACAAAATCCTGATCATAAAAGTGGATTTTGGGGAAATCGTGTTTAATCACTATATATCCTTATTTAGGTTATTCAAGGGTATTCATATAAATATAATATAATACGGGCAAATTTACCAATATTTTTTTCATTCTTTACAGAAAATACCCAAAAAACAAAAACAAACGAAAAAACCTCTAATACTCTTTCGTATCAGAGGTTTCCTTTTAACACAACAGTTATGTTAATTAGTAGGTAATTTCAATATCCACAGAGCCAGAGGTATTGGAGGATTTATTTTCGCCGGAATTCTTACCTGTAGAAGTTGTTCCGACAGGGCTTGGAGGCAGTACACTGGCTGTAGTTACCTCCACAGGGCTTTCGGCATTACCTTCAGAGTTAATTGTGGTTAGCCTGCCTGGGTTGATAGAAACCGCGATACCGTCCGCGCCTCCCCAGGCCACGCGGCCTTCGTTTACGGCAAGATTTTTAATATCCATATCAAAGCTGGTTCCGCGTACGGAAGCGGTCGCGCTGGGACTCTGGACTGTTGTGTTTGCCTTTGTTCCCGCCGGAGGTTTTACATCAACCCTTATCCTTCCCGCCTGGAGATTAATATTAAGGGTTTCCGCATCGGCGGAACTTTTTATTTCAGATAAGGAAAGGCGGGTCAGCGGACGTACAGTAATTACATTACTGCCAACTTCTATAATCGCTGTGCTTTTAAAACCTGTTGATACAATTGTATCCTGAGCGACTACACTGCCTACCTGCGCGGGAACAAACGCCGTTGTTCCGGCAAGTTTAAGCTCTACTTCACCTGATAATTCACGAATTTTCCCCGATTGGGAATAAGCTGTAAAAACCGCAATTGAGCTTATCAAAACGATAAAAATAATCTTTTTCATATCATCTCCCTTCCTTATATAAAGGATATTCTAATATAAAGCTAACACTGTTGTCAAATCAAATTTCCAGATTGCTTCCGACGTGGGCCAGTTATTTCCAAAGGGAGGAAGAAAGGCCCCGATACCAAAATTAAGCTGTATGTCGGATAAAGTACTCCAGACAAGCTTTGAGAAAATTTCCATCCCCAAAAGCTTCTTTCCCTTGTCGGCCCCTATTATTAAATAATCAGCGGGTGTTGTTAAATCGTTGCGTATAAAATAAGAAGCTGTAAGACTCGCCCCCAGCGATTTAAGGAATCTGATAGAATAGGTAAGATCAAGCATTGTATGCCCCGCAATCCCCACTTGAAATATTTCGCCGTAGTATGTTGTTGTAAGCGGAATATATGCGTCAAAAACCTTACCCGCACCGCTTCCGTAACGCCCTTTTACCGAAATATTACTGCTATATCTGCCAGGCAGCGGGAAATAAAATCCAAACTCTCCCGCTACTCCGAAATTATAAGCGGAAACAGCTTCGCCGTTCATAATTTCAGCAAGCCCGATACTGCCGCCCATTGTTACCAAAAAGTTCTTAAAGTTCATTCCTGTTCCGAGGGTAAAATACTGGCTGTTGTATCTTTCATCCAGGTTTGACATATCAAACTGAGCTGTTAACGCGGTATTAATCTGCATGAGCGAACCTATGGACGGGTGATCCCAATCCATAGAAACAAACATACGTTTAGGCGCAAAATAATTTTGAAAATAGTGATCTTTCAGCATGGGAGTATTATAAATAACCCAGTCATTTGAGTTCATCAGGATATTCGCGTTCTTTTTATATATTATGCCTGTATACCAGCCGCCGAGACCGAACCGTCCTATACCTGAGTTATAATTAAGCTGAATGCCGTCAAAAAGGCCGTCCGCTACAAATTTCATGGGGTCAGAGTAGGAAAAGCGCCCGACTCTTAATCCAAATTGAAAAAAACGAATTGAAAATTCAGTGCGGAGAAGTTCAAAAAATTTAAACAATTCAGCGTTCTTGCTTCCGTATTCAATTCCAAAACCCATAGAGGTAATAAAAGAGGCGGTATCGCCTATCAGCAATGAAAAACGCGGCACGGCGTTTGCTTTATAAATAAAATCATTATTATCCTCGTCGAAATTGGAATCATGAAAAACAGCGGTATCCTGAGTTAATAAAAGACCGAAGTCATAGGATTCAGGCTGTAAAAACTCTCTTTGTGCGATAACGGTCTTTCTGTCTTCCGCATATTTGGCATCTATCTCATCCTGTCTTTCTCTTTCCGCAAGGGCTCTTCCGACAGTAAAAATAAGGTATTCCCCCGATATTTTCATGTAACGGTCGGCTCTGCCCTGAATAACATTTCTGTATTGAAGCTCGCGGAAGGCATAATGGGGGCTTTTTGTCACGTAATATAAAAAACCGCCGTCGAATTCGAAAGAATGCATGATTAAAAGAGCTATTCCCTCTATACGGGCGGGTTTATCAGGCGCGGCGCTTTTCGGCAGCCAGTACTTTTCGGCGGCAAACCAGAAAGCTTCCTCGGCATCGAAAGTTATAAGTTTTTCAGACGCCTGAAGCACAAAACGGACTGCTTCCGCGTATGTAAGCTGATCTTTTGCAAGAATCTTTTCCATCTCCTGCGCTGTGGTCTGGGCGTATACAGAAAAACCCGTGCAAAACAGGCATAATGTCAGAAGGAATGGCGCAAAACGTTTAATGTTCAATTTTAAATTCTCCTTTTATCAATTATGTAAGCAGGTTACTCTAAAAATACCCGTTAAGAGCAGCGTTTATATATGGTTAAGAAACCCTTTAAAAATTGAAGTTTTTAGAGGTTCCCATATTAAAAAGTTTGAGGCTTTTCATAAATCCTTCTTAAATATTATGATAATTCGCAATATGTATTTATTCTACCGTAATAAGGAAGAAATTGTCCATAATAAAGCTGAGTTTACCTCGTAAAAAGAGCTATAAATATTACATAATGGTCATGGCAAAGTTCTTTAGTCGTGGTTTACGGCTTTGAGTTCTTGGCGATAGATAAAATTTGACACCAAACTACGGGTATAATATACTTACAACAACAGCTTGTATAGGCTTGTAAAGTCATACTCAGAGAGGAATATAGAGGTAACCAAAATGGAAAAAGAATGTTTTATTGCTCCCTCCCTCCCCCCCATTTATTTCCGTATAAAATAATATTAATAATCACATTAATACTTACATTTACTATGTTCTCATGCCCCGCAGGCGGCGGAGGTTCAGGCAGCGGCGGAAATAACAACACTGGTAACACTGGTGATGTTGAAAATACCGACCCCGGTAAAACTCTGCCTGCGGAAATAACATCCGCCAAAGGTATTGTATTGAGATTAATACACGCCGGAAATTTTATTATAGGCAGAGCCCCATTGGTGAGCCAAATCGAGATAGCGGTGAAACACAGCATAAGGTAACGCTGACTAAAAGTTTTTACATGGGTAAGTATCAGGTAACGCAGGAGCAGTATCAAACAGTAATGGGGACAAACCCAAGTAATTTTACAGCAGCGGTATCCGGAGAAAGCGGAACGCCAGGCAAACTGCCTATGGAAAGAGTAACATGGTTTGACGCGATAGAGTTCTGTAATAAGCTGAGCGTTTTGGAAGGATTACAGGAAGTGTATACGATCAGCGGGAGGACTCCGGCATCAGGGTATCCCATAACAAACGCTACAGTAACGGCGGACTGGAGCAAAAACGGTTATCGTTTACCGACCGAAGCGGAATGGGAATACGCTTGCCGTGCGGGAACAACGACGGCGTACAACACTGGAGCTGCGATAAGTGATAACACCGGGTGGTATACAGCAAACAGCGGAAGTAAAACACATCAGGTTGGATTAAAACCTGCAAATACGTGGGGATTGTACGACATGCACGGGAATGTGTGGGAATGGTGCTGGGACTGGTATGGAAGTTACTCAAGCGGCGCGCAGACCGACCCATTGGGCGCGTCCTCGGGGTCTTACCGCGTGGCTCGCGGCGGGGGCTGGGACAGTTCGGCCGGAGACCTGCGTTCTGCGAACCGGCTCACCGACAACCCGGGCAACCGGCTTAACGATCTTGGTTTCCGGCTTGTTCGCCCTTAGTTTAACAGGATCAGGAAGGGTTCTGTTACCGGCGAAATGCACGAGCCGTAGCGAACGGAGTGAGCGTCGAACCGTCAGACCTTTGGTCTGCGGTTCGCGGCTGGGTATGGAGCGGTAACAGAACCGACGCAAGAGGAAATCGTAAATGGGAAGGGAATCTCATCTGCCATTTAAATATTTACATTACAAACACTGTTCTGTAACGAGTGTCATAGACGCTTGCAGATAGTCGGATGTTGTTTGAACGAGCAAAGCTAGACGGCTGCGCTGAAGGTTAATTTGTTATTCTGAGTCCGCAAGCATTTTTTCAAGCTCGTCTACCAGACGGCCGAAAGTGTCGAATGCCGCGTTTATTGGTTCGGGGGAGATCATGTCTACACCTGCGGCTTTAAGCGATTCAACGGGGAAGCGCGAACCGCCTGATTTCAAAAAGGTGAAATAATCCTCTCTTTCATTTTTCCCGCCGTTTAAGACACGATCAGCCAGAGCAATGGCCGCTGAAACTCCTGTCGCGTATTTGTAAACATAAAAAGCGCCGTAAAAATGAGGTATCCGCAATCCTTCAAGGTCGCTTGTATCCTCAAGTACCATTTCAGGGCCGAAATATTTCTTAAGAAGTTTACGGTATTCCGCGCGCAGAAGATCGACCGTCAGAGGATTGCCGTTTTCCTCATGTTCATGGGTTATCTTTTCAAACTCGGCGAACATTGTCTGCCTATAAAGGGTAGCCAAAAGGTCATCAGCGTGTTTGTTGATAAGGTAAAGCGTTAAATCCCTGTTATCGGACTTTTTTTCAAGATAACGGAAAAGCAGTTCCTCATTGAATGTGCTGGCTACTTCCGCTTCAAAGATCGTGTAGTCGTAATGCATAAAGGGATTGCTGTGCGCCGAATACCATGTGTGCATAGAGTGTCCGCCTTCATGGGCAAGTGTAAATACGTCCCGGATTGAATCTTCCTTGTAATTCATAAGGATATAGGGATCTCCTGTAAAGCTTCCCGCGGA
This sequence comes from Treponema sp., assembly GCA_031281555.1. Classification (GTDB taxonomy): domain Bacteria; phylum Spirochaetota; class Spirochaetia; order Treponematales; family Breznakiellaceae; genus WQXQ01. The sequence continues at coordinate 13,514 of JAITFK010000211.1, read as the reverse complement.
AAAAGCCCCTGACCTTTTGCCCTTGTTCTCGTAACGGTCAGCCCATCTGCCCAGAAGTCCGCCGCGCAGAACGGACACATATTCATCACCTAACGGTTGAAGGGCGTTACAGACAAGATCAACGGCTTCATTCCAGCTTGTATTTTTTTTGGCGGCGGGAACAAGGGGCGCGTATACGTCATAATGACGCAATTCCTGTAATTTTAGGACGCGCTTTCGAAGTTTGTAATAACGATGCAAAGATTCAAGTTTTCCGCTTACAGCGCTGATCAGATTGTCGTAAACTGTTTCGCTGACATTGTCAGAGAAAAGAGAAGCTGCGCGCGCTGATGAGTAGCCCCTTATACGGGAATGGATCACATCCTGCTTTACAGAACCTGAATACAGGGCCGCAAGCGTGGTTTTATGGGCGTTAAAACAACTGTAGAACATTTTATATGCGCTTTCGCGGATATTACGGTCAGGGTCTTCCATGAATACGGAAAATGTGGACTGCGAAAGGGGACGTTTACCTTCATGCGTTTCAACAAAGCCAAAGTCAAAATCTACATTTGTGAGTACCGAGAAAGCGTCGTGAACCGCTCCTTCGCCTTCCGAATGTATTGCAATAATTTTTTCTTCTTTATCGCTTAGAATATACGGCCTGTAACGAAGAATTCTTTGCAGATATATTCTGTAATCGCAGATACGATCATGAGCAAGAAATGATTCCATGTCCTTTTCCGGAATAGCGAGCAATTCAGGACTTACCCATGCGGCTGCGGCCCTTGCTTTTGCCGAAACAATAGTAATTTTTCCTGTCATTGTTCGTCCCACGCTGTCTCCCTCGTCTTCGGATTGCCTCAGTCCCGCGTAACAGCCAAGACGTTCTCCCAGAATGTTAAGATCACGCAGGAAATCAAGAAAATCCGCAAGGCTTAACGCTGATTTTCCAAGCGTTCCGCGAAAAGAAGGAATCTTTTCAGCCGTTTTTTCGAATTTGCAAAGAGCCTTGTTCCACGCTTCATCGTCCGTAAAAAGTTTTGAAAGATCCCATGTGTCGGAAACCGGAATTTCGCCGCGTAACGGAATGCGCTGTTCGTTATCTGACATATATTACTTCTTGCTTAACGCCGCAACCGCCGCTCCGAACAGGCTTGCCTGTTCCACAGGAGAAATTACATAGGGACGCGGCCTGTTCTTTAACAACATCTGGTGAAGCTGCGACTCAAGTGCGCGGCGCATTCCCTTGTAAATCATATAAGTAGTGCCTTCTACGGCTATTCTTACAGGTGAATACGGCTCATAAACCCTGTTTAGATGCCTGATGGTTGCAGCTAACACAGAGGCGGAAAATAATGCGCCGCGTTCCGTAACTATTGAGGTAATATACTGTACTGTGGCTATAGCATCGCTTTCATCAGGCGCGAATAACGAGCCGAGAGGGCCTTCCGCCCTGAGTGGAGCGTGTGTAAATTCATTTAAGTATCTTGTTTCAAGGAACGGTACTGATAAAAGCTCTTCTGACTTCGCGAACACGAGCAACTTATCTTTTATTGCCTGTTTTAAAATATGCAGGGTTAAAGGGCCAAGATAAGCGCCTGAAGACGCTTTTTCAAGCAAATATACGCCGGGATTTTTTGTTGTGCTGTCATATTCTCTGTCAAGCTGACCGCGGTAACGTAAATTAAAACCGCCTGTTTCGCATACAATAATCTGGGGAGAAGAAGGCGAGTTATAATTTATTTTTGGAATAACGCTTTCAGGATACGCTGTATTAAAGCCTGTACCGAGGATAAAGCCGATTACAGGACCCGGAGGCGTTCCAAAATCATTGCGGGTACGCACCGTTTCACCGTCCGGTGAAATTGACACAACGCCTGAAAGCAGTGTGGCTACAGTATCATTCAACATTACAATAGGGCCGTCATACTTACAGCCTTTTGCCGCCATTGCATCCCGTAAACCTTTCCCGATTGACTTTCCGATTACACCGGGAGCGTCAACTTCCTTGCTGAACCCGAGCAGTATACCGTCTGAATCAGGAGTTATTTCCATAGGGTATGAAAAAGTAAATCCAATTCCTTCAATTTTTGTATCTTTTAAAAGCGGAATGGTAACATCGGCAATTGCGTCAAAAAATTGTTTTTCGTTCATTTGCCCTTTTGTTCCGGGCATCGGAGTCTTTGTTGTTCCCTGTGTAGCAGCTTCGCCGTTCTCGTTAAACTGCACAAGGCTTGCGCGTAGATTGGTTCCGCCGGCGTCAAGCGCAAGTACTGTCTTCCCGGCCGGGATAGTTGTTACGGGAGTAATATATGAAGGAATCATGGGAAGGCTGGAAGAAGCGCCTGAAAGCCCGCGTTCCATTTCGATAATTACTTCTTTAACAAGAGAATCAGGATTGATGCTGTCATAATGAAAACCGTAGAACCGTGCAAAATCCGATATTTCATGCGCGTTGAATTTCTTCATTATTCACTCCTTATTTAATTTAAATCTGTTGTTAATTCAAATACATTGTAAACAAACGCTAATCATGCCGGGCAAATACCCTTTGTTCAAGATTGAACTGTTTTACCCTTTCTGTCAATTCCATAGCGTGGCCTGTACGGAGATAGTAAAGCCAGATACGGCATTCTTTTTTTAATGGTAACGCGAACAGAGAAAGGACAGCGTGATAATAACAGGCCATCTGAGCGACATGTTCTCCCGGCGCTTCCCTGATGTCAGTTTTGAAATCCACAACATGAATAGAATCTCCGTCCTCAAAAAAGAGGTCAATAGTACCGCCTATAAAAACTTCATCTCCTTCCTTGTTCTTAATAAAACTCCTGAAAGGAAATTCGCTTTCCCTTAATTTGGAATTTCCGGCGATTTTTCCCATCGGAGATTCTAAAAAACGGCGCGCCAATTCCATGCCGGCTTTAAGGAATGTATTCATTTGTGAAGGAGTTAATGAGCCGGAGATATTTACAGGTATTAAGGGTTCTTTTTGGTTAATAAGGGCCTCAACACAAATATGGGCAATTGTTCCAAAACCGCCGGAGTTAAATTTTTCGGTATTTTCTCCGTCTGATTGCGCAAAACCGGACAGAAGGGAATCTACTTTTTTAAATACATCGTCTGCCTCTTTACCCGAATATGTTCTGTTGATAAAAAATCCCTTGCCCGGCAGCAAATCTTCGGCGCAGATGTTATCTCCGTCTTTATCTATGTTTTGCAATGATACAGGGCTTTTGTGGCTATCATACAAAACAGGCGTATTTATTATTTCAGCATTTTGATAAAACGATTCAGCTTTTGCGATAAATTCATTTATGCCGTTTTGATCATTTGCGAATCCCTTGTTTTTTGCTGCCTGTTTTTTCAGGTATTCTTCAGTATAAACAGGTATTTCTTCAAGATTAAAAAAGCTGCTGCCCGAAACATTACCGTTTTCTTTATTTTCCGAAGATATATACCATGCGATTGACGGCAGTAAAAGCCCGAAAAACGTATCGTTGTTAAGGATTGTATCGCCGTTGATAAAGTTTTCGTTATCTGCGCATTTTTTTTGGATATGATTTTTCAGTAATCCGGGAAAATCATCATTAAGGTCAGGATTTTTTATTTCTATAGAACCTGTTATATACAGTTCCTTTTCCGCCCTTGTCGCTCCGACATAGAGAAGCCTGCGCAGTTCCGCGGTTCTTTTTCGTTTTGTCTCATCGCTTGCAAGCTGCCAGAAAAAATTATTTTGTTTGCCTGAAACAGGCCGACAGGACGGAGGTACCGGAGAATTGAACACAAGACCTGCTTCTTTTGAAAAATAAACCGCGCCGTATGAATCCGGCTGGCTTTTTTTCCCGCAGCCGCAGAGAAAGACTACAGGAAACTCCAACCCCTTGCTTTTATGAATTGTCATCAGATGGACAGCGCCGGGGCGTTCTGCGGGAATTTCAATTTCAGAAAGCTGTCCGCCTGAATCCATAAATGCGCGCATGTTATCTGCAAAAGATGCGGCTCCCAGATTTTCCGAGTCGGCTTTTGCGGCAAGATGAAAAAGATAGTCGAATAATTCGCGATATACGCCGGTTTGAGGATTCCATTCAGTTTCATAACGGTAGCCTTCTTCGTACCACAATTCGTTAAGCAGTGAACAGATGCTTTCTTTTTCGGCTTTTTTTGAAATTGACAAATATATCTTCTGCCCGTTACGGTATTTTTTTTGGTCTTCCTTGTCAAGATACTCAATCGGTTTATCGTCAAAAGGGAGCGGATTTTCCTTATTTTCAAGATACGAAGAAAGACAGACGGCAGTTCCTGAAAGAGAAAGGCCCGCGAACGGAGAGCGAAGCATTTCCGCGTACGACTCACTGTCTGCGGGATAAACGGCAAGGCGTATAACAGACAGAATGTCATTAACAAGCTCTCCGTAAAATAAATTGTTTATATCTTCGCAGGTGTAAGGAACATCAAGCAGCCGCAGGTGTCTTTCAAAAAGATGCTGGGAGGATCTTGTGCGCAAAAGAACGGCAATATCATTCCCCTGATATTTTTGCCCGCCTGAATCTGTTTTTTCATCCAGTAATTTCCTTATTTTTTCCGCGACAAAGCGGGCTTCGTTTTCATCGGCTGACAAGAATGTATTGTCTTCTTCTAAGCCTTCATTGTCAGCGTTTTTATTGAGCATGCAAATCGTTAATTTTCCGCTGCCGTCAGTTCCCGCTTCCAGAGGAGTATATGAAGCTTCGTAAGGCGGCAGCGATTTGGAACGCGCGAAAACAGAGGGTGATGTTTCATTATTAGCGCTTCCGAAAATCACGTTAAACGCGTTTATCAAAGCAGGGGCGGAACGGTAATTTATTTTTAATGAAAGCTCGGAGCTTTTAATTTCTTCTTTTAACTTGCGGAAGACTGAAACATCCGCTCCCCTGAAAAGGTAAATGGATTGTTTTTCATCACCGACAAAAAAAAGTTTTCCCGGAGAGAGATCTTCAGGCGGAGGAACACACTTGTTAATGATATCAGATTTTTCCGCAAGCAGGAAAAGCAGGTCTTTCTGTAATTCGTTGTTATCCTGAAACTCATCTATCATTATTGCCTTAAAAGATTCTTTTTCACTTTGCCTTATATCGTTTTGTTCAATGAGAATAGTTCTGGAAAGATTTGCCACATCACGAAATGTTAAAACTCCTTCCGACCGTTTTTTATCAAGATAAATGTCTTGTAATTCCGCAAGCAGCGCCATGATTGAAATGTTAAAACCGGCCTGCATGCAGGATATGACAAGCGACGCAAGCGGGTTAAAAAGCTCCCTGATTTTTTTTACATTGTCTTTTACCGGATTGTCGGAACGTTTCCCTTCTTTCAGGTTAAGGTCATTTATGGAAGAGAGAAAATACAAAAAATTAACCAGGATTTTCCTGATTGGAGATGATTCTGTTTTTTCTATGACTTCTTCAGGAGGAGAAGCAAGTGCTTGATCCAAATATTCGCGTATATCGGAATATTTAAGGATTTTTATTTCACCCTTTTTATATTTTTCCATTATGGGTACAAGAGAAGGTAAAAGGGTTTTGTTTTCGTAAAGATAAGATGCTGTTTCTTCCAATATTGTTTTTAGCTCATCACAGTATTTTTCCCATTCTATACAAAGAGAATCAAATTGTTTTTTTATGTCGGAAGTATGATCCAATGCCTTGTCAATACGGCTGTAATTAAAAAGTGTGTCCGCAAAAATATTACAGGCAATGCCATCCGGGCTATTAGCTGAATAAAGCGCTTTTATTACCGAATTATTACGATGGGTAATTATATAAGGATAGGATACTTCAAGCGCCAGTTTACGGCAGCGATCCTGATCAATTTTGAAGTCGGGGCTTATCCCGTAACGAAGAGCGCTTTGTTTTACAATTGAAGCGCTGTAGGAGTCAAGCGTTTGTATCCTCGCGTGAACAAAATCATTTAAGGCTTGGCGCGCCCTTTCCGCCTTTATTCCGGTTTCATTTTCGGCAATTTCCGAAACCAACGAATAAATACGTCTGAACATTTGAGCGGCGGCTTTTTTTGTGAATGTCAGAGTTAATATTTCATTTACTTTATAACCTTTCTCTGTGAGAAGCCAGGCAAAACGATTTGCAAGTACCATAGTTTTACCTGAACCTGCGCCGGCGGCTACGACAGCGTTTTCCGTGCAGTATGCAGCTTTTTTTTGCTCGCTGTTTAGTTCCGTGCGGCTTGTCTTAAAATTCATCAACCTTTCCTTATTAGACTTGTTCAACAACCTGATTGGTTGTTTCACAAGTCTTGCATTTTTTCGGGCTAAAGCCCTACAAAAATGCTTTTTATTAATGAAGTTGTTTAAAAACTGAAGTTTCTAAACAACTCTATTTAATTCTCACGTCCGATGATATAAACTGTTCTGCAAATCCTGTGATACGCGCAATTAAAACAATTGCCGGATTTTGTTTCAAAAACAGTAAGATTACCGGTTGATATTTCCTGTGAAAATTGTTCTGTTTTTTTATTAAATTCATCAAAAATACTGTTATACCGTTCACTGCCGTGAATTATCCTGTCTTCTTCTTTCTTTGGAATAACCTTTCCTGAATTTGTATCACGAATTGTTCCGACAAGAACTTCAGCATGTGATTCCAGAATGTTGTAGAATAATGCGGTGTAAACAGAAATTTTATTATTTTCTTCCGCAAGAGTTATGTACATCGGAAGCTGGAAATTTGAGAGGCCGTTTTCTTCTCCTGTACAGTCCTCGCGTTTCGGTATTTTTTTTAATTTAAAGTCTACGATAATGTATTTACCGTCATCTGTTTCAGAATTATCTTTTAAAATACAATCAACTATTCCTTTTAAAGTAAAAGTTTTTTGTTCTACCTGATACGCAGCTTCACTTCCCGCGACAGTGCATCCGGCAAAATATAAAATAAATTGAGACAGGCAATTTTCAAGATGGAACTGAAAATCTTTCTTTCCCGCGCACAGAAGCCGGCTTGTAAGCGCGCTCATGTGTGTTTCTTTTCCCTGATTCAATGAAGGGAAACCGTCAAAAACAGTGTCAATACTGCGTTCAAGCAGCCTGACATAAGTTTCAGGTAACGCAAGGCCGTGTTCGGCTCTTACAGGCTCCGAAAGTTTTTCTTCTTTGTTTTTTAACTCTGTTAAAAAATGATTTAAAACAGCGTGATACACAAGGCCGGATATGTTTTCCGCCATAAGGCCTGTTTCGATCCGCACGTTCTCCAATGAAAAAACACGTTCAAAAAGCCATTTCAGAGAACATTGAAAGTACGGCTGCATTGATGTCGCTGAAACATTTACTTTGCCGTTTTTTGTATATTTTAAATTGATCAATTCCTGTAATTTTTTTTGAGTATTCCACTTCACTTTTTTTGAGGTTTCATGTTTCCTGCGGTTTTTCCATTCTGTAAATCCGTTCATTTGATTTTTATGCAGTTTGACTGGTTCCGTGCCGGAAACAGAAAGCGAGGAGCAAAATGAGTTTTCTATACTGTAGTGATCGAGAGAAAATTTATCGCAAAAGGAAGGATCTGCCGCGTAACGGTCCTTCGGTTCGGAAGGTGAGCCTGTTTTTGAATGCGGTATTGTGAAACCGGAAAAAGTCTGCTCACTGCAAAAGAATGCGGAATTCTTTACAGAATTGTATTTGTGTAAGTCGATAAAAACCTCCGAAGCGTCTTCATCGGGGATGCCAAGCTGTTCCCGTTTTCTTTTCGGCAGAAAATCAAGATGAGTATAAACCGAAGACAAATTTTCCTGATCTGAACCGAGGATTATATGACAATCAAACGGAGCCGCCGCCGCCGCTTTGTACGGAAGAATTGCGACTCCGCTTGTTTTAGGCTGGGCAAGGTAGTAGGTTTCGCTTAAATGTTCGGTAAAAAAAGAAAAAGGATCAATTGCGGGCACATCAGGGAAATCTTTTTCAAGCTGTACAAGCGTCATCAGTTCCGCGATACAGCGGGATAGTACAAGATTAGCTTCTTCGCCGCAATTTTCCATATCCATAAATTGTTCGCGAAAAATAAAATACTGCCTGCGAAGTTCTGAAAAAGAAGCGGCATGGCGCATTGCTTGTAAGCGCTGTTTTATTCGTTCATAAAATTTTCTTGTTTCAGGATCAATTCCGCCGAGCGGTTTTTTAAAAGCGTCTTCCCAAACATTTATGGAGTGTTCTTCAATACCGTCTTTCTCAATCCATGAATAAAAGCAATTGTTGTTTTTCCCGAATGTAACAAGGTTATTTATGTGATCAGTATCTTTCCACGGGAGATTTTTGTTCAGAATAAGCGATATAAACGACGCAAATGAAAAATTCTGCGAAACACATTCAAGCACGTAGCGGAAAAAAGAGCCCGCCGGATAATCGGCAAGCGGTTTGCTTATACGCCTGACGAATGGGATATTCCTGTTTGTAAATTCCCGTATTACATAAGGTTCGTAATACTGCGTATCCGCAATGCAAACCGCTATTGAATCCCAGTTAATGTCTTGTTTTTCGTGTAACGCTCGGATATAAAGAGCGGCTTCAGTAATTTCTCTGCGGGAATTGGTGTAAAAAAAAGTATCACAGGGCCGTGTTTCAACGCCGCCGGGGTCTAGTGTTTTTAAATGACAGCTTGAAGCACGCAATTCCCTGTATTCACCGTAATCCGAAAGCGAGTGCGGGAAAAAAATAAAACAGTCTGTTCCTTCCTCATCAAAAGGCGGCGTTTCCCATGCAGGTTCAAAAAGACCGTGTTTCTCAAGAAATTGCGCATAATGTTTTGCGAGGATAAACATATCCTTTTCATCGTTTACAAAACGGAATGTTTTAACTTGCGTCTCTGTTTCATGTTCAGTATCACCGCCGAAAATTGTTTTTATCGAAAGCCCGGTTGTTTTTGCAAACCATGTTCCTAACTGGGGAAGTGTTTTTGTAAGCCATGGGACAAATCCGGATGCTCTATCGGCCCATTGAATATTTATTAATGATGAGAATAACGGCTCCTTGCCCTGTTTGCTTTTTTCGGCATTTTCCTTAAGCAGGAGGCCTACAAAAATTTTTCTTAGAGCAGACGGGATACTTATTTTATTTTGTACTCTGGATTTTATTGAATTTTGCTTAAAAACATCCCATGCGATAAACTTTCTCATAGCGACAGCGCCGCCGCGAAGCCTGAGCAAATGATCCGCCCAGCGTGAAGCTGCAATATCAGTCGGAAAAATAAAACGGGAATTAGGATTGTCTATATTGTTTAAAAGAACTGTTTCGACTGAGTTCATGCATGGATCAATATAACTGATGTTTTACTGAAAGTCTACCTATGTCAATAACGAGCGAAAATTTCACCCTAAAATGAATAAAATTAACGGAGGGAAATTGCACCTCCTGAAAATTAAGCTGCTTGTATTTTCCTCCTATCAGAAAAATAGACTTTTTACATTAGGATTTTTACTACATCCGATATGTGGCTTATTTTTTATTGTTTTTCAAACCAAGGCAAGTAACAGGGTAATAACACTTATCATTAGGGAAATGTGATATTTTATAAATAAATTGACCATATCATTTCGTCTGTTTTTAAGTATTATTTCTTTCTGATAATTCTTTATAACTTATTTCCGGGTTTGTATATCTGCTTCTGTTTTGTGTTGCGTTTTTATAGTTAATTGCTTTTTGGGGACAATATTGAATACAGGCAATACAATTTTCGCAATAATGATTAAACTGAGGTTTTTTATTTATTATTTCAATATTTTTTACCGGGCATACTTCCTTACATATTCCGCAACCAGTACAATTATTATTAATCGTATAATCCTTATCCATTGTTGATACTTTTTTGATGAAATCTTTATTAATAAAATTGAATATTTTTGTAAACCTATTTACTTTATTATTTTTCCTGTTTTTTATCGAATTTACTATTGGAATAAGGTTTTTATCAGATTTTTTTGTAATTTCATTTACTGATTTACTCATATTATATATTATGACATAATTAGAGAACATTTTTAATTTTTGATTAAAATTTAATTTTACATTATGTTTATTTAATAATAATTCATATATTTGATTTATCGCATTTCCCGCACTCCCCCCCATAAGTTGCAATAGCATAATAATAAGCGTTCTTATTATTTCCAAAGTCCAAATTTGAAACAAATTCAATAACTTTTTTCGGCAATCCCCAAAAATAAGTAGGGTAGATAAAACCAATAGTATCATATTGTTTTTTTAAGGAATAATTTCCTGGCTTTGCCATTGAGATAATTTCCGTGTTTTCAAGTTCGTTTGCGATGGTTTTGGCAACTTTTAAAGAATTACCGGTTCCTGAAAAATAAAAAACAATATTCCCCATAAAAATATTACCCCAATTGTTTTATCAAACTATTTACCATTCTTTATGTCAATGGACTTGTTCAACAACGCGAACCTTCGGTTCGAGGTTGGCTGTTTCACATGTCTTGTATTATATTTAATTCATTTATCTCACAGACGAAAAAAGCAAAGTATCTGATACTTAATTCTAGTTTTTTGCTTTAAAATCTTCCAATATCTTTATTATGTCATTATAGTTTTTTCTTTTAGCATGCGCTAAAGGAGTGACTCCTTCTTTATCCGGTAAATTAACATCCGCACCGGCATCAACCAATAGACGCACAATCTCAGTATGCCGCTTTCCTCCGTCTCCCAATATAATTGCTTCAAGTAACGCAGTCCATCCGATTCTGTTAACATGATTGACACGGATTTCTGTTTTTAATAGTTCTTTTATGATTTCAACATGTCCTCGGTCGGAAGCCCGAATAAGTCCCGTTCCGTTGTCACTATCTGTACTGTGGATATCCCCTCCGGCTTTTAAGATTTTCTTAAGCAGTTCCGTATATCCTTCAAGGGTTGGAATCAAAAAAGCGCTTTGCAAGGTATTGTCTTTCATATTTACATCCGCTCCGGCAGCGATCAGCAAATCTACAATTTCCAGTTGGTTTCTATAAGCGGCAGCCACAATGGCGCATCTGCCTTCTTTATCCTGAGCGTGAATATAAACATCCTCCTTAAGTAATGATTTTACAGTTTCAATATCACCTTTTTCTGAGGCGATTATTAGCTGTAAACCATTTTCCCTTGATTGTTCTGAATAAGTTGCTCCTGTCATCATATTTGTCTCCTTTTTATTTCTATGTCAAATCCGTTAAATTCAAATGTCCGAGCGTGAATGCCGGTAATACTTCTGCGACTGAGAGCGTAATGCTGAAATAAATTGAAAAAATTAAACCTATACGTTAATTTCCTTATCGCTGAGCAAGCCTTTTTCCTTCTGGGCTGCGATGTAGGACGAATAGAGCTTGTCATAATGAGCAATGTGGCCTAATATCCAGTCTCTGAGAGTGCGGACAAACTGATTGGGTACAAGTTGTTTACCTTCGTTATATTCCTTCACGGCTTCAAGAATTTTCAACACCATTGTATCGTGCTGCCTTTTATGTTCATGATAATCAGGATACCCAACCCGCTGCAATAGTACCTGTTCAGCGCCGAAATGGAAACGGACATAATTAACCATTCGTTCCATGGTTTCTTTGAATACGCCTTCAAGCGTTTCTTCTTCGCCCAGGCAGGCATGGAAAAGCTCATTGGTAAGTGAAACAAGCTCTTTATGCTGGCTGTCAATCAAGTGTATTCCCGTAGCATACTTCTCATCCCAGATGACTATGTCTGGATTATCATCCATATTTATCATTATACATAAAGTATATTTGTGTATTGAATATTGATCAACAAGACAAAAACGGTTTTTGATATTGCAGTATTTTTGTACCCGGATGATGATATAATACGTAAAAATGATAAAATTTTCTAACGGAAACGGTTATCTATGAACAGGTCCTTAATTGCCGACTTGATTGTGTCAATTCACTTCGGATATGTAATATTCGTTGTCGGCGGACTGTTTGTAATAGTGATTGGCGGCATTTTACGATTGCGTTTCATACGAAATTTTTGGTTCAGGGTAATCCACCTGGCAATGATCATGCTCGTCGTTTTTGAAACTTTATTTGGAATCTCATGTCCGTTAACGGATTGGGAATACGAACTCCGTATTGCGGCAGGACAATATAATGCCGCCAGTGAGGCATTTGTTCCTCGGTTAATTCAACAATTGATATTCTATGATTTTCCGTTAATTGTATTCACAATAAGTTATTGTATCTTCGGTGCAGCCGTTCTGGCGTCATGGTGGTTGTTTCCACCCCTTTTGCCGTGGAAACAGAGAAAAAAGACATAAAGACATTATTTATCTACACCGCTTTGCGGTGCTTTTTCTCAGCTCGCACTGACGGACATCTAAAGGTCGCCAAATAACAGCGCCTGAACCAGTGAAGGCGTTTTTGTTACTATTTAAAATGGCGTAGGCCCGGTAATTGTAACTATTACAAGTAATGAAATAGGCCGTCCTTGCTTTAAGGGGGAAATGCGGCATTTTTTTGTGCTCTCAGCGTGTGGCATTATTTATCTACACCGCTTCGCGGTGCGTTAACCTCGCTGCCCAGAAGAAGACTCGAACTTCCATGCTTTTAACGGCACTGGTACCTGAAAGTCACCCCTTCTTATTTATTGGCGTATCATTGTGTTTAATAGCGTTAAGCAATCAGAGCTAATTCCTTACAGGATTTAGAAATAACGCTATTATAGTGTTATATGATATGTTTTGATGTTATGTATTGTCAAGGCGAAATAGAGGGGGTTTTGTACCAAAAGTATCACTTTTTAGTGTCACTCGGCCCAGACGGTTCGGGGCTGCCTGTCAGTAAAAAAGCGCCGCCGTCCCGTAGCTCTCAGGCGCGGCGGCTATGCGTTTTCCGTAATTCTATACAGCCTCCTCCTATAAATAAATTTCCCACCCTCTACAGGGCAAGGGTCATAACAACCGGGCGCAAGCCCGGATATTATTACAATTTCAACCTTCTAACTATACGGGCAGGCCGCAAGCCCCGAAGGTATATTTATTATACCGCAGCTTTTTAATTTGAAAAAATCAAACATTGGCGGCCTCTGTTAATAATTCATTATTCGCCGTCTTTGTTTTGCGAAATTGTATAATTTTCCCTTTCACGTGCTGATAAGAACTTACGCAAGCCGAAAACACGTACGCCATAGAAGGGGTGTAAAAACTTTTAAGGGATCGCCGCATACTATCAAGCAGTTGTCCCCATGAGTCAAAATAGTCATTGTCGTCAAGCGACATCGTTCCGTTTTCTTCAGCTTTATATGCCAGATAAGAGGGGACTGCCTCTCCGTAATCCCAATACGCGCCGAAAAGCCGCCCTGTTTCCGGGCCGATATACCAGCAGATTAATAGACGGTTTTTGTAGTGGAGCTTGCCCCCATGTGCGTATACTTAATAATAAAATTGATATAAACTGGGAGGATGGGACGGGGAGAAATAAGATTTGAGCAGGTGTTGCATCTGCTGCCTGAAGGCTGGGAAGCAAAAGCGAAAGAGCTGGGCGCGTTACAGCGCGCGCGGGAA
>JAITFK010000146.1 GCA_031281555.1 Treponema sp. | reverse complement strand
CTTATTCCTTTCAATTATTTGATGACTGTTTTTGAAAAAGCGCCGCTTGTTTTTTCACCCGATGACTGGGAAAAACTGCTTCCTTGGAACATTTTCACTGCTTAAATTGACGGATACGTGAGTAATAAATAAAATATCTGACTAATCGCCATAATTATGGAAGATTATCATAGGGTAGACGTGAGGGTATATATCCGTAATATTTTTATAGTAAACCCTCAGCGTTCCCAACCTTCAGGGTACAATACCACCTGCACAGGACTGCCGATAATTATTTCACGGCAAAGAACCTGTAAATCTTCCGGAGTAACGTCCTTAATTACACTTGGCCGCCTGTTAAGCCTTGAAAGAGGCGTATTATAAAGAACGGACGAATTGGCGTAACTTTGAGCGATGTACAGATTCCGTTGAATTGAACTTTCATGCTCCTTTAAAAGAGCTTCTTTTGCTTTGTTGAACATATCTTCGTTAACGTCATTTTTAATAACGTTAACGAGGCAATCCTGTACTGCGGTAATCAATTCGTTCGTTCTTTCAGGGTTGCATTGAAAATAAACGCTAAGAGAATATTCACCACGAGGGATTACTGAAACGGATACTCCCGAATAAATTGAATATACTCCGCCGAGTTTTTCGCGTATTTCGTCCGTAAATAAAATGTCAAGGTATTCCGACAAAGTTGCGGCTACCTGATTTTTTTTCTCGTCAAAACCGGAAGAGCCGTCCGTGAACCACGCAAGGTATACAAGGCTTCTTTCGTCCTTGCCCTTATAAATTATATGTTCACTCTCTCTCGGGCGCTTTATTCCTGGATCAACCCATGAATCCATTGAAACGGTGTTTGGTATTGAAGCAAGATAAATTGTCAAATATTCAAGCATTATTTCCGTATTTATATTTCCCGTAAAAATAAAAGTGTAATCAGCGGGGTTTATACAATTGCCGATAAAGTCGAAAGCCTGCTCAATCGAAATTTTGTTTATATCTTCAAGCTCAAGAGGGGTAAAAAGAGGATGATTGCCGCTGACTATTCTGCCCAACTCCCGTGAAAAAACTCCTTGCGGATCATCTTCGATATGCGCGAGATTTGTCCTGTACTGATCAAGCATCGCGGCAATCGCTCTTTCATCTGCCGAAGGCATTGTAAAAAAAAGATAAAGCATTTCAAAAAATGTTTTTAAATCCTGCGCTGTTGACGAGCCTTGAAAGCCGCGGTAATAGTTTGAAACCCAGAATGAAAACGATACCTGTTTTCCGGTTAATTTTTTTATTAATTCTGTACGCGAATAAGGTCCAAGCCCCGATACATTGATCATTTCAGAAGTCAAACTAACCGAAAAAATCGTATCCTGTTCCGCATTCACGGTTCCGCCCTTTGCCATAGCGTAAAAAATAATTTCGTTATTTCTGTTTGCAGTCTCCTTAAGTATTACGTTTACTCCGTTGGATAAAACAATTTTTTGCGCTCCTGTTTCTGCGTCAATTTCCTGTGATACAATCTTCCCGGCGGAAGGAGTAATATACAGCAATTCACCTGAAATAAAAACTTCCTGCCTTGCGGAAAGCTCAGTGTTTTCAACTTCACGGAAGATATCTTTTATCCGCTGCACTGACGGAAGGTTTTTTTCTTCCGCTTGAGGAGCGAGCAGGAATACAACGATATCGTCAACCGCAAAATATTCATTTATAGCGGCGGCAATTTCATTAATGCCGATTCCTGGAAGCAGCTTGTTTACAGCGTCTACTTCCCATTCTATGTCCGCCATGTCATCGCCTGTCAAAAAATGGGAAATAAATCCGTTTAAAAATGAACGTGAATCACGCTTGTCTTTTTCAGACAAAAGATTTTCCATATATGAAACAAGATCCAACTTCGCGCGATCAAGTTCGTTTTGTGTAAAAGCAAAACGCTTCATTGATTCTTTTTCAAGCAGCAGTTCTTTTAACGCTTCTTCAACTTTACCGTTTTTAGGCTGTGTTCCCAAATAAAAAAATCTTGACCTCCCTGACCATCGCCAGGTATATCCCCAGTAGTCGGTAGCAGCTGCTTCAGGATCGGAAGACGCTTCATCAAAACGAAGATTTAACATGGTTGCCAATAAATAATTAATTACAGACTCACGGTAATACGCGAGGGTTCCCTTTTGAGCGCCCGCGTTCATTTTGTAATATATCATAAAGGTAGTAGACGTAAGTTCGGTATCGGTGAATATTTCAATATGGAAATTACCGTCTACAGGAGGCGGAAGTTCATAACGCGGACGGTTTACGGGCTCTAAAGGCGCTTTCATGTTAAAATGTTTTGCAAGTTCGTTTTCAAGCGTCTTCCCGTCAAAATCGCCGATAAAAACAAGAGCCATATTGTCGCTTGTATACCAGCGGTCATAAAAATTCTTAAGCTGCTGCGATGTCGCGTTTTCAATAACAGATTGAAGCCCGATTGTTTCCCTGTTTGCGTAAGCGGAACCTGTAAAAAGAACCGGAAGCATTATCTTTCGCGCCCTGTCCATAGCGCCAAGCCTTGTACGCATTTCTTCAAGGATAACGCGGCTTTCACTTTCCACATCTTCCTGTAAAAAACTGACAGCGTGCGTCCAGTCGTCAAGGATCGCAAACGCTCTTTCAGGTATCCGCTTTATTCCATCCGATATTTCCACAGGCACGTCAAAGTGATAAACGGTTTCATCATAAGAAGTATACGCATTCGCGTCCGCTCCAAAACGCATTCCAAGCGAGCGAAGGTATTCAATGAGCTCAAGTTTAGGGAAACGTTCCGTATCGTTAAAAGCAAGGTGTTCTACAAAGTGAGCCAAACCCCTTTCATCTTCCTCTTCAAGCACGGAACCGGCGTTTACAGCTAACGCAAGAATAGCGCGGTTTTCAGGACGTGAGTTTTCAAGAATGTAATAACGCAGTCCGTTTGGGAGTGTTCCTGTTAACGCTTTGCCGGTTAAAGGCACTTTATCGGTTTCTTTACCTAACCCCGCGTAATCATCCGCATAAGATACCGCGCTTAAAATAACCAGTAAAGCGAGAAAAAACACGATTCTTGTAATATGAAATATTTTATTTTTCAATTATCCGCTCCTAATTGTAAATTTCTTGTAAATCTTGCAGAAGTTATGTCATCAACTTCATTCATTTCGTAATCCAACATTTCCTTACGGTATTCTTTCTGCCTTTTTTCTTTTAATTTTTCCATTATTTTTAAATCTTTTTGAGCTTCAAGGTATAATGCGCGTTTTTCTTCTACTACAATCTCCGCTTGCGCTGCTTTTTCAGTAAGCTGTTGAGCTTCCTGATCAAGTCTCATTATATATTTTTCCCATGCGTTAGTCTCCCCTATATCGGCAAACCTCCGCAAGGCTGCGTTATGCCGTTTTACAGCGGTTTCTTTTATCTTGTTTTCTATCATGTTAAGAACACTGACAGCCTGTCCCAGAGCTAATTTGCATTCTTCTTCTTTGAATTTCCGAAGCTGCATTACTTTTTCAGGACCAAACCAAAACCTTTTCATAACGCGCTTGCAGCCGGCAGCGATGAGAACAGTGATGCGACACTATTAAGCGCCATTACAGAATCCGCGGCGGGAAGCTGCTCTGCTGCCGTTGTCTTCTGCGGCTTTATCTTTTTTATTACACCGCCTGCCGCTGTCAGAAGTTTTTCATTATTATCCGCCATTTCTTCTTCCGGAATATCAACGCCTGTTATTTCCGACATAAGGCTGAGAGTTTCTTCCAGTGTTGAAGGCTCGTCAATATCCTGAATAAGAAAATTTTCAATTTGGTTGTGTTTTGTTATCGCGTAATCAATTTCAGGATTCGATCCCTGATGATAAGCTCCGACATTAATAAGATCTTCGGCTCTCGCGTAAACAGCCATTGTTCTTCGTATCTCTCCCGCCGCCATTTTGGAAGCCGGTCCGGATACGCTGGGCGCAAGGCGTGAAATACTCTGCAGAACATCAATGGCAGGATAATGGTAACTTTGGGCAAGATCACGTGATAGAACAATATGCCCGTCCAGAATACCTCGCACAGTATCCGCGACAGGTTCGTCCATATCATCTCCGTCTACAAGCACTGTGTAAAAGCCCGTTATACTGCCCTTGTCGGAAGTTCCCGACCTTTCAAGAAGTTTAGGCATGGAATCGAACATACTCGGAGGGAATCCTCTCTGAGCGGGCGGTTCTCCTGATGCAAGGCCTATTTCCCTCATGGCGCGCGCAAACCGCGTAACAGAATCAAACAAGAGCATCACATCTTTTCCCTGATCGCGGAAATACTCCGCTATTGCAGTCGCTACATAAGCTCCTCGAAGCCGTGCGAGAGGCGGAGAATTTGAAGGCGTAACAACAAGCACGCTTCTGGCAAGGCCCTCAGGTCCAAGATCCTTTTCAATAAAATCGGGTGCTTCACGCCCGCGCTCTCCGATTAACGCCACAACATTGACATCCGCAGTTGTGTTACGCGCAATCATCCCCAGGAGAGATGACTTTCCAACTCCCGAACCTGAGAAAATACCCAGCCTTTGCCCCTTACCGACGGCAAGAAGTCCGTCAATTGCCCTTACTCCCGTTGAAATACGCCGGGTAATCCGTTTTCTTTTTAAAGGATCAGGCGGACTCGCGAGCGCGGGATAAAGACAGTCAGAAGAAATATCGCCTTTGTCATCAATGGGGTTTCCAAAAGCGTCAAGAACACGCCCCATAAGTTTTTCGGATACCGGAACTTCAAGTCGGGATCCTAGAGCTACAACCCTGTCGCCTACTTCAATGCCGTCAGTTTCTTCATAGGCCATCAGCTGAACAATTTCGTTCCTAAGCCCTACAACTTCTGCCCTTATCTGTCCCCTGCCCTTCGGAGCTACAATCCTGCATATTTCACCAATTATTGCCTGAGGTCCCCTGCTTTCTATCAATAAACCCTGAACTTTTGAGACTCTGCCGATACATTTTATGGTGTCAGTTCGCTCTGTAGAATCAAGATATTTTTTACAAATTGAAATTTCCATGAAGCCCCTCCTTCTTCATGTTTGCCAATCATAATCAAAATTATTTGACCGGTTCCTGATCGTTTTTTCTTCTGAATGCGGTCAGAAGTTGGTCCTTGTCTCCCTTTCTCTTACCTTTCATGCCCATTGTCGCGAGCGCCGCAAGAGCGGCAGACGCAGTCAGAGCGGCATTCGCGGCCGACTCTACTTCAGGATCTTTTTCAGCTTCCGCTTTTTCGGCTTCAGATCTTGCGATTTCAGCGGCGGCAGCTTCCGCTTTTGCGGCTTCCGCTGCTGCTGCGGCCGCGTTCATTAAAGCGGAAGAAGCCGCCAATTCCGCATTCAAACTTGCCGTATTTATAACAGGCTGCGGTATATTCGCGTCCATTGTAGATTTTATCGGAGATACTTCCAGTATCTTGCTTTCCAGTTCCGCAAGCTGGCTTGAAATTCTTGCGTCAATTTCACCAAAATCAGTTTCTATAATACAGCCGCCTAAATCTACAGTTGAATCTTCTACTATCTGAACAGAAGACGCGCCTTCAACCATTTTTATAAATTCATCTTTATGTTCGGTCGCAAGCTGTAAATCCGCCATATTAACCCTGATTATTACGCTACCTCTCCCCTTTATTTTTCGCAGAGACTGCACAACATTTGAAATAATAACGTCACGTTGATTTTCTGAAATAATTTTTATAACTTTACGCGCAATAAGAAGAACAAGAGTCATAATCTCCTTTTCCGTTTCATTTAAAATTTCACCGCGCTTATCCTGCGCCCGTTCAAGCATCACCTGTGTTCTCTGAACCAGTCTTTCTACTTCCGCTTTTCCTTCTGTATACCCTTCCCGGCGGCCTTCTTCACGGCCATCATCAAGCGCTTTCTTTCGTTCACTTTCCAGAGACTGCCTTACTTCATTTTCAATTTCAATTGCCCTGTCTTTTGCTTCTGTAATTATTTTTTCCGCTTCAATTTCAGCCTGCTGTTTATTAACCGCGGCTTCATCTGTCTGACGTTTAACCTCCTGAAAGGCTGCTTCCCGCGCGTTCTGAATAATATTTTCAGCTTCCGCTTTCGAGTCAGCGATCATTCTTTCTTTTTCTTCTTCCCATTGTATCCTGA
The DNA here is from genome assembly GCA_031281555.1 of Treponema sp. GTDB lineage: Bacteria > Spirochaetota > Spirochaetia > Treponematales > Breznakiellaceae > WQXQ01. The sequence continues at coordinate 1,891 of JAITFK010000146.1, read as the reverse complement.
AAGCTTCAGCTTCCCTGCGAAGATCTTCAGCCGTCGGTCCTTCATATACTTCAACATCAGCTGTATCTTCAACTGTTTCTTCTACCGGAGTCAAATGTGTCATTTCCGGAAAAGAAGACGGAGATTCAATTATAACTTTGTCTTCAAGCGTTATAAGCTCATTAGGTCTAAATACAGCTTTTAACATAAAAATCCTTATTTGCCTTGTGAGGCAGCTATGCCGTTTCCCTCACAAGGTTTGCAGTTTTTATACAACCAATTCGTCTTCACCGGCGCGTGCAACAACAATTTCGCCTGTATCTTCAAGATGCCGAATAATAGACACTATCTTTTGCTGCGCTTCTTCAACATCCTTGAGCCTGATTGGACCCATATATTCCATATCTTCTTTTAACATGCTTGCCGCGCGTTTACTCATATTCTTGAATATCTTGTCCTGTACCTGCGAATCTACAGATTTAAGGGCTTTTGCCAGTTCCTGTGAGTCTACTTCACGCATAACTTTCTGGATCGCGCGATCGTCAAGCATAACAATATCTTCGAATACGAACATTCTCTTCTTGATCTCTTCCGCGAGTTCCGGGTCTTCGTCTTCAAGAGCTTCGATAATCTGTTTCTCGGAAGCGCGATCAACAAGGTTCAGTATTTCAACTATGCTTTCAACGCCGCCGGCTGCCGTATAATCCTCACTTGATAATGAAGAAAGTTTCTTTTCAAGAACGCGTTCAACTTCGCGTAATACTTCAGGGCTTGTTCTGTCCATTGTCGCGATACGCCGCGCTACGTCGCTTTGCACCTCATGCGGAAGGCTCTGCAAAATAATGGAAGCCTTATTCGGTTCAAGATACGCAAGGATCAAGGCTATTGTCTGCGGATGTTCCTGCTGAATAAAGTTTAACAGGTGCGCCGGGTCTGTACGCCGTATAAAGTCAAAAGGCCTTACCTGAAGGCTTGATGTCAGCCTGTTAATAATGTCGATTGCTTTCTGGCTTCCAAGTGATTTCTCAAGAAGTTCTCTCGCGTAATCAATACCGCCTGTGGATATAAATTGATTTGCCATCATCAGTTCCTGGAATTCCTGCAGGATGGCATCCTTCTGCTCGGCGTCAATTGTTTCAAGACGCGCTATCTCAAATGTTATTGTCTCAATTTCATCTTCACGCAGGAATTTAAAAATCTCGACGGAAACTTCCGAACCGATTGTTACGAGAAATATTGCCGCTTTCTGTCGGCCTGTAAATTCTTTTGCGCCTTTCTTTTTGGAACCGGTTGCGGCGGCTCCGGGAATTATTGCCGTCTTTGCCATCTTTTATTCCTCCAAAAGCCAGGTTCTGATTAGCTGGGCTACATCTTCCGGATGTTCCTTTGCCATGTTGATGGCCGATTCCATCAACTCCATCCTTTGGCGCTCTTCCATGGAAATGGAAACATCCATTCCCTCCTGTTCCGCGTCGGCCATGGCGCTCTCGCGCAGCATTTGTTCTCTGCGCGCCCGTTCCTCTTCCGCAAGCCGTCTCCTGCGTTCCATTTCGCGGGAGATCATCCTGAACAATATAAACCCAAACAACAGTAAAATCAACCCTGAAAGGAATACCACAATGGTAGTCTGTATCTGTTTTTTCCTGAAATACGCGGCGTCTTCCGCTTTAAATTCGTCCCTGCGATCAAATGGAATTCTTGTAACAGTAACAGAATCCTGTCTCGCTGAATTATAACCGACAGCGTCTCGTATTAAAGCTGTTGCGTTTCGCAGATCTTCATCCGAAACCGGTGTAAATTCGCGTTCTATCGAACCATCAGGCGTAATAATTGGATTGCGTTTCTCGTCATATTTCCACTTCCATGTTCCGTCAATATTTACGGAAACTGTTATGCGATCAATTTGCGGACT
>JAITFK010000133.1 GCA_031281555.1 Treponema sp. | reverse complement strand
ACGGGAATCCCAGGATACACTTCTTCCAGAGCAGCCTTTACCTGCGTCCAGCCATGTTGTTCATAATTGTTACCTGCCATAACAGGATTTGAGGCTGTTCCGTGAATACTGATACTTACTCTCTCGTCATTAATTGCTTTCCTGATAAAATTGCAAGCCGTTTCCGTCGTCCAGGGGTACAACAGCCTGAGATTGATCACAGCGTCAACCTGCGACGGCATTACATTGTCGGCAGCGCTTCCCTTAAGCTGGGTAATTGCCGTTGTGGTACGCAGCATGGACGCCGCTTCAGGACTGGATGCGGCGGCTTTAAAAAAGAGCGAGCCAAACGCTCTTGCGTGACGCATAACAAAGCCTTGAATACCCGGAACCATCGGCGCAATTTGCCTGAAAAACTCTTCAGTTGTTGTGCCTAACCTGAAAGGGAAAGGTTTCTTGGCAATTTTACACAAGGCGCGCCCAAGTACCGCCGCCGCTTGTACTTTTGGCGGTCTTGAAGAATGCCCCGGTTCCTGAGAAACCGAAAGCTTTAAGCTTAAGTATCCCTTTTCTTCGATACTGACTAACGCCAATGGGGAAGCAATATCTTTAATTTGATTTTCCGCAACAGGAGTGCCTTCGTCTATTATAAAGTCAAACCGCTGTCCTCGTTTTTCAAACCACTGTGCGGTTACTCCAGCTCCTAGAATACCTGTCCGCTCCTCATCTCCGCTGAATACAAACCATATATCCCTCTTCGGTTTTTGGTTTTCCCTGCAAAGAGTTTCCGCCGCTTCCGCTACGCTGATCAGCACACTCTTCATGTCAAGGCTTCCCCGTCCGTAAATAAAACCGTCTTTTATTTCTGCGCCAAAAGGATCGCTGCTCCATTTGTCTTTTTCCGCAGGGACTACGTCATAATGCGCCAGAAACAATACCGCATCATCGCTGCTGCCTGAGCCTTGCAGACGGTATACGACCGAATACGGACTTAATACCCAGCGTTCGGCGTTTTTGTTAAACGCGGGAAAATTTTCCGAAAGAAAATTTTGAAAACGAACCAGAGGCTCTTCCGCTGTTTTATCGCCTTCCTGTTTGTCAGATGGCCACCATGTGGGAATTCTTAACGCTTCCCGGAATTTTTCTGTAAATTCCATAAGATATTATGGCGTATATTTATTTTTAATAATAGTATAGTCCGTAAACCGCAAGGTAAGACTGACATCATAAGCAGTTCTAAAACAAGTCTATTTAGAGTCTGTCTATAATGTAGACACATTATAGACAGACTACTTTAAAATTGGCATTTTCGTAGCCTTAGGCGAGAAAATGCAATGTCTGTCCACAAAGTAACCGACTTTGTGGACAGACACTATTTAATTCCGGACCAGATTATATTCTGCACGTTGTATAACGCCCGTGAAAACCAGCCTTCTTTTGCAAACGGAACAATCCACGCAGCTACAAGTTCTTCTTTGGGATCAACATACAGCGAACACGCTCCGGAGCCTTCATGCATGAAAGTACCCTGAGAAAATGTAAAAGCGGGGCCGTTTCGCATATCAAAACCTATGCCGTAGTACCGTTCTTTTTCTTTTGCGTTCCATGTGAAGTTAGGAAGGGCGCTGGAAATCGTTGTCATTCTTTCAACTGCTTTTCTGCCTAACACACGAGCGCCTTCAAAAGTTCCGCCGAATAACATCATATTCCCAAAACGGCTGAGGTCGTAAACTGTTGACTCCAGACCGCCTCCGGTCGAAGGTATTTTAAGTTTTTCTCTAAACAAATGGTGTTCGGAGGTTCCGTTTATTGCATCGTTTATGTATTTTTCAAGCTCCTCATCCGTAACAATATATCTTTTTGCCATTTCGGACGTTATGCTAAAAGTTGTGTCTTTCATACCAAGAGGTTTTGCGATATTGTCTTCAATATATTGATGGGCGGACATTCCTGTTAATTTTTCGATAACAGCGCCGAGAATAACAAAACCAAAACTGCAATAAGCCCATTCGGTATCGGGCTTAACGCGGAAGCCGTTTCCTATTGTGCCTAACGCTGCGGCTAACCAGTCAAATTCGTTTTTCTTGTCAGGGTCGTAAAGTTTGTAGGCGTCGTCAATTAATTTCCAGTAAGCTGACTGGTATTTGTTTTCAAAGCATCCGTCATCCGCGTGCATTCCCGAAGTATGGGTTAAAAGTTGAAACGGCGTAACGCCGTTATACGGCGGCGTATTGAACTGCGGCAGGATTTCACCCACAGGTACATCCAGCCGCATAAAGCCGTCCTCTACCAGTTTCATTATCGCTACGGCGGTAAATACTTTGGTGATAGAAGCTATGTACCGCACAGAATCCGGCTGAACCGGAGTATCGTCATCTTTACGGAACGATTTTTTCCCTATTGCACCGTGCGCAAAAACCTTGCCTTTGCGGGATATACAGTAAGTTGCGCATTGAATTTCACCATCATCAATGACATGCTGCAAGTGGCGATTCAGCACGTCAAGCCGTTGTTCATCATAGCCAACCTCACTTGGCTTACAATCCGTTTTTCCCTGTGTGTATAACATTTTAACCTCAATTTTAGCCGCATGGGCGGTCGTTTAATCGAACATATCCGTAACACGGATATGAATACTCTTTAACAGAAGTTTATCAAATTTTCAAAAATAATAATGAACATTTTCTATCATTTTTGACTTGTGAAACAACCAACCTCGAACCGAAGGTTCGCGTTGTCGAACAAGTCTATTGTATTTCTCTTGATTTTATGTTATACTCGCAGCATTAGTCTGTATGGATTAAAAGTTTTACATGTAAAAGGAAAATAAACACCATGACTACCCCCCGCCCGATCTTTTCTAAACTAAAGTTTCTATCATTATTACTTTTATTTGTTCTTTTACTGCTTTCCTGTAAAAAAAGCGGTGACAGCAGTGGCAATGGCGGCGGCAGTAATAATACAAGCAGCAGCGAAAGCAGCAATAGTAACACCAATACCGGCAGTAATAGCAGCAGCGTTAAAATCTTTAACAACGCGGAGGAGTTAAAGGAGTACCTTGACAAACAACCTGCCAACGGCCCCGATAAACCTGTAAATGTTACTGTAAACGTTAACGCATCGACGCTCCCAAAAATTGCAGAAACTATAGATTCGGCAGGTAAATATGTGAACCTTAATATATCAGGCAGCGGTTTAACAACCATTCCGAGAGGCGCTTTTAACGGCTGTAAAACGATGCTTACAGGCTTAACCTTGCCGAACAGTGTTACAAAAATTGAGTATTGGGCTTTTATGAATTGTACCAGCCTTAAAACCATAACCATTCCGAATAGCGTTACCAGCATCGGAGCCAACGCTTTTAATAATTGCACCAGCCTTACAAGCATAGCCGTACCAAAAAGCGTTACAGAAATAGGTGAAAACGCTTTTAGTAAATGCACCAATCTTACCAGCGTAAAATTTGAGAATACATATTCACGCAATTTAGTCAGCGCCGACTTCGATAAAGCTTACTGGAACGGCGGCAGGCAGACCGGAACATATACCCGTCCCAGCGTTAAAAACACAACATGGACAAACACAAGTCCTCCTTCTTTTCCTTCCGGTTTTGTAAGGACATGGAAAAGGGTTAATAAAGACGATACATTAGCTATTGAAAAGGACAGATTCAAATTCAAAAAAAACAAACAAACAGTTACATGGATTCTCAGCAGCGTATCTGGTGATTCGTATACTGTTGTTGTGGAAAATAACCTTTCTTTTAACAATACAATTAACATGAAACTCGTAAGCGGCAACCTTGAGATTAGCGGCGACCCCAATTACATGAACGATTTGAACGGGAAGTGGGAGAAACAGTAGTCATACTGATTTGCAATCCTGCCTCTTGCAATTTACCGACATACAGATATGATGCATACTGGCAGCCGCGGTCAGAATGATGCACCGGTTTTGTGCCGCTTCTTAGTGATGCTAACGCCATAGCTAATGCTGCTAACGCGCCTTCTGTTTCAAGGCTGTCTCCAACATGAAACCTACTATCTTGAACCTTACCCCTACCAGTTAATAAAAGAACGCAACCATGATAGGTTTTTTTCTATTATAAAAGGGAAAGAAAACATGGGGCTAAAGGAGTACTCAAATCTAAATGCCCCAGCTGCGATTTTCCCCTACATTCGAGAAACAATCGCCTCCACTACTACGATGGCTGGAATACCTCCTGTCCTGATTCCACCGATAAATCTTGCAGCCATTAAGGGAAAGACCTATAATGAACAAAATTTAGATATTGAAGCAGAAGAAGAGTAGCCACTAAAATGCTTTTTGCTATTGATTCTTTACCCTAAATACTCTTAAAATTTAAATAAGAGGTAACCTGTGAAAAAGTTAATTTTAACCCTATGCATTATTTTAATATTTGCCGCTTGCGGGGGAACTTCTAATACAAGTACAAATAAATATACGGTAATTTATTATGGTAATGGACAGACATCCGGGTATCCGCCTGTTGATAATAACCAGTATACATCAGGCTCATACGCTACTGTTCTTGATAAAAACACACTGGAAAAAACAGGATATAAATTTACCTGCTGGAATACTAAGCAAGATCGTTCTGGTACTGATTATGCCAGTGGAGATAAAATAGAAATAAAAAATATAAATATTTTCCTTTATGCTGTTTGGAGTAAAGAATGAAAAAGTTGTTATTAATCCTAAGTATTGTTTCTTTATTAGTGGTTTCTTGTAAGGTATGAAAAAACTATTATTAACTATACTTATTATTTTATTAATAATAGTTATTTCTTGTAAATCAATTAATAATATAAAAAATCCTATTATTACAAATAATGAAAAATACTTTGAAACTTCGGTATTCCCTGTAAAAGGAATTATTATTGTTGCTCATGGATTGAATACTAATCCTTTAAAAATGGGAGATGAGCATACCAATGGCACACTTGTCAAATTATTTTTAGATGAAGGTTATAACGTCTATCGTGTTATTTTATCCGGACATGAGGGAGCAATAGAGGAAATGCAAAGTATAAATGCGCAAGATTGGATTGATTCAGCACTTATACAATACCGCGAGGTAGCAGAAATTGCGTATAAAAATAATATTCCTATATATCTTACTGCGTTTTCGCTCGGTGGACTTGTATTTGAAAATTTAATCCATTATAAAGAAGATGTTAATTTTACTGGAACAATACTATTCGCGCCAGCTATTGCAATTAAAGGAACTGCACGTGCTGGTATATTTATCTCGGATATTTTTCTTGCTGATAATGCTATAATTAAAAGTAAAGCACCTGTAGAATATCGTGCGCAAAAAGGCGTATCAATTTCTGCATATAATGCGCTTTTTGAATTAGAAGACAATTTATATAAAAATGAATTTGAAAACTGTAATATTCCTACGCTTGTTTTTATCGACCCTAATGATGAATTAATTAATGTATCTAAATTACAAAAATCTATAACAAATTTTAATCTATCAAATTGGAATGTTGCCACTATATCAAATACAGGCACTGAAATTAAGCCAAAATACCATCATTTAATTATTGATTGTAAATGTGTATCATCTGAAACATGGAATGTTATTTGCGAAAGAATTAAATATTTCTTAGAAGCCTATTAAGACCTTCTAATCCATACTTTAATTGTGGTATTGACTGGTCTTGTTTCTACATTTCTTAAAAAAAGTAGGATTTGAGTTAATTTTCTTTTAAATAAGTATTAGTATTAATATATGAAGAAGGTAATTCTGACCATAAGTTTTACTATATTATTTATTTCTTGCGGTAATTTAAAGTTAGTGGGCTCAAAAAGACCAGTGATTATTGATAATCACTCTACTACTCAGACAATAATTGTTACACTTAAAATAGGAAGCGGTAATGACACTTATAGTGTTAAGCCAAAAGAAAGATTTGTCCGTGATTTATCTGAAAATTTTAGTCGTGAGATAGTAAGCTATCAATTATCTCCGATTAATTATCTCATGGTTCTTTTCGAAAAGGCTCCGCTTGCTTTTTTACTCGATGACTGGGAAAAGCTGCTTCCTTGGAACATTTTCACTGCTTAAATTGACGGTTACAAAATAGTATTGGTAATGGACAGTCTCAACACGCACAAAATTTCATCGCTTTATGAAACTTTTGAGCCGGAAGAAGCATTCCGGCTTGCGCAGCGGCTTGAGATTCATTTTACCCCCATACACGGAAGCTGGGTAAATATAGCTGAAATTGAATTGTCAGCAATGGCCGCACAATGTTTAGGTCAAAGATGTATCCCCGATTTAATGAATATGAATGAGGAATTGGCCGCTTGGCATACACAGCGTAACCAATCCCAGAAAGGCGTTGATTGGCATTTCTCAACAAAAGATGCACGTATCAAACTTAAAAGACTTTACCCTTTAATCATGTAATCTTTTTGATGTTACAG
>JAITFK010000117.1 GCA_031281555.1 Treponema sp. | reverse complement strand
AGGCAGGAATTATCAATGGAAATTTTAAAACGCGAAGAACTGATGAGTACCGCCATCGGCTGCGGAATAGCCATTCCGCATGTGCGCCTTTCCTCGGTAACTGATCTTATTGTTTCTGTAGGGATTAGCAGGACAGATATTGTAGATTTCAATCCGTTGGATGATGAGCCGGTGCGCCTTGTTTTTATGATTACGGCCGCTCAAAATCAACATACTTATTATTTGCAGACGCTTTCATGGTTTAGCTCCCGTCTTAAAAACAAAGAGCTGAGGGATTCGCTTCTGGCGGCGCAGACTCCGCAGGAAGTTTACGATTTATTGACAGCGTAAAATTACTACTCAAATAAAATCCCAATCCATTTACTCGAATCACTTTGATCTATGTTAATAAGGCCAATGTCCACATTGGCTGTTGTTTCAGCCACAAGCCATTTGGCGCCCGAATGTTCAAAACGAGCGCCGTTTCCTTCAATATCCGCAAGCCCCATAGCATGGCTGTATTGGGGAGAAACCATCATGGATGCGCGAATATCCGCATGTATAAGAATTATTGCCCAAAGCATGGAACGGCTGTCGCAGTCGCCTGATCTTTCGGTAACTGCGCTTACCAGATTTACGAAATCACTTCCGTTTAGATTTCGTTTGTATTCAAAACCCTGTACAAAATCCAGAGCTCTTTGCGCGAAGTCCTTCTTTTTTTCAGCGGTATTGGCATTGTATCCGCCGAAATTACGCGCAAGGGCAAATACCGGATTTGTTATACGATCAAAGGAATCACGGTAAACAAGCCTGTAATAACGTGTCCATGCGTTTTGCCAATACGAAGATTCCGCGTACAGTTTAAGTACAGTAAATTCGCGTTCTATCAACGACTGAGCGGCTTCGGCGTCCTTTTCGCGTATAAGCGCATTAATCCCGCCCGCAAGAACAACAGGTTTCATTTCGCCGCGCGGATAACTGTATTCGATAACCGGGCCCGGATAGCGGCGTTCCGCCGCTGAAGGACAAATTGAATCCAGCGCGGATATGTGCAATAACTCAAGTTCGTCGCTGTCTTGCGGACTGTAAGCAAGAGCAAGCATCATCAGCGTCCTGTTTTCAGAGTTGTCAAGTTCGACGCAAAAACCCCATCCGTAATTTTCATCGAAAGTCAGTTTAATAATTGCCGCCTGCCTGTTATGGTAACTGTAAAAATCAACTTCGCCTTTGTTGCCAAGCCTTTTATTTATGTCTTCTGTCAGTTCTTTTATAGTCCTGTATCTGCCGTTATAAATTAAAAGATCAAACATTGCATCTGACGGGCCTTTAAAAGAAAAACGATCCCTGCCGTCCCCATCTATAAAATCATACCCCTCCGGAAGATCAATGAAAAATCCCCATGTAGGCGAATAAAGCGATTCCGCAAAAACAAAAACAGGAACCAGCAGGATTAATAAAAATATACGTTTCATGTTATTATTATCGGGTATTGTGAAAAATTTGGATATACTTTATGAAGATAATTTGGTGATCGTTATCAATAAACCTGCGGGACTTGCGGTACAAGGCGGAAAGGGAATAAAATCATCACTTGATAAAATTCTGGCGGAAACGCGCACTCCTCCTCCTTTATTGGTGCACAGGCTTGACAAGGATACTTCCGGCATTATCCTGACAGCAAAAACAAGGGAAGCGGCGGCAAGATTTTCCCGCTTGATTGGAACAGGCAGTCAGTCGGTAAAACAGTACACCGCAGTTTGTTCAGGATGCCCCGTAAAAAAAGAAGGCGTTATTACTCTGGAAATTCCCGTTCACGGCAGTATAAAAAAATCCAAAACAAGTTACAAAGTAATTAACAGCCATAAATTATCTGATATGGTTTTTTCTGTTCTTGAACTTGAACTTGGAACCGGAAGAATGCATCAAATCCGCCGTCACCTTGCCATGATTGGAAACCCCGTTCTGGGAGACGACAAGTACGGCGATTTTAAGCTGAATAAAAAATTACGTAAAACAGGCGTTAAGCGCCTTCTCCTGCATTCGTCACGGTTAATTATTAAAGATGAAATTAACCTTAATCTCAGTGCGCCATTACCTGATTATTTTCAGCCATTTATTAATAATAATTACGCAGACGGAAGTGTTGTCATATCCGCTTACTGACATTGCACATAAACTGCATTTCCTATACAATGAGCGCATGGCGGACAGGGTATTTACCGTACTCGACCTTATCGATCTCGACCTTAAAGAACACAATTCGCTCAATCTGCGCTGTATCGGCGGCAGAATGGGGTTGAGTAAACCGATTGACATTCCCGATTTGAATCGTCCGATGGGAGCCATAATGGGCTTTTTTGAGGATTTCGCCAACCAAAGAATCCAGCTTTTCGGACGGGGCGAAGCCGCATATTTACGCAAGCTGGAACACGAAGGCAAGACGGACGTAATCGAGCAAATGTTCAGTTATAAGATACCTTGCTGTATTTTTACCCATAATTTAAGCCCTCATAAGGAATTTGCCGAAATAGCCGAAAGAGCCAAATGCCCCATATTGCAAACAGAGCTTGGGTCTGCGGATTTTTCCGCCAGAATAATGCGCATACTTTCAAGGATTTTCTCCCCCCGACAGATTGTTCACGGCGTGCTTGTTGAAGTCTACGGGCTAGGCATTCTTATTCAGGGCGAGTCAGGCGTAGGAAAAAGTGAAACCGCCCTTGAACTCATACACCGGGGGCATAGGCTGGTAGCCGATGATGTTGTGGAAATTAACTGTATATACGGAAATACGCTGATGGGAGCGGGAGCGAACAGGATCATCGGTCATCATATGGAAATTCGAGGTCCCGGAATAATAAATATCACCCATCTTTTCGGGGTAAGAGCTATAAGAGATCGCAATGAAATTCAGCTTGTCGTAGAACTTAAAGAATGGGACAATACGGCAAATTATGACCGTCTTGGATCGGAGGATCAAACTATTGAGCTTTTGGGGGTAAATGTCCCTAAATTGCTGATACCCGTAAAACCGGGAAGGAATATTCCAATAATAATAGAAACCGCTGCTATGAACGAAAGGCTCAAGTCAATGGGGTATCACGCCGCCAGAGAATTTAACAGAAATATACTTAAATGGATCGAGAGCGATGCCGCTCGTTCGGTATTCTTCGGTCAGGAAGATATAATATAAGGTGTTTGGAAATGACTGAACAAATAATTACAGTATCAAACCGGGCGGGCATTCACGCCAGACCTTCGGCTATACTTGTTCAGACAACAAAAAATTTTAAATCGAATATATATATGGAAAAAAACAACGATCGTATTAACGCTAAATCCATAATGGGTATTATTACCCTCGGAGCGTCATACGGAACGGTATTAAAGATAATTGCGGACGGAGAAGACGAAGAAGATGCGGTAGATACAATAGTAAGGCTGTTTGAATCAAAATTTGAAGAAGAGTGAGATACTTTGAAAAAGAATAAAACACGGCCCAAGTATTCATTTATAAGAGTACGGGTTCTTATACTTATTTATGCGCTTCTTTGTGTTCTTACAATCTTTTTTTCACGAACTTTTTTTGTTGAAACTTTACAGAACGGAGAAGTGCCGGATAATTTGAATCTGGTGGTATTCTTTACCATTCCTGCGGCGTTGATGATTGTGCTGGGAGTTTCTGTTTTCTCTCTGTTTACTGATTTTATCGCCCGCCGTCCGGGAAGCAAATTCAACGCGAGGCTTCTTGCTTACTTTATTGTTATTGTTGTATTTTCCATAACGCCGGTTACATTGATAACAGGCGTCGCCCTGAAAGAAATAGTCAGTTTTTGGCACGGCCTTGACAGTATATCATCGGTCAGAGCGGCGAACAATTTTATCGCCGGAAATTATTCCCTTCATCTTGAAAACTTTGAAAACATTCTGAGGCAAAATGATTTTTCCCGCATTAATTACACAGCGCAGAACGCAAAATTACCGCAGAATATTGTATCCGTACAGATGTTCCTCCTTGTAAACGACATCTGGGAAGAAAGCTCATTTACAGGCGACGAACAATTCCGCCTGCCTTCCCCGCCGTCCGCCGAAAGCGGATTTCCGGCAAGAGAACTGCCGCGTGATGAAGATACAATTCGTTATGTGCAAAGACCGTCGCTGTATATAAACCGTGTTATAAGCTACGGGCTTGGCGGTGATTTTGACTGGGGAAGGGATGTTCTTGAAAATCAGGCGAAATATTTTGAGAAAATAAACCTGTTAAAGGAAAACATCAGCCCGCTTCTGGTTTATTATTATGTGGTGTTTTTCCTTCCCACACTGCTTATGACAGTGATAATTGCAATTTCATTCACACGCCGTATAACTCACCCGATTGTGGAGTTAACGGAAGCGACACGCCGTGTAGCGGAAGGGAATTTTTCAATTCAAATACTTTCTCGCCGAAACGATGAGCTTGGCCTTCTTATCCGTTCATTTAACGCAATGGTGCAGGATTTGGAAAAATCACGGGCTGCTCTTGTAAAGAGCGAGAAAATTTCAATCTGGCAGAACATGGCGCAGCAGCTTGCTCATGAAATAAAAAATCCGCTTACCCCTATTAAACTTTCCGCAGAAAGGGTTCTGCGCAGGTGGCGCAACGAGCCTGAAAGCATCGGTGAAATACTGGAAAGTTCGATGATGGCTATTATACAGGAAACAGAAGGGTTGTCTACGCTTCTTAATGAATTCAAGACATTGTCAAAACCGATGGAACCGTCAAAAACATGGACAAACCTGCGGGAACAGGTAGAAGAAATAGTAAATACCTATTCAAGTTCTTATCACGATGTTAAATTCAATATTGATTATGTGGAAGCTGGCTTGTCTATTAAAATTGATAAAAACCGGCTGTCACAAATTTTGACAAACCTGATTATTAACGCCATTGACGCAATGGATGGTTCAGGCTTAATTGAAATTCGCACAGACTTAGTAAAGAAACGTGACATTTCCTATTGCAGAATAAGTATAAAAGATTCCGGCAAGGGAATAGACAAACAGAACGCCTATCTTGTTTTTACTCCGTATTTTACAACAAAAGAAACAGGCACGGGCCTTGGGCTTCCGATTGTTGAACGAATTGTAAATGATCACGGCGGCGCAATCTGGTTTAATTCGGCGGAAGGCATGGGAACAACGTTTTATATCGACTTGCCTGCGGAAGGGAATTAATGTCAAACATTCTAATCATTGATGATGAGCCCGGCATAAGGCATACTCTTGCTTCCATTCTTGAAGATGAAAAATACAAAGTTTTTACGGCAGAAGACGCTGTTGCGGGAATTGAAATTCTTAATAACGAATTAATCGATCTTGTTTTTCTTGATGTGCTGCTGCCGAAACTCGGCGGCATTGAAGCTCTGGAAAAAATAAAAAAAGATTGGCAGATGATAGAAATAGTAATGATCTCAGGTCACGCGAATATTGATATGGCAGTCCGCGCGGTAAAGCTGGGAGCTTTTGATTTTCTTGAAAAACCGCTTTCCCTTGACAAGATTCTTACAATCTGCAGAAACGCTCTTGCAATACGAAAACTTAGAAAAGAAAACAAAAATTTAAAAAGAATAAGCGGTATTAACAGCGAAGAAATAATCGGGACAAGCGATGTTATAAAAAAAATCCGTGAAATAATAAGTCAGGCTGCGGAAAGCGACGCCCGCATATTAATTACCGGAGAAAACGGCACAGGAAAAGAAATAATCGCAAGGGCGATTCATCTTGCATCTAACAGGACGGAAAATCCGTTTGTTGATATAAACTGCGCCGCAATACCCGAAACGTTAATAGAAAGCGAGCTTTTCGGCCATGAAAAAGGCGCTTTTACGGACGCTATATCGCGGCGCAAGGGGCGCTTTGAGTTGGCTCACGGCGGAACTCTCTTCCTTGATGAAATCGGCGATATGAGTCTTTCAGCGCAGGCAAAAGTTTTACGTGTTATTCAGGAACAGAAAATTGAACGTATCGGCGGAGAAAAAACCATAGAAACAGACGTGCGTATTATTGCGGCGACAAATCATGATCTGGAAAAAGCCTGTAATGAAGGCAGATTCAGGCAGGATCTTTTTTTCAGATTGAATGTTATTCCCATCCATGTTCAGCCGCTGAGGGAACGCCTTGAAGACATTCCAATCCTGCTCATGCATTTTCTAAAAAATTTACACAGGGATATTACGCTGGAAACGAGCGCCTTGGATGTCCTTGCCGCTCATAACTGGCCGGGAAATATACGGGAGTTAAAAAATCTGTCGGAGCGCATTGCGGTAATGCACGGCGGCGATGTTATTACGGGCGATGATCTTCAAAAATTATTGGATAAAAAGGTAAAAAACGCCCAAAATACGGGAAATGCGCTTTCTGAGGATATTTTTGAAAAAAATTTTAACGACGCAAAAGAAAGCTTCGAAAAATGCTATTTGGAATTCCAATTATTGAAAAATAATGGTATAATATCAAGAACAGCAGAGGCTATCGGGATTTACCCGAGTAACCTTCACGCAAAATTGAGAAAACATTGTATTACAACGGCGCAGCATGCTCGATTGTAATTGTACTGATAAACGCCTGCATTTAGTATGAAAAACAGTATTAAGGAAAAACAATGAAAGGATTAACAGAACGTCAAAATGAAATCCTCTCCTTTATAACTAAATACCTGAAGGCTCATTCATTCCCGCCGTCAATAAGGGAGATTGCAGAGAATTATAATATTTCCGTGAAGGGAGCGCATGATCATGTAACAGCTCTCAGGAAAAAAGGCTTTTTAAAACATACTGACAAGCGCCCGCGGACTATGGGACTGACCCATACAATGCATGAAGGCGCATCCGAATTGATTGAGATTCCAATTCTCGGAAGCGTTGCCGCGGGTGTGCCTATTTTAGCGGAAGAAAATTATAACGGAAACATTATTATTCACCATTCCCAGTTAAAGAAAAACAAAAAATATTTCGCTCTGAAAGTAAAAGGCGATTCCATGTCAGGCGCCGGAATACTTGAAGGCGACACGGCAATAATCGAAGAGCAAAGTACGGTTCTTAACGGTGAGATTGCGGTTGCTGTGATAGACGAAGCTGTAACGCTGAAGCGTTTTTACAGGGAAAGCTCAAGAATCAGATTACAAGCGGAAAACCCTGCTTATAAACCTATATACAGCCAGGAGGTAAAGATTCTCGGCCGTTTATCAGGAATAATCCGCAATTATTGACAATGGCCTCTTATATTTTTTTAGGCCCCGAATTGGGGAAAAAACAGTATGCTGTTGACGCTGTAAGAAAAAATTATCCCGGCGCCGAAGAGTCAATCTTTTATGCGGGGGAAACTCCTACAGGTACAATAACAGATACTCTTCAAAATAAAAGTCTTTTTGCCGAATCCCGCATTGTTATTGTAAAGAATGCGGAATTAATTAAAAAAAAGGACGATGTAGATCAAATTGTATCCTGTATAAAGAGTCTGGAAGAACCTTCCGCATTAATTCTGTTATCTGATGAAACCAGACTTGCCGCAGGTCTTGATGATGCGGTTCCCAAAGCAAATAAACAGGTTTTTTACGAAATGTTTGAAAGGGAAAAGTCCGATTGGGTGCGGCAGTTTTTCAGGAGAGAGGGATTTAACATAGACAATGACAGTATTGCCGCCATTCTGGAACTGGTGGAAAACAATACGGCTTCGTTAAAAAACGAATGCTTACGTCTTGTCAGTTTTTTGCCCAAGGACAAGCCGGTAAACCCCGAAGACATTGAAAAATGGCTTTCGCATAACAGAGAGGAATCCGCATTTACTCTCTTTTCTCGCATTGCCTGCGGCGATCTTTCCAAAGCGCTGGAATCGGCAGCCGTAATGTTAGCTGCAAAAGAAAGCGCGCAGGCCATCCTTGCCGGTCTTGCCTGGTGTTTCAGAAAACTGGGAGACTATCTTGCGTTGATTGAAACACAGGGAGAGGCAAACAATTTTGAGTTGAAAAAAATAGGTATTTCTCTGCCGAAAGCAAGGGATGATTACGCCGCCGCAGGAAGGCGTTACAGTATTGAAGATGTGGAAACCTGTCTTGCGCTTACGGCGGAATACGATTTATTGTTTCGTTCTCCTGTCGCAGTAATGGAAAATCTTCTGATGGAAAGGTATATTCTCACCATTATAAAAAAACCGGAAAGGATTTTCAGGAGTTCTCAGACTGTGTCAGGTAATCGTTAATAATTTTTGCGGCTTCTTCAAAGTCGCTGTGCAGGAATAAACTTGAAAGGGTATTAAATTGCTCTTCTACGGAATGCGGCCATGTTTTTTGTCTTAATTCCGCAAGTATATTTTTAGCTGTTTTTTTATCATACTGTTCGCATGCTGATTTAACAGCGGATAATTTTTCTTTTAAAAACGAATTATTGTTATCTTCCATTGTTTTATCATTAACCATGTCCCGTGTTTCTTCTTTTGATTCAAACTTTTCAACTACGGCATACAACTGTTCCAAAAATACCGGAAGCTCAGATAAAATCAATCCGGTATTTTGTTCACGCCCGGCCTGCTCAAGTTTGGCCGCTTCACCGGAAAGCTCCGTTTCGCCTATATTTGCAAGGGAGCTTTTCATTGCGTGTACATTGATAATGAATACCGAAATATCATCGCTTCTGCGGAATTTTTTTGAAAACAGGGCTTCCAGCGTTGTTATGGCTTTTTTCGCGTCATTTAAAAAGAATTTTCCAAGCTGCGAATCAACAGGTTTATCGTTCTGTACGTCCGCAAATTTTATATTTTGCTGTTGTCTTGCCGCTTCTACAACATCGTGCGGATATTTATCGCGTATTAGTTTATTCAATACCATATTCAACTGGCGCATATCGATCGGTTTGGAAATAAAATCATCAAAACCGTTTTCCATAAACTTCTCCGCCTGTCCTGCTATTATATTGGCTGTAAGCACAACAATTGGTTTTGTATATCCCGAATTACGTATAATTCTGGTGGCCTCGATACCGTCCATTCTCGGCATCATATGATCCATAAAAATTATGTCATAGAAAGAGCCTTCCTTTATCTTGTTTATCGCTTCAAATCCGCTTGTTACTGTATCTATTTTCAAGCCATAAGGCGACATAAGCCCTTTTGCAACGTACAGATTTGACTCAACATCATCTACGACCAAAACGCTTCCATACGGCATGTATTCCCTTTTCATCTGAATATTTCTGATTTTCATTGAGGTATCAAAATTAAGCTGCATAAGGTTATCTGCAAGTTCCTTGCCAAGTATTGATGTACCTACACATTCCTGCGGAAGAGTAACTGTAAATGTCGAGCCCATGCCCGGCGTACTTTCTATTGAAATGGAACCTTCCATCATTTTGATTAAATTATATGTTATATTCATTCCAAGACCTGCGCCTTCGGTTTTACGGTTTGATTCCATGTTAAAGCGTGAATATTCAGTTCCAAGTATTTCTATTTGTTCAGCTGTCATTCCCTGTCCGGTATCATTTACAACAAAAACAAGTGTTATTTTTAAATCTTCTTCCGTATTGTACGGTTCGGTGTAAACTGATAAATTAACCGATCCTTCCTCTGTATATTTAAAAGCATTGGAAAGAAGATTATTCAGTATTTGCTTAATGCGAAGCTCATCGCCGACAAGAAGCAGAGGAAGGTTTTCACTAACATTAAGAAAAAATTCGACAGGTTTACTTTCGAACCGTATCATATTCAACTGGACGGTATCATAAATTAAACTGGCAATGTCATATTGAGCCGGAACTAAAATAAATTTGCCGGCTTCTATTTTAGAAAGATCGAGTATGTCGTTGATAATTCCAAGCAGCAAATCGCCTGAGTTGTAGATTCGCAAAAACGCTTCCTTTATTGCGCCTGAATATGTTTCATTTTGAAGTTGAATTTCAGCAATGCCCAGAATGGCGTTCATAGGGGTGCGAATTTCGTGACTCATTTTAGCAAGAAAATCGCTCTTTGCCTTGCTGCTTTCCTCGGCAATTTCCGCTTTGCGCATTTCAGCTATCATTGCCTTTTGTTCGCGTAAATCCCTAATATATTCAATAACAGTTAATTCATCCCTGTATTTAACGCGAATACATGTAACTTCCACAGGTATTTGTTCTCCGTCCTGCTTCTGATGCATCCATTCAAAACGGGAATATCCGTCTTCCAGTGCTTTTCTGACAAGTCTGACGCCTTTTTCTATTGAACTAACCCCGTCCGGCTGGAATTCAGGGGAAAGCGATAAGAATTTTTTTAGGAATTCTTCCTTATCGGAAAAACCAAACATTTTTACAGCTTCATTATTACAATCAACAAGGTTAAGGTTTCCGTCCCAGAAAATCATACAAAGAGGAGCGGCGTCCATCATAATACGAGTACGTTCTTCCGTTTCATACATTTTTATTGTCTGAATATTGCGGTTTAACGCGCTGATCATCATAAGTCCCGCAGAAGTTAAGATATTAATTTCATCCTCAGAGAAGGTACGTTCAATACGGCAGTCTTCTATGCAGAAAAACCCCCAGAAATTTCCTTCCAAAAACATAGGGATTATTACGATTGATTTCATTTCATAACTTTCAAGGAAAACCCTGTCTTCTTCCGGCAGCATGGAAAGCGGCGCGTTGATAAATTCACCGCGTGAAAACAATTCCAACCAATTTGTTTTTATGCTGTATGGGAAATGAAGTCCGTACGGAACAGGCTTGCATTCTTTTCCGTAGGCGCTGAGCCACTCGTATCTTAAAACAAAGTGAAGCTCGTCTTCCTGCATTTCGTTGCGCCAGATTTGTACGCGGTCTACATCGAGGCAGTGTCCGATTAAATCAAAACATTTTAACAGCGAAGCCTCAAAAACAGACATATCTTCATTGTCAAGTAAAATGGCGGCGGCGACATTTACGGTATTAAGCAGGCGTGTCCGCTGTTGAATTTCTTTTAACATTTGCTTTTGTTCGCGCAAATCGCGGGTGTACCCTATGACGGAATAACCGTTCCTGTAATAAACACGGACAAGCGTTATTTCGCACGGTATAGGTTCTCCGTCAAGTTTCTGATGTATCCACTCAAAGCGGCAATAACCTGCTTTAAGCGCTTTTTGTATTAATTCAAAACCTTTTTCCCTGGATAATTTACCGTCCGGCTGGAATTCAGGACAAAGGCTGAAAAACTTTTCAAGGTATTCCTTTTTGCTTGACAAGCCGAGCATATCAACAGCGTTTTTATTGCAGTCAATAATGTTGAAATTCCTATCCCAAAAGCTGGCTCCGTAAGGCGTAGAATCAAATATAAGCTGCATACGTTCATCTGACTTGGCCTTTTCCCTGAAGATACGCATTAAAATCCAAATGAGCAAGCTTGCAAATAATATACCGAGAACAGAAAGAATAAGTGCAAGATTTACAGAACTGCTGAAATAATTGTCTTTCGGCGTTACAACTCCCATGTACCAGCCGTTATAAAGCCGTTGAATAAAAACAATGGATTCTATACCGCGGTAATCGTGTACTATCTCTTCTGAAACATTATTGCCCTGCCTTAATGTACTGTCAAAAACGGAAACACCGCTCTTGACTTTTGCTAGAGGAATACCGATTATTGACGGTTCAGGATGAGCGATTACTTCCAAATTATTACTCATCAGAAATCCGTAGCCGTCTTTTGTAAAACGCGTGTTAACTGCATATTGCTTAATTCTGGTTAATTCTATGTTCAGGCAAATAATACCAAGAGAATTGCCGTCATTGTCAAAAATACGGCGGGACATGGTCATGGTTAATTCGCTTGAATATGTATTTATATACGGCTCTGTAATGCTTATACGGCCTGCCGCATCGACTGCCCCGGTATACCATGGACGGCTTACGGGATCATAATCACTGCCAGGATCCCAGTCCAAACCAAGAAGAAATATTCCGCCGAAAACATCAAAAAAACCAAAAAGACCGGTAACTCCCAGCAAACCTTCACCGCTGCCCGATTCAACATAATTATTAATATATTTTAAATAGCTGTTAATTGTCTCAATGCTTTCTTTGTTTATGATCATTAAACGTATTGTTTCTGAGATTCCGCCGAGTAATGTTTCAGGTTCCAGAAGATCTGATTTAATATTTAATTCCGTATTTGAAATTGCGTCTGCGGCATTCCTGCGCAAATGCTTAATTTCGGTATCTCTGATAAAATAGTAACTTGAAAGCACCATTAATGTGAAAGCCAGCAATACAAATAAAACCTGCGCATACCTTGTAATTATCGCTTTCGTTAGCCGCAAAAAATCATGCATTACACCCCCGACTTCACCGCTTTAAAAAGATCCTTTACCTCATAAAATATATTGGCTATTTCCGGATCGTAGTGTGTGCCTGCATTCTCCATAATTATTTGAACTGCCTCTTCACTCGTAAAGGCTCTCTTGTACGGCCGTTTGGAAGTAATTGCGTCATACACATCTACGATAGCCATTATACGTCCCTGCAGAGGGATATCGGTTCCTTTAAGGCCGTACGGATAACCCTTGCCGTCCCAGCGTTCATGGTGGTATCCTGCAAACTTCTTTGCGTTGAGTAAATAATCGCCTTCTCCTGTTTGAACGATAATTTCATCAATTATACGCTCTCCTTCCGTAACGTGAGTTTTCATTATCTCGTATTCATCGTTGGTCAGCTTTCCGGGTTTATTCATTATTAGATCGGTAACAGAAATTTTGCCTAAATCGTGCATACGTGACGATAAAATCATTTTATCTACATCCCAATCTGCTGTTTCTTCGGCATATACACCGCGTTTTTTCATTTCATTTATAAGAATTTTGATATATTCGGAAGTCCGTTCAATATGACCTGAATTTATTTTGTCACGGTTCTCGACTACGTTTGCAAGAACAGATACAATACTGTACTGCAGCCGGCTAATCTGCACCGATCGTTCACGGATAGCTTTATCAATATCAAGATGAGTTTTTACGCGCTTTAGAAGTACAGGCGCTGAAAAAGGTTTTGTAATAAAATCTACAGCTCCCAATTCAAAACAATGGACTTCTATGGTTTCATCTGTGCGTCCTGTCAAAAAAATAACGGGAATATTTTTCCATGTTTCATAGGATTTTAATTTTATCAACGCGTCAATGCCGTTCATTTCAGGCATTTCTATATCAAGAAGGATTAAGTCAGGAATCATTTTTTCAAGAAGGGAGAACATTTTTGCTCCGGAAGCCATTGTTAATACACGGTATTGGTCTTCAAGCGCGGATTCCGCCATTGATAAATTGGTATCACTGTCATCAACAATAAAAATGGTATTCATAATGAATTCTTATTATAACTCTTTGGAGTCTTTTTATCAAATATAATGAACAGATTATATGCTTTATTTTGCAAAAAGCTGATATAATCAGATAATTTTCAAACTTTATAAAATAAAAAGTTTGAATATCTATTAATTAGAGTCTGTCTATAATGTGGATACATTATAGACAGACTACCTTAAAAATCGTATTTTCGTAGCCTCTAGGCGAGAAAATACAAGGTCTGTCCGCAAAGTAACCGACTTTGTGGACAGACACTAATTAGGGAGAGAATTATGAAATTTACAGATGGTTATTGGCTTATTAAAGAAGGTATACAAGCGCATTTTGCGGCATGCCCTGCGGAAATAGAACAACAGGGCGATGAACTTGTTGTATATGCGCCGGAAAAGCCAATACGCCACAGGGGCGACACTCTTAATATGCAGCTTCTTACAGTCCGGTATTCCAGCCCCATAAAAAATGTGATCCGTGTGCGAATTTCCCATTTTGAAGGAGGGCTTGATAACAGACCGAATTTCCCGCTGGAATACGATCCTTCATTTAAACCGTCAATCCGTATACAGGAAAAAGAAGCTGTTCTGGAAAGCGGAGACCTTTCGGTATCTGTTGAAAGAGGAGACAGGTGGAATATTACATTCATTGGCGGCGGGAAACCCATAACAAAAAATCTTTCCAGGTCTGCAGGCTATATTTTAAATAATACCAAACAGCCGTATATAAAAGATGAGCTTTCACTTTCGGTGGGAGAGCTTGTTTACGGGCTTGGTGAGCGTTTTGGGCCGTTTATCAAGAACGGACAGACTGTGGATATTTGGAACGCTGACGGCGGCACCGCCAGTGAACAGGCTTACAAGAATATTCCTTTTTATATGACAAACAGAGGATACGGAGTATTTATCAACGACCCGGGAAAAGTCTCGCTGGAAGTCGGCAGTGAAAAAACGGCGCGTGTACAATTCTGCGTATCAGGTGAATATCTTGAGTATTTTATTATTTACGGACCGCAGCCAAAAGCTGTTCTGGAGCGTTACGCCGCGCTTACCGGAAAGCCGGCTATGCCGCCAGAGTGGAGTTTCGGTCTTTGGCTTTCAACATCGTTTACAACTTCTTACGATGAGAAAACCGTGATGAGTTTTATAAACGGTATGGAAGAACGGAAAATACCTCTTTCTGTTTTTCACTTTGACTGTTTTTGGATGAAGGGATTTAATTGGTGCGACTTTACATGGGACAGAGAAACATTCCCGGATCCAAAAGGAATGTTGTCCCGAATAAAGGCAAAAGGGATAAAAATTTGTGTGTGGATAAATCCTTACATTGCCCAGCGTTCCGTGCTTTTTGAAGAAGGGAAAAAAGGCGGTTATTTTCTGAAACGCAAAGACGGCTCGGTTTACCAGACCGATCAATGGCAGGCGGGAATGGCAATTGTAGATTTTTCAAATCCTGCCGCCGCAAATTGGTATAACAGTCATCTGGAAAAGTTACTCGACATGGGAGTAGACTGCTTTAAGACTGACTTTGGAGAAAAAATCCCCGAAGACGCAGTGTACTTTGACGGAGGCGATCCTGAAAGGCACCACAATTTTTACACCTATCTTTACAACAAGTCAGTATTCGAACTGCTCGAAAAAAAACGCGGCAAGGGCGAAGCTGTACTGTTTGCGCGTTCCGCCACGACAGGCGGACAGAAGTTCCCTTTACACTGGGGCGGAGACTGCGAATCTACTTTTGAAGCAATGGCGGAAACACTGCGCGGAGGGCTTTCTCTCAGTATGTCAGGTTTCGGTTTCTGGAGTCATGACATAGGCGGATTTGAAGGAATACCTAATGCCTCGCTTTTTAAACGCTGGCTTGCGTTCGGGCTTTTATCATCTCATTCAAGACTGCACGGCAGTCACTCATACAGGGTTCCCTGGAGCGTTGATGAAGAATCCGCCGAAGTATGCCGCTTCTTTGCCGAAGTTAAAGGGCGATTAAAGCCGTATATTCTAAAAGCCGCGAAAGAAGCGCATGAAAAGGGCATTCCGGTGTTACGTGCAATGCTTTTGGAATTTCCGGATGATCCGACCTGCGCGTACCTTGATCGTCAGTATATGCTCGGTCCTGATCTGCTTGTTGCGCCTGTCTTCAGCGAAGACAATGAAGTTACTTATTATCTGCCAGAAGGTGAATGGAAACAGTACCTTACAGGCGAAACAATAAAGGGAGGCCGCTGGATTACGGAAAAACACGGCTTTTTAAGCATGCCGATTCTGGTAAGAGCAGGCGCACAACTGTAAGAAGCCATGTTCATATAATTCACATAAGGGAACCTCTAAAAACTCAGTTTGGGTTTTTAGAGGTTTATATAATTAGTGTCTGTCCACAAAGTCGGTTACTTTGCGGACAGACCTTGTATTTTCTCGCCTAAAGGCTGCGAAAATACGATTTTTAAGGTAGTCTGTCTATAATGTATCCACATTATAGACAGA
>JAITFK010000109.1 GCA_031281555.1 Treponema sp. | reverse complement strand
GACAAGGCTGATACTATCAATCTTTCCGCGGAAGCGATGGAAAAGGCTGAAAAGTATCAGGTTATTGAATTAATTCAATCCGCCCCGGACATGGACGAAGCCCGGATTGCTGAACTCAGGCAGAAAATTGATGATCCTGCATATTTAAATGACAAGGTCATCAATGCTACAGCGGAAAAAATTTTGAACGCATGGTTTGCGTAATACTTTAAGAAAAGAGATTTGGGCCTGACCACTTGGTTTAAGCGGTCAGGTTTTTTTTTGTGAAAAACGGGAAAGAAATGGATATTTCGTTTAAATTTGATCCTGAAATACTCATTGGAGCTGATACGCTCAGCACAGCCGGAACAATATGCAGCCGTTACGGTAAACGCATAATGATTGCCGCAGACCATGATTTGGACTCGAAGATCGTAAACAAGCTGAAAGAAATAATTAAAGATTCAAATATTGAAGCTATTGTATTTGACGGAATAGGAGAAAGTTCCACAGTAGATATGGCAGATAACGTTGTTGAACTTACACATGCGGCTCATTGTGATGCAATCATTGGTTTCGGCGGATATAAAATACAACTAATCTCGCGCATGGTAGCAATTATGATGCCTGAGAGAATCAAATCTTTTGAGCTGCTGGAAGGCCGTACATCGCAGAACGGTTTCCTGCCGCTTATAGCCATTCCGACAGAAGGACTGGACGCTTTTTCGTTAACAAATTTCTTTGTAGCGCCGGATCCCCGTAACCGTTTAGTTAAATCTGTTCAATCTCCGGGCAGCCTTTACGCCGCAGTAATTATCGACAGTAATTTATTAACAACGCCTTCAGACACAAACCCGGTAACGTTTCTTTTTGACGGCTTTATTGCGGCGGTAGAAGCATATTGTTCCGTAAAAGCCAATTTTCTGTCCGATGCTTTATTGGAAAGAGCAATAAATTTTTTCGCAAAATTGCTAAAAACAAACGGCACAAACGCGGATTTATACGCACAGGCAAGTTTTCTTGCGGCGCTTGGAAATGCCGCAAGTTCTCCGGGAGTAGGTTCTGCGTTGTCATATGCAATTAACGCCCGTTTCCCGGTGCAAAAACATCATTGTTCCGCCGTACTGCTCCCATACATTATGGAAAAACTTGTCAGCGTACGCCCTGAAAAAATGGCGCGTGTAGCTTCATTCCTCGGCAGCGCCGGAAAGACAGGCTCTGTAGCGGAAGCAGCCAATTCAGCCATAACAGGTATTCAGAATTGTATGGAAACCCTCAATATAAAGGGCGATTTAAAAGAATTCAGCATTCCGCTTGATCGCGTAACAGCGGCGGTTGAAGCTGCCCGCAACCTTGAGTTTGTAGCTAATTCACCCTGGACAGTTTCACATGAAGACGCTTTTGAAATTTTCAGAAAAATTCTTTAATAGAGTTGTGAAACAACCAACCTCTAACCGAAGGTTCGCGTTGTTAAACAAGTCTAATATCCGTCAGACATTGTACGGTTTATATCGCGCTGATAGAGTTCCTGATATACCAAATTGCGGGTTTTAAGCTTTTCTTTTACTTCTCTGGTGAACGGCATATAACGCCAGAAGGTTCCCCGTACATCTTTTTCGAGTTTTTGTATGCCTTCCGCTTCTTTTGTCATCCACAGGATATAATCCCGGATAAAATATTCCTTAATGTCGCCCTTTAATTTTTGAGACTGGAACCACTGGTAGTAATTTCCTGTAAGACCTTCTTCCATCCAGTAAAACGACGCTTTCTCTTTTGCCACCTGCCAGCGAAGATCGGCAACGGCAGTCAACACGGCCAAGTATAAGTTTTTTGGATACATTGGAATTATAACACGTCCGCGGCTGGTAGCGCGGTTGAAACGGTCAAAAGGTTCCCAACAAAAACCAAGATCCCCGTAAGTGGGAATTAACAGAACATACGGCACTATACGATTTAACTTGTTTTTATAAATACGGCAAAAGGCTTCCGCGTCAACACTTTCAATTTTTGCCATCATTAAAATTACATTCTCACGAATACCAACTTCATTGGGGCCTGAGTGAAAATATTCGCCTGTAAGAATCGGGAAATGATTTCCCTGCCGTCCGCATGTCATTTTTGCCATTTGCCTGACTGTATCAAATTCAGCATCAAGAGCGCCGACATCTATGCTGACAGCGCCGCCTTCCGCTTCAAGTTTAGCGGCTAACACATGAACATCGTCATCCGCAGTGTTATAGTCCCTTAAGCTTACTTGCATATCATGATCGTTTCTCAACAAATCTTTTAACAAGGTTTGAACTTCATTA
Organism: Treponema sp.; assembly: GCA_031281555.1. GTDB lineage: Bacteria > Spirochaetota > Spirochaetia > Treponematales > Breznakiellaceae > WQXQ01. The sequence continues at coordinate 3,551 of JAITFK010000109.1, read as the reverse complement.
ATAGAAGCTTTTTGTCTTTCACTTAAACAATCTCTGACATCATCCAATTCACGCATAGGTCCATGCTCAAAAACAGACGCAAGCCTGTCTTTTATAATCCTTTCAATTTCGCCTCGTTCCCTGTCTTTCTGTTTCAGGATTGATTTTGCGCCGTCAAGTTTACCGTTCGCTTTTTCCAGTAGTTGTTGAAATTTTGATTGAGGATTGTTTCTGACCCTTACTTCATCTGTGGTAGATGGACGCATTTTGCTTGTTCCTACCGCGTTAAGCCATTCATCCAAATAATAAACAGGCTGTTCCAGTGTATTTTCAACTACTACCTTGCCGAAATATTCCCTTGTTTCTGTATTAATAAAAGTAGGATGCAAAATACCGAAACGCAGAAGGAATTTCTTGGGCGCAGGCATTTTTCCTGTCGCTTTCCTTGCGACGCCAAGCAGATAATCCCAATACGGTGTGATAAATTGCTGACGGAAAACACTGCGATCTTTTGGATCCTTTGCCGTAAGATACTTTTGTAGAATACCATGCACCCTTTGAGCTATATCTCCTTCATTGGAAAGAGCTGTTTTATAGTAATTTGGATCGTTAAAGTAATCATGCGGCTTGTCTTCAAAACGCTTGGTAATAGCGGGAAACCCGCTGAGAGAAAGGTCAACGCTGTCTGCTGAAGGTTCTTTAACATCCTTGGTATCTTTTGAATCTCCAAAAAGATCGTTAAAGTCAGGAAGCGGACCGGCGGCGTCACCGGCTGTTCCAAGCAAAGCGGCAAGTTCAGGATCCATGTCTTCTTGATTATTATTTGCTGCCATAAATTACATGATAAAATGTTTGGAGTTTGATGTCAAGAAATCATTTATTTATTGTCAACTTATAGTAAAAGCGCATCCAAATCTATTTCTCCCGCGGTGCAGGGGACTGTAATGCCCCAGTTTTCGAGTACTCCCGGGTTTATTTCGCCGAAGACGCCGATATGTTTTCCGTTATAAATAATTGCCGCCGCTCTTCCGGGAATAAAACGGGGATCATCCTCTTCTTCCACATCGTATTCACGTGACAGGTAGTAGAAAAGCGTCTGAAGCTCAGCGGAGGCTGAATTGAAATTCGCATCCGCTCCCGCATGTAGAAATCCGGCAAATTGACGGGTTATACTCCTGTAATTTTCAATATCATCAAGCCAGGCGACTTTGCCGACTTCAAAAATTTTGTGCGGATAAACAGAACGTCCCGAGATTGATTCACTGGCCATCAGAGAGGCAATAATGGAATTGCGTACATATTCGTAATTTTCAGTCATTGGGTTAGAGATACGGATTAATTTAAGGTCGTCCGTGTTATTGGTAGACGGACGCATATTTTCCGCCAGATCCTTGCGGGAGCCAAGATAGTTGTATATCATTTCCTGATAACCCATACCGACAAGCAGTTCCTTAACCTGCCTGCTGAACAGGGTAATCGGCAAAAGCCGCCCGATTGTAAAATCGGAGGGGCGCTCAGGTTTAAAGGAGCCAAGCGAGCGGCCAATCATTACATCTTCAGAAACATCCGTCGCATGAAGAAAATCGTTACGGTATTCGGGAGGCCGGGCGAATACGCCTTCGGTTTCACCGGTTTGTCCCAATTCCGCCGTCTTGCTTTTTTCCGCTTTAACGCCCATTCGTTGAAGAGCCTGCACACATTCATCGGCGGATAATTTTTCTCCCAGGAATTTTTCTATTCTTGACAGCGAACAAAAAACCGGTTTCTGAAAATAATACGGGAAAACCACATTCCTGCCGAAAGGCGTATCAAATTCATAATCAACTTCCGCAGGTTCAATAGTAAAACCATTATCCGCAAGATCGCACGCTACGATTGAAGCTGCCAGAGTGATTGATGCCATGTCCGTACCGGTAAGTTCTATAAAAATTTCATTGTCGCCGACCTGCACCGCACCAAGATCGTTGGAATTAATAATCGGCGGATATGAGAGAATAAACTCCTGCGAATCCAGCAGCAAGGGGTGGATAGGTTCATGTTCCTGAATAAAGGCGTATTCCCTGCCTTTCGGATGCTGCTTTAAAATTTCCCGAAGCGTCAGCGGACAGTCCCACTGGAGCGGTACAAAAGAAACAGAATCAGGGTCTACACCTCTGTAAATTATGGGCCATTTAATCAAAGAAATACGGTAAAGCCCCATTGATATGCTGCGCCGTTTCCGCCCGAAATTCCAGGCAAGTTTTTCCTGAGTTTGGATCATATCCCTAAGCATCTGGTCTGTAATCGCCTTGCCTTTTGCGACAAAACCCGCAAGGTACGGACGCACCTTTTTAACGCTTGCTTCAACTTTTACCTTATATGCAGTTTTTTTTATATCGCCTTGTTTTGAAAAAAAGCCGTATTCGGGTATTTTCCCGCCGTTATAAACATTAAGCTGACGGGCGCACCCGGCTGTTCCCCAAAGATCAGGCCGGTTTGTATCGTTAAGTTCTATTTTTAAGATTCGTTCATTTACTGGAAGATTTTTATCGCTGTCTTCGTCCAGTTCAGCCTTTGCGGAAGCAAGAATTTCTTCAAATTCATCCCTGTTTTTCCAGCCTCCGGGCTTTCCTGCAAGCGTATAAAATATTTCTTCGTTTACTTCAATTTTTGGCATATTCGACATTATACCTTTTATGATTATTTAAAACAAGCATTACGGTGACTTTGTTAAACGCCGTTGAAATGCCGGATACAGCGCTGTTAATTTATCAGTAACATTACGGAATTTCAATGATAGGCACATTTGTACAGTTCAACTTAGAATTATGTTTTTTTGGAAACATTTAATAATACAATAATTATATTATTTCCAATTAAATTAAATGCGTTTATTAATTACTTATGGAGGATTTATAATGAAATACGAAAGTGATATTAATGAAGTTGTAAACATTGAGCACTCCGAACTTGTAACTGCATAATACCTGATAGCAATGTTTAATAACTAATGTTTAATGAAAGAGAAAAGGGAATGAATAATAATATACGCCTGTACTGTATATAACAATCCTGCCTGCTTTTACAAAATTCGCTTACTTGTTTGCATTTTCCAGTTCAAGCAATTGACGCTTTAGTTCAAGCCCGCCCGCGTAACCTGTCAAATTTCCGTCATGTCCGATTACGCGGTGGCAGGGTATTATAATTACAATAGGGTTACGGTTATTCGCCATACCGACAGCCCTGCCTGCTTTTGAATTGCCTGTAATTGCCGCCAATTCTCCGTAACTGCATGTTTTTCCGTAGGGAATATTCTGAAGTTCATTCCAGACCTTTTTCTGAAAGTCAGTTCCATGCAGTGTTAGCGGCAAATTAAAAACTTTCCGCTTTTTGTTAAAATACTCATCAAGCTGTTTTGCCGCTTCCTTTATCAACGGAGTTTCCTGTTTTTCAAAACCGTCAGGCTTGTATTTTTCGCCGAAAAGGACACGGCAAATTGCTCCGTTTTCTTCGGCAATACCAAGATTGAGTAATTTGGAAAGATTGCCTGTTTTGTATTTATAAAACCAGATTTTTTTCATTTGTTATTAGTA
>JAITFK010000029.1 GCA_031281555.1 Treponema sp. | reverse complement strand
GGAACATTTGATTGGCTGGACTTATTTTTTATGGGTATGACCGCCTTGCTTGAAGGCTTGTTATATAAAATTTTTATACAAAGGAGATTAAAATGGAAAAGAAAATGAACAAAAAATGGCTGACGCACATTATTGCGGCAGGGACTCTTGCGGCGTTTGTCGTGTTAGGGCTGGCAAGCGCTTCAACGCCGCCTGCAAAGAAATTTGAAAACGCCGAGGCGTTAAAGGGGTATCTTGACGGACAATCTGCCAACAACGCTGATGCGCCGCTAAATGTTGCCGTAACCGCTGATGACTCTACACTTAAAGATACTGTTGAGGCTATAAATTCAGCAGGCAAATATGTAAACCTTGATCTTTCAGAGAGCGCCTTAACAACCATTCCGCCTGATACTTTTAAAGATTGTATCTATATTATCGGCATAACTCTGCCTAGCAACCCCGATTTGTTAAAATCGTATCTTGACGGTCTGCCTGCCAATACCGCCGATAAACCAATAAGGGTTTCCATAGCTGTTGATGACCAGACGATAAAGAATGTTGGTGACATTATAAGGGCGGCGAACAAATATGTAATACTTACCCTTAATCCGATCTATAATGATGGGGGACGTACAGCAAACTTTTTAAAAATTCCCGATAATGCTTTTAAGGACTGCAAGAGGCTTGTCGGTATAGGTCTGCCATTTAACGTTAATGAGATTGGAGATAGCGCTTTTGCCAATACCGGTATTACAAGCATATTCTTACCGGAAAATGTTGCAAAAATATCTTATAATGCTTTTTGGGGTTGCGAAAACCTTACCGCAATAAAGGTTAGTGATTACAATAAAACATTTAGTTCATCAGATCAAGGTGTACTGTTTACCAAAGATTTTACAGGTTTAGCTATATTTCCGCAAGGAAAAACAGGTTCTTACACAGTTATGGATAGAGTTGAATACATTGCACCTTATGCCTTTTACGGCAGTAGTATTTCCAACGTAACTTTACACGGCGGAGTAAATCTTAGAACAGGGGATGAGGTAACCATCGGTGACAGTGCTTTTATCAACTGTACCAAACTTACCAGTGTAACGCTTAACGGTCAGCCTGTTTTTGAAACTAACAAAATTTTCGACGGTAATTTTTTTGAAGTGTGGGATAAAGCTAATCCTGCGCAAAAGCTTACCAGTAAAACTACAGGGAGAGAAATTACAGCGAGAGATGGCAGTTTCAAAGGAACGTTTACAAGGGCAATTGGAAGTAATACGTGGACATTTACAAAATAGGAAGCAGGGAAAAAATAATTTATACACATAAAACTTTGTTACCAAAATAAGGAGAAAGAATGATGATAAACAAAAAATTATGGTTGTTGGGAACACAGGTAATGATATTGTTATTTGGAATGACAGTCTCTTGTGAAGCCCAAAACAACAGTGGAATTGAAGGAATATGGGATTTTACAAAAGATGATGAGGGAATATGGAAATTTGAAAAAGGAAAATTACTAGTTTTCGATGACGATGGAGAGCTCTATGATGAATGTTCTTATACAATAAGAAGTAATACACTGATAATAGATGGTGATGATGAATATAAATTTTCTATAAAAGGAAATACTCTTACTCTAACTCAAGATGGTGAAACAATGACTGGGACTAAAATCACTGAATCACAATCACCTGTAGGCAGATGGATTCCAGTAAGAGGACAAAGTGCTCCAAGTGGTTTTCCAGATAATTTGGAATTAACAAATGATGGAACAGGTATAGGTGAAGGTATGGGACTTAAATGGAAAATAGAAAATAGCCGCATTACATTTGATTTTGGGGTTTGGGGCGCTCGTGCTTATTATTACATAATATATAAATCAAATCTTGTCCTTACTAATGATGATGGAAAAGGTGTAGGATATAAAAAAAGGTGATAAATAAAATATAAAATAGTATACGGACAAACTGTATGCCGTCTTACGGCGGCTATACAGCCGTACAGTTACTTTTTATTAAGATAATCATCAATGCTTTTTACAGCTTCGTCAAATTCACTGTGCAGTAAAAACTCGGCTAAAACATCAAGATGTTCATTTACAGTATCCGACCATTCTTTTGTTTTTAATTCGGCAAGCAAATCTTTAGCGGCCTTTTTATTGTACTCGCCGCATGCTGTGCGTATTTCATTTAATTTTTCTTTTAATTGGGAATAATCGCCGAAACCTTCTTTTTTAATTTTATGTTCTTTTTCCTCAAATTTTGCGATAACTTTATACAGCGATTCCAAAAAGAACGGTATTTTTTCTAAAAGAAGTTTTATATCATTGTCGCGTCCCACCTGTTCCAATATAAGCGCTTCATTTGACAGTTCTTTTTCTCCCACATTAGCCAGAGCGCTTTTCATAGCGTGAACATTGATTATAAACATGGAAACATCGTCCACTCTTCTGCATTTATTCAAATAAATCGCTTCCAATACGCCGATTGCCTTTTTTGCGTCGCTGATAAAGAACGCCAGCAGCTGTGAATCAATTTCTTGCGTTTTTTTTCTTCCGGCGACTATTTCTTTCTGCTTGCGCGCGGCATCGACAACTTCTGACGGATATTTATCCCGTATTAGTTTATTCAGCACCATATTCAACTGGCGGATATCAATCGGCTTTGATATAAATTCATCAAACCCGTTTTTAAGAAACATTTCAGCCTGTCCAGTAAGCGCATTTGCCGTTAATGCAACAATGGGCTTTGTGTATCCCAGCTCGCGGATTATTTTTGTCGCTTCAATGCCGTCCATTTTGGGCATCATATGATCCATAAAAATAACGTCGTAAGTAGCTTTATTTTTAACTTTTTCGATAGCTTCGTATCCGCTTACTGCGGTATCAATAGAAAGATCATAAGACGCCATTAATCCCCTAGCGACATAAAGATTTGTTTCAACGTCGTCAACTATTAAAACTCTGCCATACGGCATATATTCACGGTTTATCTGTAAATTTCTTATCCTCTGCTCATTGGTAAAATTTAATTGCATCAGATTTTCCGCCATTACTCTGCCGATTGGGTCGCTGTCCAAAAACTTTTGCGGCAAATGTATGGTAAAAATAGAACCCTTGTTCGGGGCGCTTTCTATTTCTATACTAGCGTTCATCATCCGCAATAAATTGCGAGTAATATTCATGCCAAGTCCTGTTCCCTCGGTTTTGCGGTTTGCCTCCATATTAAACCGGGAATACTCACTGCCTAATTTTTGCACTTGCTCGGCAGTCATACCTTGTCCTGTGTCGCTGATTCTGAAAATTATCATTACGTTGTCGCCGTCCATAGGCTCGGTTGAAATAGTAAGGCTTATCATGCCTTCATGCGTATACTTAAATGCGTTAGAAAGCAGGTTATTTAAAATTTGTTTTATGCGAAGCTCATCGCCGAAAAGTATAACGGGAATATTTTCATCTATTTCCAATTTAAATTCGATGGGCTTGCTTTCATAGCGCATCATATTTAATTGAACAGTGTCGTGAATAAGGCTCGCTATATCATACTGGGCGGGGATTAACTCAAATTTGCCTGCCTCTATTTTTGAAAGATCGAGTATGTCATTTATTATTCCGAGCAGAAGGTCGGCGGAATTGAAAATCCTTTCTAACGCTTCTTTTGTGCTTCTTGAAAGAGACTCATCTTGAAGTTGAATTTCCGTAATACCCAAAATAGCGTTCATAGGTGTGCGGATTTCATGGCTCATTTTCGCCAAGAATTCGCTCTTTGCCTTACTGCTTTCCTCCGCCGCTTCCGCCTTACGCATTTCGGCTATCATTTTTTTTTGTTCGCGTAAATCTCTTATGTATTCCGTAACCGTAAATTCGTTTCTATGTTTAACCCTGATACAGATTGCCTCTACAGGCAGCATTTCCCCGTCCATTTTTTGATGCGTCCACTCAAAGCGGCTGTAACCTTCCCTTAAAGCTTTGCCGACAAGATCAATGCCTTTATCTTTTGATAAGATGCCGTCAGGCTGATATTCGGGAGAAAGATAATAAAAATGTTCGATAAAATCAGACTTGTCTATCATCTCGAACATTTTTACCGCTTCCTGATTACAATCAATAAGTTTTAAATCTTTATCCCAAAAGATAACGCTGAAAGGAGCGGCGTCGAGCATTATTTGTGTGCGTTCTTCAGTCTCTTGCATCTTCATAAATATCAATTATATTACAAATTAGTCGGTTTGAATAGAAAAAAATATTTTTTATATATATACAATGTATTATATCGTAAAAAAAGCCAAAAACCGATACAAATAATTGAAATTTAATCAAATATCACCTGACGGGTTTTTTGCGCCCGTTTCCTGAAATATTTCTTTTAATTTTTGGTTCATTTTGTCCATAACAAAAACCCCCGGCACAAACTCCGTCCCCAATTCGCTCTGTGCAGTCTTTTTTTCCGAGTTGCCGCCTATCTCCAAAGAGTAAAGCAATTTTCTAAAATGACGAGGTCCGTCAACGTGATCGGGAGGAGCGCCGCCGTCGCCTGCTATAAAACGGGCAGTTTCGTCATTGGCGGGCTGGTATGACGACATGATTATCACCTTTACATTCCATTTTGAACCGTATTCATATATCAATTCTTTTTTACCGTGAAAATCAATGTCACCTAATTTAACTTTGTCGTGCAGATATTCCTTGTTTCCGTCCGCCGCCTCATAATAAAAACGAAAACGCAAATTCCCGTTCCAATTCATGCCTATTTGAATTAATTGGTGCAGTTGTTCCATTGTGCAATCATGCGGAATAATCGCCCGTCGCCAAACTTCAAGCCCGGAAATACTGATCTGTATCATGCGCCACGATTGACCTTTAGACTGTTCGGAAGTTTTTCCGCCGTGTATCAATGTAAGATTGCTTCTTCTGAAATTATCCATTGCGTTATTTATCAGCTCTTTGATGTCGGTGAATGTATCTATCATGCTATCCAGCGCATTGTCCATCGCTGCGATGTCAGTTTCCGAGGGAGGTTCGTCAAAAGCAAGGTCTTCCAGCAGAGCCGCTGCGTGTCCTTGAATTTGCGAAAGCACGATGAATGTGTGACGAGGAAGCCATGCGGCTTCTATCTCGCCTTTTTGTAATTTTGTGGAAAGTTCTATAACAGCGGTGTGAAGCTCTGCAACTCGCTGACGGACAGGTCCCGCTCCCTGATCTAAAAATACAGAGTATCCTTTATAAAAATCATCCATACTCTCTGTGATATAATCCGTCAGCAAATCATATTCGGCTTCTTCAAGATGAATAACGGGCGGAATCAAACGGTTAATTACAAGATCGACATGTTTTTCATTGCGGTAAAAAGAATCCCTTATATATGAAAGAATTACAAATTCAGAAATGGGTATATTCTTTTCATAGAGTAAATTTTCAATAAAAGTTCTGTCCGGCGGAACCGTGTAATTTTGAAGATTTGCGCTGTCGGGAATTTCCCTGCCGGCGAACCAAAAGCGCGTTTCTATGCCGTAGGGAACGGTATCTATTCGATTTGTTTTCTCGTATAAAAATTCTTCCAATGAATAAGCCGGGACTTCCCTAGTACGTTGACCGCCATACCAATATGCGAAGGCGATTTGTTCTTCGGTGCTTGCCCCGGGACCAAGCATGGCAAAGCTGTTTTCAAAACCGTTTTCGGCGGCTTTTTGCCATTCGTTTAAATCATCGTGCCGCCAATCATCTTTCCCTACTTTTTCCAATTCAAATTTACATTCATTCCAGTTAAGGGTGCGTACTAAAAAACGATCTCCGGGTACAAATGCGCACTCACGGTAAATGCCCCGCATATCAAGCGTATGTATTGATACTTCAGGCGGATCTTCATAAGGGTCGGCGTTAAAAGCATCTTCGTTTTCAGGATTGTCCCTTGCAATATACTGAGGCGCAAATTCTTCGCCGTAAACACAGTAATAAGGATATAAATCTTCGGGCGGCGCTTCCGTAGTTGATACGGGGATAGCTTCTCCTTTCCAAAAAAAACTATAGCGATGAGGAAGGACTAACGGATTAGCGAATGGGACGCAGCGGTGGCCGGGAATTAATATGCCGTTTAACAGTTCCAGACGGGAAGGAGTAATAACAAACAATGCCGGCTCAAAGCACGTTTTTCGAGATACCCAGTGTTTATTGTCCTGCCTAAAGGCGATTTTCCTTGCGTCCAAATAGGCGGCTATTTCCATGGTTAGTTGTTTTTTAAGCTTATGCCCCGAAGCTTGTATATAGTCCGTAATATCGTCCAAAGTAAACGGTTTGCTTACATTTTCGAGAAATTCATATAGGGCTTCTTCCTGTTCCAAATCCATTAGTTTTATGATAAAATGAACTTAGTCTTAAATCAATAAGGAGAAAAGAAAATGAAGTATGGTTATTTTGATCCCGAAAAAAGGGAATATGTTATAGATAAGCCCGATACGCCCGCTCCTTGGGCTAATTATCTGGGTTCTCCGGCCTATGGCGCTATTATTTCCAACAATGCCGGCGGCTACAGTTTTGTAAAAAGCGGCGCGGCGGGACGGCTGATTCGTTACCGCTTTAACGAACAAGACCGCCCGGGACGCTATGTTTATCTGCGAGACGATGAAGACGGCGATTACTGGTCGGCTTCATGGCAGCCTGTGGGCAAGCCGCTTGATAAGTATAAATCGGTATGCCGCCATGGGACGGGCTACACTCAAATTGAGGCGGATTACAAGGATATTCATTCGCAGGCTCTCTACTATGTGCCGCAGGACGCCGACTACGAAGTTTGGAAAATCAAAGTAACAAATACGGGAAACAAGGCGAGGAAAATATCCAGCTTTGGTTTTGTTGAACTTACCT
>JAITFK010000003.1 GCA_031281555.1 Treponema sp. | reverse complement strand
ATATTTTGGCGTTCTTTGCGCCTTAATAATCATCGCTTTTCGTGCCATTTTACCTCCTATTTCCTGAAAGGCATTCCGAATTTCGAGAGAAATGCCTTTGCTTCCGCGTCTGTCTGCGCTGTTGTAACTATTACGATATTTAACCCGGATACCTTTTCAATCTTGTCAAAGTCAATTTCAGGAAAAATTATTTGTTCCTGTATTCCAAGTGAATAATTTCCATGACCGTCAAAAGCGTTCTGATTTATACCATGAAAATCCTTTACACGCGGAAGAGCCGCGTTAACAAGCCTGTCGAAAAACTCATACATTATTGTACCGCGCAATGTTACTTTAGCGCCGATTTCCTGACCTGCCCTGATCTTGAAATTCGCGATACTCTTTTTGGCTTTTGTCTTTACAGCCTTCTGCCCTGTGATCTGCGTTAATGTATCAATCGCGGCATCCAAAAGCTTTTTATTCTGCAGCGCCTCGCCTACACCCATACTTACCACAATCTTATCCAGTTTAGGAATTTGCATGGTTGATTTATAGTTAAACTCTTTAAAAAGCTCGAGAGCGATTTGCTCTGTGTAAATCTTTTTAAGCCGGGGTACATAATTCTTACTCATTACAAAGCCTCCCCGCACTTTTTACAAACCCTGATCTTGTCTGTTCCGTCTGTCTTATACCCGATACGGGTAGGACCGCATTTTTTACAAACAATCATCAAGTTTGACGAATGTAACGCTGCTTCCACTTCCAGAATACCGCCTCTGTCCTGTTGTTTTCTGCGCTTCTGTGTTTTTTTAACAATATTTACACCTTCAACCAGGACACGATCTTTATCACGAAGGATTCTCAGTACCCTGCCGCGTTTCCCCTTGTCTTTTCCGGCAATTACCTGGACTGTATCTTCTTTTTTTATCTTAAATTTATGCAATGCTTGAGCCATAATTTTCTCCTACAACACTTCCGGCGCCAGGGATACGATTTTCATAAATTCGCTTCTTTCCCTCAATTCTCTCGCGACAGGGCCGAAGATACGTTTTCCCTTTGGATTTAACGCCGCGTCAATAAGAACACACGCGTTATCATCAAACCTGATATATGTCCCATCCGGGCGGCGAAACTCCTTATGTGTACGCACTATCACAGCTTTTTCCACAGTTCCTTTTTTAACAGTTGATGTGGGCAGGGCTTCTTTCACTGCTACTACAACGATATCCCCAATCCCGGCATATCTCCTGTGGGTACCGCCCAAAACCTTGATGCACTGTACCTTCTTGGCGCCTGAATTATCCGCCACATTCAGGAAGGTTTCAACTTGAATCATTTTCTCTATCTCCCCTTATTTGGCGCGCTCTAAAATTTCTACAAGCTTCCAGCATTTTTCCCTGCTAAGCGGCCTGCACTCTATCACACGGACACGATCGCCGATCTTCGCTTCATTTTTTTCATCATGAGCTTTTATTTTTTTTGATCGCTTTATATATTTCTTGTAAAGAGGATGGAGCGTAAGCGTTTCGATACTTACAACAATGGTTTTTTCCATTTTATCGCTCTTTACTATTCCGATAAATTCTTTTTTCCTGCTCTTAACCTGTCCTGTCATTATTTAGCTCCCACCGAGGAATTAGCTCCGGCAGCGTTTTTTGAAAACGCCGCTTTTTGTTCCTCAATTTCATGCGCGCGGATTAATGTGTTAAGGCGCGCGATCTGCCTGCGCATTGTACGTTTTTGCAGCGGATTATCAACATGACCAATAACAACTTTAAAACGGAATTCCATGTACTTTTTTTTCAACTCGTCCCGTTTGGTTTTAAGTTCCTGAAAAGACAGGGTTTTAAATGAATTTTTCATCCTGCCTCCTAAGCTCCAAGTTCCATATCGGAACGCGCAACAAATTTTGTTTTAATAGGAAGCTTGGAACCTGCGAGAGTCATCGCTTCTTCCGCAAGAGCGCGGTTAATACCGCCGCCAAGCTCAAACATAACTGTCCCGGGTTTTACAACCGCTACCCAATATTCAGGCGCTCCCTTTCCCTTACCCATGCGGGTTTCCGCTGGTTTCTTGGAAAAAGGCTTATCCGGAAATATCCTGATCCACATTTTACCGCCGCGTTTTACATGACGGTTTATCGCTATACGAGCCGCTTCCATCTGCCGGTTGGTGATCCACATCCTGTCTAAAGCAACCAACCCATAATCTCCAAATACCACATTGTTACATCTTGTGGCATTTCCGGGCATATTGCCTCTTTGCACCTTGCGGCGCTTTACACGTTTTGGACTTAACATATCAGCTTAACTCCTGGCAGGAACACGTTCCCGCCGTTTGCGGACAAGAACGCCTGCGTCTTCTTTCTGTTCTTTCCCGTATTTCATACCGTTATAAACCCAGACTTTTACTCCGATAGAACCAAACGGAGTGTGAGCTTCGGCGAAACCATAATCTATATCCGCTCTAAGAGTATGAAGAGGAATACGCCCTTCTTTTGCTTCTTCGGTACGTGACATTTCCGCGCCGCCGAGACGGCCGGAAAGCCTTACCTTTACACCCTGGGCATTGCCTTTTTTAATAGCGTTTGAAATTGCCTGCTTCATTGTCCTTCTGAAGGAAGATCGCGCTAAAAGCTGACGGGCGATATTTTGCGCGATTATCTGCGCGTTATTATCCGCGTTTCTGACTTCCTTGATTTTTATCTGTACTTTTTTACTTACTTTCTTCTGCAGATCATTGCCGATTTTTTCAATATTCGCACCCTTTACGCCGATGATTACGCCTGGACGGGCTGTATGAATTGTAATGGTTATCCTCTGCGGATGACGAATAATTTCCAGTTCCGCAATATCAGCTCCCTTTGTCTCCGGCATATCCATAATGAGCTTGCGTAATTTCAAATCTTCATGCAGTGCTTCAACATATTCCTTCGGGTCAACATACCAGCGCGAATTCCATGTTTTATTAATCCCAATCCTAAGCCCTGTCGGGTTTACTTTTTGTCCCATTATTTCGCCGCCTTTTTGGATGATGAATTAGCATTTCCATGCTTAGCGTTATCATGCTTTACGGTCTCATCTACTACTACAGTTATGTGACATAACCTTTTCTGCTGCATATCAGCACGCCCCCTGCCGCGAAACCAAATTCTTTTAAGACGGGGACCTTCATCTATAAAAATATCGCGTACATAAAGCATATCCTCGTCAAGTTTTTTATTATCTGAAAGCGCATTTGAAGCGGCTGATTTTACCGTCTTGCGGATTAACCGCGCTCCTTTGTGAGGCATGTTTTCCAGAAGGGAAACAGCTTCAGGATACGGACGGCGGCGTATTAAATCGGCAACCGGCCTGATTTTATACGGAGAACCGATTAAGTATTTACTTATTGCCATGTAACCTGTTTTCGTATCTTTCATAATCCTGCCTACTTTGCCGCGGCTTTTTTATCGGAGCCAGATTGTCCCCGGAAAATACGAGTGGGAGCGAACTCGCCGAGTTTATGACCAACAAGGTTTTCAGTAATGTACACCGGAACCCAGATTTTACCGTTATAAACGGAAATTGTTCCGCCTACCATTTCGGGAATAATAGTAGAACAGCGGGAATAAGTTTTTATCATTTTCCTTTCCCCTGACTTATTCAACTCCAACACCTTTTTATACAGGCTCTTTTCTATAAAAGGTCCCTTCTTTACGGATCTTGACATACTCCCTTCCTAATCTTTATATGTTACGGCAAAATAACCGTACACTTTATTAAATATAGAAATGTGTTTCATGCTACTTCTTTTTACCCCGGCTGACAATAAACCGTGAAGAAGGTTTATGTTTTTTACGGGTCTTGTAACCTTTTGTCGGTTGACCCCATGGGGTAACAGGGTGAATACCTTTACTCCTTCCTTCACCGCCGCCATGAGGGTGATCTACAGGGTTCATTGCCATACCGCGTACTGTCGGGCGCACCCCCATCCAGCGCTTGCGGCCTGCCTTGCCCAAAACTACATTCATGTGATCTTCGTTGCCGACAGTACCGATTGTCGCATAACACTTTTTAAATACCATCCGCATCTCGCCTGAAGGCAGTTTAAGCGTAACATAGTCGCCTTCCTTGGCGGCTACAAGAGCGCCTGTACCCGCAGAACGCGCCATTTGTCCGCCCTTGCCGAGTGTAAGCTCAATATTATAAACATTAAAACCAAGCGGAATATTTTCCAAAGGCAGCGCATTACCCGGTTCTATCGGAGCGTTGGGACTGCTTACAACAACAGCGCCTTTTTTTAATCCTTTGGGAGCGATAATGTACCGTTTTTCACCGTCTTTGTAATAAATAAGCGCAATATTCGCACTGCGATTTGGATCGTACTCAATTGAAGAAACTTTCCCTTGAATACCGATTTTGTCTCTTTTAAAGTCAATATCCCTGTAAAGACGTTTATGACCGCCGCCCTTATGGCGGACGCTTATTCGCCCAAACGAATCACGCCCCGCTCTGTCTTTCTTCCCTTTAGTCAGGGATTTTTCCGGCTTGGCGCCCTTGGTCAAATCTGAATAATCAAGGCTTGCCCATTGACGCATACCCGGTGTAATCGGTTTGTATGTTTTAATTCCCATATTTATCCTCTGTTAAAACCTTTATACACCTTCAAAAATTGAAATCTTTTCATCTTTGGGAAGTTTGACAATCGCCTTCTTCCAGGTTGAAGTATATCCCTTGCGGTAACGCAGTCTTTTCGGCTTACCGCCGACTACCATAGTTGTACATGAAATAGGATTTACATTGAACAACTTATGCACCGCTTCCTTAATCTGCGTCTTTGTAGCTTTCTGGGCTACTTTAAATACATACTTCCCCTCTTCACGCAGTTGATTTGCTTTTTCGGAAAGCACCGGTTCAATTAAGATATCTTCATACTGTGTCATTCACCGGTCTCCTTTGCGCTGTAAAATTCGTTGAGGTTTTTTGCCGCTGTCTCAAGCATTATCACCTGTCTGCCGTAAAACAAATCATGAGCTCTTAAACGGTTATACGAAAGAAACTTTAACCATGGAATATTTGCGGACGCGCGCTTTAGCATAGTATCATCATCTTTAAGGACTAACACTGTTCTTAAACCCGGCTGGAAATTATCAAGAAGTTTTGCAAGGTCTTTTGTTTTTCCCGATTCTACAGAAAAATCCTCGACTATTTTTAATGTATCGCTCTGCACTTTTAAGCTTAAGATTGTTTTAAGCGCCTGACGTTTTGCTTTTCTCGGCATCGACCATGAAAAATCTCTGGGTTTCGGTCCAAAGATAGTGCCGCCGCCTGTAAGTATCGGTGACTTTTTATCACCGCGCCTTGCGCGTCCCGTGCCTTTCTGTTTATACGGCTTGGCATTCGAGCCGTGAACTTCGGCTCGTCCCTTTGTACTGGCATTACCCTGCCGTTTATTGGCAAGTTCGTTATTAATAGCGTACCAAACCAATTCTTCATTAAAAGGCAATCCAAAGACAGTATCGTCCAGAACCATAGTACGCAGTTCCTTTCCTTCTTTTGAATACACTTTACAGTTCATCATTTACCGTCCTTTCTTGACCGCAGCCCGGACAAAAACCAGACCCTTATTAATACCGGGAACGGCGCCTTTTACCATAAGGAGTTGTTTTTCACTATCTGTTTTTACAACTCTAAGACTTAAAACAGTTACCCCTTCCCTTCCCATTCGTCCGGGCAGTTTCCTGTTTTTAAAGGTTTTTGCCGGATAAGTATTCTGTCCTGTAGAACCGGGTTCACGGTGAAATTTGGAACCATGCGTCTTACGTCCGCCTCCGAAACCATAGCGTTTAACAACACCCTGAAAACCCTTACCCTTGGATACGCCTGAAACGTCAACATACCTGATTCCTTCCAGCACCTCAACTCCAAGAGCGTCTCCGACTGTCACGTCTTTCTCAAAATCGCGTAATTCGCGAATGCGTTTTTTGGGCGGAATATCCTTTGGAAACTGCCCCGCGCGGGATTTTGTTATACGATTTTTCTTTTCATCGTTTATGCCGACAATTACCGATTCATAACCGTCAGCTTCTTTTGTTTTTTTGGCAATAACTACATTCGGATCAAACCGCATCACCGTTACCGGCAGCAGGTTACCCGCGTCGTCAAAAACTTGAGTCATTCCAACTTTTCTGGCATAAAGCCCTAACATAGTTGTACTCCTGACCGCACGTTATTCGGAAGTTTTTCACTCCAGAACCGTCTACGGCAAAAAATTATTGTTTAATCTCTACATCAACACCCGCGGGAAGTTCAAGTTTCATTAACGAATCCATAACTTCTACCGAAGGGTTGATAATATCGATCAACCGTTTATGTGTCCGCATCTCAAATTGTTCGCGGCTCTTTTTATTTACATGCGGTGAACGCAGCACCGTAACCTTGTTAATTCGAGTCGGCAGCGGAATCGGACCAGTAACTTTCGCTCCGGCCTTTCGCACTGCCGCGGCAATAGACTTGGCGCTCTGATCAATTAACTCTACATCGAAGCCGCGCAGCCGTACGCGAATTCCTTCTTTTGCCATCATTCCTCCTCTGACCACTTTTATACCTTCTGAATAACCGCTTTTTATATCAAAACAAATAAACGGTAAACCAAAGTTTAAGTGGTCAGATAACTTTATTCGATAATCTCGGTAACCTGACCGGAGGCTACTGTTTTGCCGCCCTCGCGAATAGCGAAACGAAGGCCTTTTTCCATA
Source organism: Treponema sp. (assembly GCA_031281555.1). Lineage (GTDB taxonomy): Bacteria > Spirochaetota > Spirochaetia > Treponematales > Breznakiellaceae > WQXQ01. Next base: position 33,504 of record JAITFK010000003.1, on the reverse strand, counting down.
GCAATCGGGTGAATGAGTTCGCCGATAATTTCCGTATTATCACCCGGCATAACCATTTCCTTGCCAGCTGGTAATTGTACAGTACCGGTTATGTCCGTAGTTCTAAAATAGAACTGCGGGCGATACCCGGGGAAGAACGGGCTGTGCCGTCCGCCTTCTTCTTTGGACAGACAGTAAATCTGACCTTTGAATTTGCTGTGAGGTGTAATTGAACCTGGTTTAGCGAGAACTTGTCCGCGTTCAACTTCTTTTTTCTCAATACCGCGAAGGAGCGTACCGACATTATCTCCGGCCTGGGCTTCGTCAAGCAGTTTATTGAACATTTCTATACCGGTTATAACTGTTTTCTTTGTCGGTTTAATGCCGACAATCTCAACTTCTTCGTTAAGTTTGAGAACACCGCGTTCTACCTTGCCGGTAACGACAGTGCCGCGTCCCTGAATTGTGAAAACGTCTTCAATCGGCATAATGAAAGGTTTATCAGAATCACGCACCGGATCGGGGAAATAACTGTCCATTGCCTGAAGCAGTTCATCAATACATTTTGTAGCTTCCGCGTTGTCAGGCTCAGACATGGCTTTAAAAGCCGAACCTTTGATAATCGGCGTCTTGTCGCCGGGAAAACCGTTGGCTGTAAGAACATCCTTGACTTCTTCTTCAACCAATTCTACAAGATCAGGATCATCAAGAAGATCGATTTTATTAAGGAATACAATCATGTGGGGAACGCCTACCTGACGGGCAAGAATAATATGCTCGCGTGTCTGGGGCATAACCGAATCAGGCGCTGATACGACAAGGATAGCGCCGTCCATCTGGGCGGCGCCCGTGATCATGTTCTTGATGTAGTCGGCGTGTCCCGGACAGTCAATGTGCGCGTAATGGCGCTTGTCCGACTGATACTCAAGGTGGCGGGTATTAATCGTAATACCGCGCGCCTTTTCTTCCGGCGCGTTGTCAATATCATCATAGTTCATTACTTTGTCGCCGAATTTTTTTGCGCAATGCATAGTAATAGCCGCAGAAAGCGTGGTTTTGCCGTGATCAACGTGGCCTATCGTTCCAACATTCATGTGGATTTTAGTCCTGTTAAATTTATCCTTTGCCATTTTGTGTCCTCCTTATGGGCACTAATAAAATCTACAAAATAAATTGATCCGCTGTCCGGCTGTATAACCAACGGTATACTGCCTGACGGCGCAATATCCTAAGCATTGTACTTCCGTACAATAACCATCAAGAGGAGAAACGATCATAAGCGGAAAATCAGCGGTTAGACGCAAAACGCGTTACGCAATTTTAACTCACATTCGTTCCACCTGTCTCATCCTGCAGTAACACTGCGGCGATGATCGGTTTGGAAAAACTATCCGATAGCTAAACCGGTCTTTTTATGCTTTCCCTGCATCATATAAAGACACCAGGTAAAGCCGCCGCGCAGAAATACATGAGCTTTTGCTCCGGATTTAAAATCTATGATTTTAACCTGCATAACCTCCTAATGACAAACCGTAAGGTTTACCGCCGCGCGGCTTTTGCTGCTTAATTAATATTAAACAGCAAGATAATTTCAAAAAACCCATCCGGCAATTTATAACGCCGGATACTTAACTAAAGTAAAAAAACCAAGTTTTTTACCATCTATAATGAGCAAAGGCTTTATTTGCCTCGGCCATTTTATGCGTATCTTCCTTCTTTTTGAAGGCAGTTCCTGTATTATTATATGCGTCAAGAAGTTCAGCTGCAAGACGATCTCCCATTCCTTTACCGGAACGGGCGCGCGCCGCATTGATTATCCACCGCATACCCAGAGCTTCACGCCTTGGTTCCCGAATCTCAACCGGAACCTGATAAGTCGCACCGCCTACGCGCCGCGACTTAACTTCAATTACAGGCTTCACATTATCCAAAGCTTTAAGAAAAACTTCAAGAGGCTCTTTATCGGTTTTTGATTGAAGCGCGTCAAGCGCTTCATGAATAATACGCAAGCCTAAAGAACGCTTGCCTTCCCACATCATTCTGTTTACAAATTTTGACACTATAACGCTGTTGTACTTTGGATCCGGAAGGATTCCGCGATCAATGGATTTTTTCTTTCTACCCATACTACACCTATGCCTTAGGCCGTTTCGCGCCGTATTTTGAACGTCCGCGTTTGCGGTCCGCGACGCCTAAAGTATCTTTCGCTCCGCGGATAATATGATAACGTACGCCGGGAAGGTCCTTAACACGTCCGCCCCTTACCAAAACTACCGAGTGTTCCTGTAAATTATGGCCAATTCCCGGAATATATGCTGTTACTTCTGTCCCATGGGAAAGGCGTACACGGGCTACTTTTCTCAAAGCTGAATTGGGTTTCTTCGGCGTTACAGTCATTACACGGGTGCAGACTCCCCGCTTTTGCGGGCAGGATTGTAAAGCCGGGGATTTCGTCTTGGTAGTTACCTTCTGCCGCCCCGAACGAACCAATTGATTAATAGTAGGCATTCTTCAAAAACTCCTAAAGTTTATCCGCGAACCTTTATTATAAAAAGTTAACGGTCATACTCCTAATTCCCTAAAAAACAAGGGATGAGAATAGAATGTAACAAAATGAAAAAAAAAGGTCAAGTAGTTTGGAAATTTTTTTAAGGTTTCGCGATTTTACCTGCTCAGTAAATTATTGAGTAATAAACCAGGAAAAAAGCCCGATAAAAAAAATCAGAACTATAACTAATAATATATATGTCCATACAGGCAAAGATTCGCCTCGCAAACGTTTATTTTTACGTTTTTTTACTGTTTTCGGCGCTTTATTCAATGCCGGATCAGACGAATAACCGCAAAGCGGACAGCCGTTCTGAAACATTTTTTCAGGACCGGAAAAATCACAGATAGGACAGCGGACCGAAGCAAAATGACGTCCGCAATACGGGCATGCTTTTACTTGATGATCTACTTCATAACCGCAATTATCACAGAAATAACGAGGCCTCTTGTTCAAAATTTTAAGCCGTTTTTGTTTCAGCCGAAGACGCTTTTAAAGTTTCTCCGCTTGCAGGGCATGCGGCCTTATCGCCTTTTGCGGGACATCCGCTGCAAGCGGCAGGTGAATCCGCCTTTTCTTTCTTTACTGTACCGGAATTTGTTGTTTTCCCCTTGTCGGTAACATAAAAACCGGAACCCTTAAAAATGACACCGGCTCCGCCGTTAATAAGCCGACGAATTTCTTTACCGCACTCCGGGCAGTCTTTAAGAGGCGGATCACTCATGGACTGGAAAACTTCAAAGCCATGTCCGCAGCTTGTACATTCATATTCATAAGTAGGCATATTTATTTTTACTATAATAAAAATGTTTCCAAAAGTAAAGTAATGTCTTTTTCCGTAAGGCGTTTTGTTTTTATATCAAGACTGCGTCCGTTTTGTACAGCCGGATTGGCAAAGAAAATGGAAGCAAGTGTTGAATTGTCATTTGGCATTAAACCCGCAGCCAGATTGAAAATAGCCGCCATACCCCGCGACTGGAGCGCGTTTTCAAACCGGAGCCTTATCAGCGCTTCGTATTGGTTTTGTAAATCAAAAGAATCTGCGGGATAAAGATTGATAAAAACATATTGTACATTAAGTTGTATAGGTATCTCCTTTTCACTAAAAATCCTGCTTAATAAAGGAGCCGTATCTTCCAGCCAGCAGGAAACAGGATATCCGCGGCTGAATTCGTAAAATCCTTCGGGCATTGTTACACCGCTTTCGCTTGTTACAGGGTCTACAGGAGTTTTATCAACTGAAGAAACAACAAATGCCTGATTTGTGTTCATTGCTATTGAAAGCCCGTTAGCTGCCGAATACCAGTAACTCCCTCCTGATTTAACGCGCTGTTTCTTCCAGTTCTTATTGAAAGTGAATGCAAGTCCTGATAAACCAGGGTAATTCCCGTTTGCCGCAATCTGTATTTTTTGGACGCTTGTCTGCGGAAACACAGCGGCCGCAAAGGAATCAGTTTTTTCAAGCATTTGCCTGGTTTGTTTGTTATTTAATTCTACTATTGGAAGCAGTTCAATAATGGGATGAGCCTGCCTTGCGTTCGCAATGATATAAACAGAAGCGCCTTTTGCAAGAGGAAGCGTTCCCTCGGGCATATCCTGAACTTTCGGCGCAGTTTGGCATGACAGAAAAAGAAAAAATATTATTACCGCCGGAATAATTTTTATGCTTTTGCTATTTTTACAAACCATGTTTCATCCCCTGCTTCGATCTCAATCTGTCCGTCCACTTTCGCCCATGTTGTTTTTGTCGCCAGAGTTTCATCAGCGGCCAATAAATTGAAACGATCCCACGCTTCTTTAAGGGAATCAGAGCCGTAAATATAAAGTTCTATACGATCGGTAACTTCAAGCCCCATTTCTTTACGGGTATTTTGTATACCGCGGATAAGGTCGCGTATATCGCCTTCCATTGAAAGCTCGCGCGTTATTTCCGTGTCAAGTCCGACGGTTAGAGTGCCTTCGTTAAGGACACGCAGATTTGCTTTTTCATTGCGCCTGATATCCAGTTTATCCACTGTTATTTCAAGCGCCCTTACACCGCCTTCACATTGAATATCTATCGAAAGGGACGAGCCTTCAAGAACGCTTTGAATCTCAGCGTGGTTTAAATTCTCAATACGAGCGGCGGCGGCTTTCATGTCCTTGCCGAGTTCCTTTCCCAATATGCGGAAATTTGCCTTTACTTCATATTCGACAAGATCTTCTTCGTTATCTGAAAAGATAATCTCCTTGACATTAAGCTCTTCACGGATAATGTCAGCCATTTCAACCAGCGCCTTTTTTTCATCATTATTGCGCGTAACAAGTTCCGCCCTGCGAAGAGGCTGGCGCGACCTGATATTGCACTGTGAGCGCAAGGCGCGGCCGATTGAAACCGCGGACATAACCGAAGCCATGCGGAATTCGAGCGGTTTGTTGCGGCGCTTCTCGGCGGGAACAGGGAAATCCGCCAGATGTACGGATTCCGGATCGCTTTCCTGCCGCAGATTTTGCCAGATTGCGTCTGTTGTAAAAGGCATAAAGGGAGCCGCAACCATTATCAATGTTTTGAGCGCTTCATAAAGAGCGCCGTATGCTTCAAGTTTGTCGCTGTCATTCTCGCTCCGCCAAAATCTGCGGCGTGAGCGTCGGATGTACCAGTTGTTAAGGAGGTCAATAAAGCGCAGGATTGGATCGACAGAACGGCTGAGGTCATATGCGTCAAGAGCGCCGCCTGTCTTTTCTACAAGGGTTTGAGCCTCAGAAAGTATCCATTGATCAAGCGGATTAACAGGTTTTTCGGGAGCGCTCTTGGCGGTAACTTTGTCGATATTCGCGTAAGTAACGAAGAAACTGTACGCGTTCCATAAGGGAATTATTATACTTTTCATAATATCGCGCACGCCTTCGTCGTTGTAACGAAGATCGTCGGCTTTTAATACCGCTGAATGCACCAAAAATAGCCGCAAGGCATCAGCGCCGAATGTATTGATAACTTCATTGGGGTCTGTGAAATTGCGAAGGCTTTTGCTCATTTTTTTTCCGTCGCTTGCAAGGACAAGACCGCTTACAATGCAGTTTTTAAAAGCCGGCTTTTTAAACAGCGCGGCCGCAAGAACTGTCAGCGTGTAAAACCAACCTCGGGTTTGATCAAGACTTTCGCTGATAAAATCCGAGGGAAAGTGGCTGTCAAAGAATTCCTTGTTTTCAAACGGATAGTGGTTTTGAGCGTATGGCATCGCCCCCGATTCAAACCAGCAGTCAAGAACTTCAGGAACACGTGTCATTTTCGCGCCGCAGCCGCAGGGAATCGTTATTTCATCGACAAAGTGTTTGTGAAGGTCTTCCGGGTATACGCCTGAAAGCTCTTTCAGTTCGGCTCGGCTTCCCACGCAGATTTTTTTTCCGCAGTCGGGACACCTCCAGATTGGAAGCGGGTTGCCCCAATAGCGGCTGCGGCTGACTGCCCAGTCGCGAGCTCCTTCCAGCCATTTGCCAAACCTGCCTTCCTTGATATGTTCGGGAACCCAGTAGATTTGGCTGTTGGCTTCCAGCATATATTTTTTTATTTTCTCCACACTGATAAACCACGAACCGACAGCGCGGTAAATGAGCGGGCTTGAGCACCTCCAGCAGTGTGGATATGAGTGCAGAATCTGATCGCGTTTTACAAGTTTGCCTTCCGCTTTTAATTTTTCAATAATCGCCTTGTCAGCGTCTTTTACAAACAATCCTGTAAAATCACTCACTTCGTCTGTAAACCTGCATTCAGAGTCCACAGGACAGATAACAGGTATACCCGTTCCCTTGAGTACGCGCGCGTCATCTTCGCCGAAACCGGGTGCGGTATGCACAATACCTGTACCGTCTTCCGTAGTAACAAAATCGCCCGTAAAAGTGCGGAAAGAGGCGGGTGCGTCCTTAAAATACGGAAAAAGCGGTTCATATTGAATGCCTGCAAGCTGAGCGCCTTTTTTGCGCCAAACGATTTTATATTCGGACGAATCTTTGTAGTAAGCGGGAAGACGCGCTTCTGCAAGAATGTATTGGTCGTGGAGATCAGAGAGGTCTTCTATTAAAACATAGTCAATCTCAGGGCCAAGCGTTAAGGCAAGGTTTGAAGGTAAAGTCCAGGGGGTCGTTGTCCATGCCAGCAGGTAGGTGTTAAGAGGGGTATTCTCCGGCCCCCCAGTTACTTTGAACCTTACAGTGATTGCGGGATCATGCACATCCTGATAACCTCCCAAATTTAATTCGTGGTTGGAGAGTACTGTGGCGCAGCGGGGACAGTACGGGAGGATATAGTGGCCTTCATAAAGCAAACCCTTATCCCAAAGGGACTTCATGACCCACCAGATTGTTTCCATATAATCAGCTTCCATTGTCCTGTAGTCATGGTCGAAGTCTACCCAGCGGCCAAGCCGCGTGATAGTCTGCCGCCATTCTTTAACATAACGGAGGACTGAAGCGCGGCAGGCTTCGTTAAAATTGGCAACACCGTAGTTTTCTATTTCCGTTTTGGAATTGAGACCAAGCTCTTTTTCAATCAGGTTTTCGACAGGAAGGCCGTGGCAGTCCCAGCCGAAACGGCGCTCGACTTTTTTACCCTTCATGCACTGGTAGCGCGGAATAATGTCTTTTATTGTGCTTGGCACAAAATGTCCAAAATGAGGAAGACCTGTGGCAAAAGGAGGGCCGTCGTAAAAAACAAACTCGCTCTCTTTTTCCCGCTGAGAAACGGATTTCTGGAATATTTTATTTTGTTCCCAGAATTTGAGGATTTCTTCCTCAAGTTTGGGAAAATTTACTTTCGCATCAACTGTTTTATACATACGCTGCTCCTGTAAAAAAATATGCCACAAACAGGGGATTTTTTCTATAATAAAATTGCGCAAGCGCAGTTCATCTTTTTATCTGTAAAATCTCCGCCGCGTTTCGCCATAGAATCATTTCCTTTTCACTGTCAGATAAGTCAAGCTGTGAAAATTCCTCCAGACAAACGACAGGGTTCCACATCGGGTAATCCGAGCCGAAAAGAAAACGTTCCGCTCCGTAACCGCGTATAAGCTCCGCCGCTCTCCTTTTACCGATAAACGGGAGAGAACTTGAAACATCGAAATAACAACTGCGGTTATGAAGGTAATCCCAGGCAATATCAAAAATAGACCAGCCGCCGAAATGAGCCGCTATCACACATAACTTGGGGAAGTTATCAAGCACGCGGGCAACTCTTGAAGGGTGGGAAAATGTAAACCTGTAATCGCCCGTATGAAAAATAACAGGTAGTTTGCCTTCTAGAACCGCGTAAATATCCATCATGCGGTCATCGTCAATATTAAATTTCTGCATGTCAGTATGCAGTTTAATTCCTTTTAAGCCAAGCCCAATCAGCCTTTCAATTTCCTCATGCGGGTTTTCCATATCCTTGTGAAGCGTTCCGAAGCCCGTCATCTGAGGATATTCACGGCAGACTGACGCTATATAATCGTTAATTGACCGCACCTGCTCAGGAACAGCGGCGGCGGAAAAAATAACAAAATGGTCGATGCCTCCCTTCCCGCATTCAAGCAGAGCATTCACAGTACCGTCTTTTTGCATTTTAATTGTGTAAAATTCCCAAATATTGGCGACCGCTTTTGCCGCTATTTTATCGGGATAAATATGCGTATGGAAATCTATGACCATGTTTTTACAATAGTACAATACGGCTTATGATGTAACCCTGTAAAAATCCATAGCTGTCTCAAGGCTTCAGAGCGAATCTTTTGCGGCGATTTGACAAGAGTTAATTGCGGTAAATTTACCGAAAAGATGTCTCACAAAGATGCAAAGCAACCTTTTCAATATATTTTTTAAGAGATAAACTATTTTCAAAATAAAAATCTTGAAAAAACAATGATAATACCGCAGCAATTTACAGAAACAGCGTTTTTCTGTTATAATTCATAATTAATGAAGAAGTTACCGCTTATTTTAATTGCCTTAACGCTTATCATGATTTCCGTCCAATGATCCTTCATTTAAATAAACCGGACTGAAACAAGGAGTTTATAATAATGGGAAGTTTAACAGGGTTATTAATACCATTAGCCGCGTTATCCATACCGATTACGGCTATTATCCTTTCACATAAACGGAAGACCCAAACAGACAAAATACGTGAAATGGAATTACAAAAAGAAATATTAAAGCTGGAAATTGAAAAACAAAACAGTACAATTGAATTATTGGAAAAAGAAAATAAAAAGCTAGATAAAATAATGGACTTATAACGGAGTGAAAAATGAGAAAAGAAATGGATCGCAGCCTTGTAAAAGGTTACCTGAGGGCATCTGAAAGAAACGTCGTCAATGAAAAAGGCGACATTGTACTTCTAAACGGATGGGGTTTGGGCAATTGGCTTCTCTGCGAAGGTTATATGTGGCTCAGCCATAATAAGCGCTTTGATCGTCCAAGAATAATAGAAAAAGTTGTCCGAGAATTAACCGGTTCAGTTTTTTCCGAATATTTTTGGAAAGAATTTCGAATGAGGTATATTACCAAGGAAGATATCCGATTAATGGCTGAACTGGGTTACAATTCGGTGCGTATTCCGTTTAACTCGAGGATTCTGCTTGAAGACGAGCCCGGCTTAAATTGGATTGACGACGGTTTTACGCTTCTGGACAATTGTATAAACTGGTGTGAGGAATATAACTTATATGCTTTTCTGGATATGCACGGTGCGCCGGGAGGACAGACAGGCGCTAATATTGATGACTGTACCGATGATTTACCGCGCTTGTTTATGGATAAGGACAGTTGGGACAAAGCCATCGCAATTTGGGAAAAATTGGCCGCCCGTTATGTGAACAGATGGATTGTCGGCGGATATGATATCCTTAATGAACCGATCCGCCCGCCCAGAGAAGGGATCATTGATTGCGATCACCTGATTCCTGAGCTTGTGCGGTTTTACGATGAGGCTGCGGCCGCTATAAGAAAACATGACAATAAACATTTGCTTTCTATTGAAGGGCATTGCTGGTCTACTAAGACGGATATTTTTAACAAACGTTATGACGATAATATGGTAATACACTTTCACAGGTACGGTTGTCTGCCTGATATAAATTCTTTTAAAGAATTTATGGACGTTTCCAAACACCTGAACCAGCCGTTATGGCTGGGAGAAACAGGTGAAAACGCGCTTGAATGGTTTACAGCCATGTATCCTCTGTCAGCTGATCTCGGTATTGGGTATAATGTTTGGCCCTGGAAAAAAATGAACACCGTTAATTCGCCATTATCAGTTAATAAACCCGCTCAATGGGAAAAGATTACAGGTTACGCGGAAGGAGGGCCGCGCCCTTCTTATGAGGAATCGCAGGCAATTCTTCGGGAATATCTTGAAAATATGCTTGTAAAAAATTGTACGCAAAATACCGGCGTTACGCGCCATTGTCTCAGACAGCCGGGCTGCGCTGTGCGGGGAACCGATTTTGATCTTTTTCCGGGTAAGGGTGTTTCCTACAGCGGTGTCTGTAAAGAGAGCGGTAAATCGCAGTACAGGTCAGACTGCGGCATGGAAATTAAAACCGGAAGGGAAAAAGAAAAAAAGAAAAAAGCCGGTTTTGACTGCGGATGGGACTCTCTTACTTTGGAATTAACTCAGGGTGAATTTGCCGTTTACAGTATTTACGATACGTCAGGGCGGGGAAAAACAACTTTGGAACTGGTTGTCACAGAGGATTCGCTTGTTGATATTTCAGCCGGGGAGACCTTGCTTGAAACCCTGGACTTGAAGGCGTCAAAAGATGTTATCACAACCAAAGGTGTATTACTGCCGGAAGCGGAAAAATTGCAGGTAAAGATAACTGTTCAAAAAGGCGTTATTCAACTTGACAAGGTAATTTTTTCGGAATGACGAACCCCGCCGCAGAGCAGCGGGGTATCGTCGTTCTGTAAGGAATGGATTGTATGCGGGATTTAATACCAATTGATACAAAATATTTTCATGGGCGCGAAACCGCCCCAGAGGGGCGGGGTATTAAACCCGCTTGCGAATAAAACGCTGCCTGGCTATACTGTTAAACTCCTGATAACTTAATTGTATTGCGGCTGATTGTAAACACGAACGTAATCGACCAGCATTTCGCCATCTGTAAAATCCTCTGGTATCGCGCCTGAAAACTCGCCGCTTTCCGTTGTCAGTTTGATATAGTTCGGGTTTTGGTTAATACCGCTGTTTTTAAATCTCGCGCCGCCGTCTACGCGCCAAAATATTTCCCCATCCACAAAAAAAATATACTCCGAAGGCGACCAGTCAAGCGCGAAAACATGAAACTCGCCGTCAAAAATATCAATATCAGGAAGTTTACTTTCAAAGCTATGTACAGCTTTTCTGTTTTTTCCGTATCCGTTCCAGTTAAGAGCCGCGTTATAAAGATGACGCGGGCTGTCGAATGTTTCTACAATATCAATTTCGGTTCCGATAACGCCTTCATCCGTCATAATCCACTGAGACGGACTCATCAGCCAAAATCCTCCCCATATTCCGTTTATCTTCGGTAATTTTATACGCGCTTCATAAAAACCAAAACCGTTTGAAAACAGCATATAACCGTTCTTCTTTTGAGTACGAATAGCTCCGCAGCGAATCCAGTTATTCGCGAGAGTCTTGTTTTTGGACTTTTCCGCTCCCAGTACAGGATCGCGTTTAAAACCAAGATGAAGGAATCCGGCGTTCACAGAAACCATATCGTCTTTCCATGAACTGCGTCCCTGCCTGTCCCATTCAGGAGCGTTATCCCATTTGGAAAAATCCAGAGAGTTTCCGTTAAAGTCGTCCCAAAAGATAAGTTTGCTTTCCGCATTTTTACCCGCTGTTTTTTCATAAACTATTCTTAAAACGATTGAATCTCCCTTTGTTTCCATTGTTATTGAGTCCACGCCTTCTGAAGGAAGTCCTTTTATGTCATTTATTTCATTACCTTTAAAAGTAAAATTTTTATGTAAAGGATCGAGACGTACTATAGCTGTATACACGGTATTCGTATCGAAGGTTTTTCGTACATCCGGTTCCCATTGTACGGTTTGCGAATAATCAAGATACTCATTTGTGTGAGCCTTATACGGTAATTTATACAGATTTTGCGGGTAATTGCCCGCGGCAGGAGCTGTAACCGGGTAAATTTCAACAGACTCTATTTTCGTTTTTGATCTGTTATTTGGGTTCCCGGCAGAAATGCATGAAACAATTAAAGCGGTCAAAAAAATAAATATCAGTGTTAAATATTTCATAGCGTTATACCAATTTTACGCAAGCCCCGCGCCGACTGCTGTGGTATACTCTGCGTCGGCAGGGTAGATAAATTCAACGCCATATAATGATGTAATATCAGAAAGTACTTTTTGTCCCAGTTTATTATCGCTGCCGTTACCTGTAACAATAACCCGTTTGATGTTTTTTGCTCTGGCAGCGAATACGGAAAGAACCCCGATAACCTGATACACCATGTTGATAATCGCCAGCGCAATGTCTTCGCCAGAGGCGTTATCTGACATTTTCCCGAAATTGGCGGCGGTAGCTTCTTTGTTAAGAAAACTTATATCCGTTTCCATAATGTCTTCCAGTAATAAATCTACGTTGCTTAGATTACCTGTCTGAGCGAGTTTGATAATGCCGCTGAACTCCGCAGTAGGCAGAAGTTTTTTCGCAAGTCCGATAATGGTGCCTCCGCCGACGCCTGATCCTCCAAAATGGGAGATACCTTTTTCGTTTGCTTCGATAATCGCGGTCCCGGTTCCTATATTTGTAATAATAATATTGTCCATTCCCGAAAGAAACATCCCGCCTGTGCCAATGGCTTTTATCTCGTCAACCCTGCTTGTGGGAATCCCGAAAATATCGTTTTTTATTTTGGAAGCGCCGACGCCTGTAATTTTGATTCCTTTAATTACATCCATGGCAATTTCATTTTCAAGAACAATTTTTCCAAAAGCGCCGGTAGCGGAAGTTACTGCGTCCAAGGCCTTGGTTCTTACCTTGCGGATAAGCTTACCATTCTCAATTGAGACCGCTTTGGTGATAGTAGCTCCAATGTCAATACCGATAATCAAGCCGATCTCCATTTGCTGTTTATAAAAATATTAAAAGTTTCTATTCCTAACATTACCACCGCGCTGACTATGGCTCCAGCTACCAAAACTCCGATTATTACAGCAAGCATGGTACGCCGCCGTGAAACTCCCAGTACCCATGAGCCGAGAGTTCCTGTCCATGCGCCCGTTATCGGCAACGGAATAGCGACAAAAACGGCAATGCCCAGCCAGCCCCATTTTTCAAATTTAACCGAAAGTTTTTTCCGCGCTCTTTCAACAAACTTGTCAAAAATGTTTTTATACCAGCGTATGCCTTTTTCAGGCGTTGTGCCGTAAAAGAGTCTGTGTACAGTTGCCAGAAATATCCAGCATGCCGGAGCGACCAGCGCATTAACAGCGGCGGCAAAAAGATATGCCCAGTACCATGGGACGTTATGCGCAACGGCAAAAGGAATGGCCCCCCGCAATTCGGAAATCGGCATAAAGGACAGGACGGCGGTCCATAATAAAATTGCCGTTACGCTCATTTTAATGAGTTCCTCCGTTTGTCTGCCAGAGCGACTGCGGGTAAACGCCCGCTTGGGTCAGCTCAGCCAGCTTTTTAACCGCTGCCTCACGGTCTTCCCGGTATGTAACGCCAAACCAGTCGGAATCTGAGCGCAGAGCTTTAATTCTTGTTATTCCCCGCTTGATAAATTGATCTGCGGCAAGAGGAATATAACATTCGCTTTTAATATGGCCTGTTATATCTGCGGCAAAGATTCCTAAAAATTCTTCAAAATACTTTTTGAATTCAGGCAGAATAGTTTCAGGGAACCCCCAGAAATTCATTGACACGGGACTGTCTGCCGCAAGTTCGCGGATTAAACCGTCAGGGTTGGTGTTGATGATGCGGCCGTCTTTCCGCTCAATAGCGGTAAGTTCTTCAATCGAAACAAGATAATCATCTTTTATTGCGCAAACGCCGCGGGCAACGGTTCCCTGAGAACTTAAGGTTTTATCCAGTCGGTATGGAACTATTACCGGCTCATTTGCGGCGGGACCGCACAAATGTTTTCCGATTACCGCAAAAGCTTCTCTTCCGTAAAAATCATCGGCATTTATAACCGTAAAGGGAGCGTCAATTTTATCCGCAGCGCAAAGAAGAGCGTGGGTTGTACCCCATGGCTTTACCCTCCCCGCTTTCTGCGCCTCTGCAAAAATACCTGCCGGTATCAGGCTGTCCTGTTCCTGAAATGCAAGTTCCCATCGTACCTTTGATCCCATTCGGGCAAGTATCAATTCCCGAAAATCATTTTCGATATCTCGGCGGATAATAAATACCACCTTTTCAAAACCTGAGTGAACTGCGTCATACACTGAGTAGTCAAGCAAAACTTCACCGTTCTTTCCCAGTTTGTCAATCTGTTTTAGACCGCCGTAACGGCTCCCCATGCCTGCAGCAAGCACTGCCAAAATCGGATCTTTCATGTCATCTCCTTAACGTAATGCCCTACTATAACTGATAAAAGAAAAACCGTCAAAGTAAGCCTTAACGGTTTTAATATCACTAATACAAATTTACATTGAAAAAAGCCTTCAGCAGGTTTAATATAAATAATGCAACTGTATCAGTCTTTTGTTCAAAAGCAGCAGCTCAAAATGAATCCGCAGCTTTACCAGTCCATAAAATTAATGGAACTGCCTATTGTCGAACTGCACGAAAGAATTGAACAGGAATTGGAAATCAACCCCGCTTTGGAAGTAATAGAAGATAAAAGCACAGTTTCCTTGAATGAGACAGACAACCAGCGTAAAGAGGAATACGAGTACTTTGAAACATCTTCCGATCCCGGCAGATCGGAATACGCCGCGGAAGAACACAGGCGTTTTATTGAGGGCGTACTTACGCGCCCTGAAACCCTGCAGGAACACCTTTTGTGGCAGCTGCAGCTTGAGCCGGTTGATGATGAGCTTCGTTCCGTTGCGGGTACACTTATTCAAAACCTTGATGACGACGGTTTTCACAAAGAAAACCCTGAAACACTTTTCCCTTCTCCGCAAAACCGGTTACAGGAAGCAATGAAACTTGTACAGGGACTTGAGCCTGCCGGAACATGCACAAGCGATTACCGCCAGTCGCTCATTGTACAAATCGGACTTTCAGAGGATTTACTGCCGGAGAAAATAAACATACAGGAAATCGAAAAAGTTCTTGATAACCTTGAGCTTCTGGAGCGGGAAAAATATTCTGTCTTGGCAAAAAAAACAGGACTCTCGGAGGATGATGTAAGAAGCGCGGGTGAATTTATAAAAAAATTGTCGCCTTTCCCGGGCAGAGCTTTCGCTCCCGCCGAAGTGCGTTATGTAATACCTGACATTCGCGTTATAAGAGACGGCGATGATTTTAATATTATCCTGAACGATGAAGTATTTCCCGTTCTCGGAATAAGTCCTTTTTACAAGGAACCCGGAAAATTGGCGGAAAAAGAAGCAAGGGATTTCGCAATGAAACAGGCAAAAGACGCGCAGCTTTTTATCCGGCATTTAAAACAACGGAATCAAACGCTGATACGGGTAACTAACGCTATTCTTAAGTTCCAAAAGGCTTTTTTTATTAACGGCCCGAAATATCTTGCTCCGCTTACCCTTGCGGATATAGCCGGAGAACTGGAAGTTCATGAAACGACTGTTTCCAGAACAGCCAACGGTAAATATATCCAGACTGAATGGGGAATTTACGAAATCCGATACTTTTTTACAAATTCCGTCAGCGGAATAGGCAGAGAAGGCATTAAATTCTCAAAAGAAAGCGTAAAAGAAACAATAAAAGAAATTGTTACCGCAGAAAACAGGCTTCTTTCGGATCAGGAAATTTCCGCTTTATTAAGCCAAAAGGGAATTGCGCTTGCGCGCCGAACTGTGGCAAAATATAGAAAGGAACTTAATATGGGTTCTTCTTACACCCGAAAAGTACATAAAAAAAATTGGAGGTTTAAATGAACACAGACATTAAAGCTGTACACTTTACAATGAATGATGATGTAAGGGGATATTTAAATAAAAAAATCGAAAGAATTCACAATGCGGAAAGCATGATTGTGGATCTCATTATTACAATAAAAAAAGAAAAAGACTTTGACGCGGAAGCGACTGTAAATTTCCGCTGGGGAGTTTCTATTCATGTCAAGGAAGAAGATTTTGACATAACGGAAGCAATCGACAAGATGATGGATAAACTTGAATTAAAGATTACAAAGGAAAAGGAAAAGGTTAAAGAAAAGCGGTAGGAAGGCCTGATTTCATGGAAAACTATTCAACTCGTCTGGCTAAGATTCAGGACTGGATGACAGAAGAAGGCATAAGCCTATTAATGCTTGAAGATACGGAAGGAAGGCGCGATAAAAATATCCGCTGGCTTACAGGACATCCCGGAGACGCGCTTCTTTTTATCACACAGGAAGAAGTTCCTTCACGAAAAATAAATAGCAAAGCGATACTCGCGGCATGGGATATTAACCTTGCAAAGCTTTACGCAGGCTTATCTCCTGTTATGATTGCGGCTTACAATGATTTCGGCAGACAGCCCATAAAAGCAATTGCCGCGGCATTACAATTATTTAAAATTCCCTCAGGCTCAAAAATCGAAATACCTTCCGTTACTCCCTATCCTTCTTTCCTTGACTATGTAGGAGAGCTTTCAGGTTATGATATCCTGTGCCGCAATAACGGCGCAAACGTTGAGCTTGACAAATTACGCGCGGTTAAGGACGAAGAAGAAATTGCGGATATAAGGAAAGCGGCGGATATAACAAATGAATTAATTGATCTTCTGGAAAAAAATGTACGGGAAGAAAAAATTAAAACCGAGGCCGACGCGGCCTTGTTTATAGAAATTGAAGCCCGCAAACGAGGCTGTGAAGGAACAAGTTTTGAGACTCTTGCCGCAGGGTCATTCCGCAGTTTCGCAATTCACGCTTTTCCCGCATGGACAAATTTTCCGTTCGGCGAGAAGGGATTGTCAATTCTTGACTTTGGTGTAAAATACAACGGTTACTGCACCGATGTAACGCTTACCTTTGCCCGCGATCTTAATCCCAAACAGGAAAGAATTGTTAATTTGGTAGAAAAAGCCGCAAAGCTGGCAACCGCAATGGCACATAACGAAACGCCTGCTAAGGATATTGCCGCCGCTGTCGATACTTTTTTCGCCAAATCAAAAAAGGAAATGCCGCATGGTCTTGGGCACGGCATCGGTCTTCAGGAACATGAATACCCGGTAATCAGAAACCGCAGCGACAACGAGTGGGTTTTGAAACCGGGAATGATCTTTACAATAGAGCCTGGTCTTTACGACACCTTGCTTGGCGGCTGCCGTCTTGAAAACGACATCCTCATAACCGAAAAAGGCCAGGAAATTCTGACAACTGCGCGTATTATACGCCTCTAGCCCAGTATCTTAAAATATATTATCCTTCAACTATGAAAGTTTGGGTAAAATTATTAATCGGTTCCATTTTGGGAATGACAATCGGCTTTTTGCTTCCTACCGAAAGTCATGGAGTAATTTCTGTTTTAAGCTGGCTGGAAAAACTGGCCCTTGGTATTGGGCGTTACGCGGTAGTTCCTGTGCTGGTTTTTTCACTTACAGTCGCAGTTTACGAACTGCGTATGGACGAACAGTTCTGGTCGATGGTTTTAAAAAATCTCCTGCTTATAATTGTGATGACCGCTTTTGTAATATTTTCCGGTATTATAACTACAGTCATGTTTTCACCTAACAGAGTGCCTATAGAATCAGCTGAACTTACGGAAATAACAAACGTTGATCCTGCGGCAGACATTCTAGAACTATTTCCGTCAAATATGCTCAGCGTACTTGGCGGAAACGGAATATACCTTTTCCCTGTCTGTGTGTTTGCTTTTTTCCTTGGTATGGGGCTCAACTACGACAGGAATTATTCAAAACTTGTTATATCACTTGTTGATTCGCTTTCACGTATTTTTTACCATATAGCGTCATTCTTCTCTGAAATACTCGGGTTTATTATTATTGTACTTTCTTCATATTGGGCAGTTCGCTTCAACGGCATATTGGAAGCCAAAGTTTATAAAGACCTTGTAGTTATGCTTGGAATATTCAGCGTAGTGTTGTGCTTCGGTATTCTCCCGTTGTTTCTCTATTTTTTAAAACCCAGAGTCAATCCATGGCTCGTTCTTACCGGTTTCCTTGGGCCTGCGCTTTCAGCGTTTTTTTCGGGAGACATCAATTTAACAATTCCGGTACTTCAGCGCCATTCAAAAGAAAATTTCGGCATACGCAGGCGATCCAGCTCTTTATCCATCGCTCTTTTTACAACTTTTTGCAGATGCGGCAGCGCCATGACAGCGGCGGCGGGGTTTATCGTCATTATCAAATCTTATTCGTATATGGGAATTGGTTCAGTTGAATTATTTAAGATTGGCTTATACGCTTTTGTAATTTCATTCCTGCTCGCGCGCCATCCCGGCGACGGAGCATACATTGCGTTAGCCGCAATATGCCTGAGCTACGGGGGCGGTGAATTCAAGGCGGGCTATCTGATCTTAAGACCGCTGGCTTTTTACCTTGTAGCTGTCGGTACATTTATCGACATTATGTTATGCGCGTTTGGTTCTTATATCCTGGCCCGTACCAATGGTCTTATAGAAGAAAAACACCTGGTACGGTTTATATAAAAACGCGTCTTGGATGGAATTAATTACCGAAGGCATCAGAGCCCTGCTGAAAAGCGACAAAGAAATCGCTGGCCTGCTTTCCTGCCGCTTTGAAGAAGTAGTATCTCTTCTTGACCGTTACAAAAACGAGATCGAGCTTTTTAACTCCGCTTACGGACTTACCGGAACAAATAATACAAAAGAACTCATAATAAAGCATATTCTTGATTCTCTTGCACCGCTTGGAATTTTATACCGCTTACTGGGAGAAACAAAAAAACCCGTAATAGCGGACGCAGGTTCTGGAGCGGGCTTCCCCGGAATACCGCTTGCCATTGCTATGCCAAACTGCGATTTTACCCTTATTGAACGAATGGGACGCAAGGCAGCCTTTTTATGCAACGTAAAAGCAATATTAAAAATTCCCAACATCACCGTAGAAGAGGGGGAACTTGAAAAAACCAAAAAAGAAAGTTTTAACATGGTAACCTTCCGCGCCTTTAAACCTATGGAACCGAAATTGTTAAAAATCCTTATCCATGTATTGAAAAAAGGAGGTATCATTGCCGCGTATAAGGGGCGGCTTAAAAAAACAGAACATGAAATGGCTCCTTTTAAGGATTTTGGTTGTAATTGGGAAACAATTTCTTATAATGTACCTTTTCTTGAAGAGGAAAGACATATACTGGTAATAAAAACAAATTGATTAAATATTGAGCCTTTTCCAAAACTCGGTTAGTTTTAAAAAATGCTCTGGAAAAGCTGTCCAAAAGGCCAGTTTTTCCTTTAAATCTAAAGTAGATTTCCCAAAAACTGAAGTTTTGGAAAATCCTTTATTACTCAAGTAAAGTTTTTTTTTACCGATATTAATTTGGGAGGACTATTTTGGCATATAAAAACGCGTCATCTACATATAAAGAAACTACAATAATAACTGCCGGACAAGGACAGCTTATTGTCATGCTGTATGATGAAGCGGCGAAACAGCTGGCTAAAGCAATTAATCTCCTTGAAGAAGACAATAAACAGCAAAAAAAAGACCCCAGCCGAATAGAACAAGTCAATAAAGCGATTATGAAAACCGAAGAAATATTGACTGAATTAATGGTTTCCCTGGATTTTGAACAGGGCGGTGAAATTTCAAAAAACCTCTTTTCATTATATACATGGTTTAACAGGGAATTAATAGAAGCAAATATCACAAAAGATACAAGCAGATTGTTAACAGTTAAAAATTTGCTTTGTGAACTAAGGGATTCATGGAGTAAAATAGCAAGTCAGAATACAGTTGACCATTCAAACCGTGAGGTTGTAGGCTTAAATATAGCCGGATAAAAGGAAAACGGAGAAAAATGGCGGCTTTAACAAACAGGCAAAATACACCGGCAGATGTAAACGATAACATTGATTCAACGGAACTTGCCCAGAGAGTCGCGGTTTTAAAACGTTTTAAAACTCTTTTATCACAACAGCGGGATCGCTTTCGCTCCTATCTGAATCTGCTTGATAAACAACAGAGCGTAATTGAATCAGGCAGCACTGAAGACCTTTTAAATTATGTAGAAATAGAAGAAAAAATTGTCGCTGATATTTTTTCAATACAAAAAGTTATAGATCCTCTTGAGGAAATGTACAATTCCCTCATTTCAACAGCGGCAGTTACAACGCAAAAAAGCGCGGAAAAATTCGAAGCCCCTGATGAGGTACATGGTTTAAAGGCATCTTTGGAAAAGCTTAAAAATGAGGCCGTTGTACGTTCAACCAAAAACAGGGAATTGCTTTCCAAGCGTATGGTTGAACTTCGTTTAGAAATCAAAGCTCTGCGAAACAATCCATACACGGCAGGCGGAAGAAAAACCAATTTCAATGATTCAAACTCAGCTTCACTTGTAGATCTAAAAGGGTAAATACTGCTTAATTTCCGGATCTTACCCAAACTTCACCGTTACCTGAAAATGACATATTGGAATCAACTTTATATATAAATGTACGCCCGTCCATTGCTAAAGATAAATTACTCCCTTCAACTTTGTAAACACCTGTTCTTGACATTCCGCTTACGATGTAATTTATACTGCCTGAATTAGCGTTACCTGAAAACCTCATACTAATACTCCCGCCGAGAACATAGTAAGTTCCTGTTTGAAAAACAGTTTCGTTTTCCGGAAAACCTGAAATACCCGTACTTTGCCGCGGCGGTAAATAATTTCCGGATTCAACAGCTCCTTTTTCGATCAAAAAATCCGCAATTTGAGTGTTTCCGTTTACGCGGGCTATTGATAAAGCGGTGCTTCCGTTTTTATTCCTTGTCTGAACATTGGCTCCGTGCTCAACGAGCATTTTCACAAGTTCAAAATTATTCGCTTTACAGGCATATAAAAGCGGTGTCATGCCGTCCGCATAACTTTTCGACAGCGGATACTGATAATTAACATCTATTCCTAACTCTATTAACCGCGCAGCAAGATTAAACCTCTGTTTTTCCGTTAACAAAAGAAGTATTTCACCGTTAGCCTGCACTCCCCTGCTTATTACGGATTGAATAACTATATCCGGCTGATTCCTGTTAATTGCCGTAAATAAATCATAACCTGTCGGACGGATATTGTATCTTTCTAGAATATCCATTGCTTTTACCGCATTTTCTCCCCAACAATAATTCAGGGAAAAATTCATCAGGAGTCTTTTTTCCTCTGCCGGTATTTTATTAATATTTTCTTTAAGTATATTTTCTATAACGGAAAAATCATTCCTTGCAAGCGCGTTGATAAAGTCCCAAATATATTCAGAAGAGTACAATACCCCGCAAAGAAAAAATAAAAGAACAGGCAAAAAACTTTTCATTCTTTATTTCCCCCGTAATAAAGATTGAACCAGTAACAAAACTAATTTTGTGGACGATACTGGGATTGAACCAGTGACTTCTACCGTGTGAAGGTAGCACTCTCCCGCTGAGTTAATCGTCCGTTTACAGCCGCTTTGCCTTATTCAGCTTTTAACGCGCTGTCAAAAGCAACATCCGAAGGAGAAAAATTAATACTCTTAACAAAATCACAGGCTTCTTTCGCACCAAAATCCCTGTTCATGCCGGAATCTTCCCATTCAACAGATAACGGTCCCTTATAATTAATCGCGTTAAGTTCCCGGATAATATTTTCAAAATCTACATCGCCGTGCCCGAGCGAACGGAAATTCCAGCCGCGCCTTACATCGCCAAAAGTCAGGAAGGAGCCGAGAATTCCTGCCTTACCGTCAAGGGTAACCGCCGTATCTTTCATGTGAACATGTAAAATTTGTTTCGCAAAATCTCTTATAAAAATATGAGGTGTCACTCCCTGCCAAATAAGATGAGAAGGATCAAAATTAAAACCAAGTGTTTTTCTGTTCTTGAATTCCTTTAGAAGCCGCTCGGCGGAATAATAATCAAACGCTATTTCCGTAGGGTGTACTTCCAGAGCAAACTTAACACCGTTCTTGTCAAACTCGTCAAAAATAGGTGTCCAGTTTTTAATGATTTGCTTATACCCGTCATCTATCATCTGTTCCGTAGTTTGAGGAAAGGAATACCAGTAAGCCCAAATGGGACTGCCCATAAAACCTGTAACGATTTTTATTCCCAGATTCTTTGCTGCGACAGCAGCGTATTTCATCTCCTGAATAGCCCATTTGCGAATATCCTCAGGTTTCCCTGCAAGATTGGACGGTGCAAAACCGTTCAGGCGAGGGTCCCAGTTATCACCCACGCACTGTCCGATTAAATGAGTCCCGATAGCCCATACTTTAAGACCGAAGTTTTTTAAAATGTTTTTACGATCTTCCGCATATTTAAGATCAGTCGCCGCTTTTTTTAAATCCAGATGATCACCCCAGCAGGCGATTTCAATTCCGTCATAACCGAAAGATTTTACCTTTTCACAAAATTTCTCAAAGGGCAAATCCGCCCACTGTCCTGAAAAAATAGTTACCGGTCTTGTCATTTTCTCCTCCAAATACCGTAAAAATCAACTGAAACGCAGTCTCACACAGGCAAACCATTGCAAATAATAGAATAATTATTAATTTAATGCAAGTCGGTCTTCTTTACAAAGAGTATTCCTTTACTTACCGTTAAAAGCGGAAACTTGTGGTTCGGGAATTTATGAACTACCTTGTCCTTCACCGCAAGATGAAATAGACAGACGGAACACTGCATATTCCCGTCAAGCTTAGACTAAGAGCTTATCCGGAAATAAGTCCTTTATTAAAAATCAATACGTTCACGATACTTGGTGCATATCTTTATTTTTCGCATAATCATCCGCAAGTTTCGCGGCTTCCTCAAAATCACTGTGCAATAAATGCTCACCGATAGTGTTCAGCAGTTCATTGGTAGAACGCGGCCATTTCTTTTGTCTCAGTTCAGCCAATTCCGTATTAGCGGTTATTTCATCATACTCCTCGCACGCTTTTTGAATAACAAGCAGTTTCCCACAAAAATACGTCCATATGCCCTCAGAATCTTCCTGTACCGCTTCACCATCGTCTTCTTTGGGTTTGTTTCTTTCGATCGCTTCACGCAATGCTTCCAGAAACACCGGGGTTTCTGATCTCATTACCTTTATATCTTCCGTCCGTCCTGCCTGTTCTAATTTGTACGCGGCAGCGGAAAGCTCGGTTTCACCGATGTTTGCAAGGGCACTTTTCATCGCGTGGACGTTGATTACAAACATCCGGATATCGTCGATTCTACGGTATGCGTTTGAGTGTATCGCGTTCAGACGCTCAAGGGCATTTTCGGCATCCCGCACGAAAATTGCCGCCAGTTCCGAGCCTGAGGCAGGCTGTACATCCTTGAGAGCTTGCTGCCGTGCCGCTTCAATCACCTCGGGCGGTTGTTTGTCACGTATCAGTTTGTTCAACGAAAGGTCCAACTGGCGTATATCTATCGGTTTAAAGATAAAACCATCAAACCCGTTTTCCATGAACATCTCCGCCTGCCCTGCCAGAGCGTTGGCGGTTAGGGCGATGATCGGATGAGCGTACCCCAGACTGCGTATGATTTTTACCGCTTCTATGCCATCCATTCCTGGCATAAAATAGTCCATAAATATGATATCATAGACAGCGCTGCTCTTGATTTTGTTAACCGCTTCTAGACCGCTTGTGGCGGTCTCAATCAACAAGCCGTAAGGGGCCATGAGCCCTTTGGCGACATACAAATTCGTTTCCACGTCATCTACTATCAAAACTCTGCCGTAGGGCATATATTCATGTACTATTTGCGGCGATTTTTTTATTTTTTCTGTTTTGCCAAGACGAAACTGCTTGAGGTTTTCAGCCATTTCCCTGCCTAAAACCCCGTCGCTGATAATCCCCTGGGGCAAACGTACGGTAAATACCGAACCTCTACCAGGTTCACTTTCAATGGAGATTTCGCCTTCCAGCATGCGGATGAGATGCTTCGTAATACTCATACCTAGGCCCGTACCTTCGATTGTACGGTTGGCTTCCAAATTAAAACGCGTGTACTCATCGAACAGTGTATCTAACTGCTCAGGGGTCATACCTTGTCCCGTGTCGCTTACGCAGAACACAAGCGTTATCTGCGGCTCTTCATGCTGCGCATATTCGGCGGCAACTGACAGCGAAACCTCACCCTCATCCGTATATTTGAATGCGTTTGAAAGCAGGTTGTTTAAAATCTGTTTGATGCGTAATTCATCGCCGTACAGCGTTGACGGGATATTTTCATCCACCTGAAGATTGAATTCAATCGGCTTACCCTCGTACTTTATGACATTGAGATGAACGGTGTCGTTGATGAGGCCTGAAACATCATAGCTGGACGGCACCAGTTCCAGCTTGCCCGCTTCAATTTTGGACAGGTCCAATATGTCGTTGATAATACCCAACAATAAATAGCTTGAATTGTAGATCCTGTTCAAATCATCCCATATACCCGGCGGCAGCGTTTTGTCTTGCAGTTGAATTTCAGTGATACCCAGGATCGCATTCATCGGTGTCCGCATTTCATGGCTCATGTTGGAGAGGAAATCGCTTTTTGCTTTGCTTGCTTCCATCGCATTATTCAACGCTTCTTTAATATCACGTTCCATGTCGGCGCGAATGAACGCGTTCGCAAATAAAAATGCCGCCGAGCGCAGCATCTCAATAATATCATCCTCAAAATAACGTTCATTTCTGGTATCGCCGAAAAGCGCAAAGCCCCAAAACGCATTGTTTATATGTATCGGTATGACAGCGGCTGTCAGTACCCCAAATGATTTAAGTGTGTTAGCGACTCTTTCAAGCAGCAGTCTTGACGGACTATTTATATGATTCCCTTCGGACAAAAGTGCTTCCCAATCCGGTATCAACTGCGCATAAGGTACGTTAATGAGAGACTCAATTAATTCGGTGCTGCCCCCGGAACTTCTGTCCCAGCGGTAAACTTCAGACGCACACAAACTGTCGGCTGCTATATGATTGCGGCATAGAATCAGCCTGTCAATTTCAGCCATATCGGCAATCAGACTCACCCCTGCTGTCATCATATTATCAAATGCTCCATCACGATGCGACAGAAAAATTATAGCCGTCTTGTTAAGGACATCCGTTATTTTTTTACTGTGAGCATTACGCTTGCTCATATCGGAAAAAGTATCTTCCAAAAGTGAGAATTCATTTTCCCTGGATGATAAAACCCGCGAAAGCACTTCACCGGCAGACAACCTGCCGACATTGACTGTCAATGTTCTTAACGGGGCAGCTACAAGTTTATATACGATTAAAAAATACACTGCCAAACTGATCACAAATACAAAAGCAGTAACAATTATATTGGTACGCAATGCACTTGCCTGATCGGCCAAAACGGTTCCCATATAAAAATTTGCTCCGGCATAACCGGCAGTCGTCCCGTCATATCTATATATAGGTTCCCTGGCGGTTAGAAAAAAACCCCACTCGGTATCGGAAATATAAGGGGCCGGCTTTTTCCCGGCTGATAAAACGGGTTGCAGCGGGGAATCAATCCCGGATTCCGCCCAATCAGAGAAACTGCCAAGCACCATATGGGTATCATCATCGGGGTCGGTGTCAAAAACAAATAACTCGCCGCCATCGGTTATTTGGGTAACAAATACATATGTCATACCCGACATGGTTTGTATGGACTTTAGGATATCAAGTAATCTGCGGTAATTATCATCTTCTTCCAATGTCTTTAAATAGAAATCTATCTCTTTCGCTGAGATAAAAGACGCTGCCAAGCGAACGGCAATTTCAGCCTGAGAAGCATATCTATCATGCGTTCCTTTTCTGGATACACGCATTTGAGTAGTAACAGTACCTACAGATATTGCTACCGCCAACATCACAAGAAATAAAAGCATCTGTGTAATCAAGGAATTAAAAAACCTTACGGATTTCACACCAGCACATCCCCAATATAAATTCGTTATGTTACCGCTGAATATGGTAAACAACTCTATTCATTGTCATCATATTAATACCATTACTCATTATTCTTTGCTTTGCGCTATATAGTCAATATAACCTATTGCCTAATAATTTTTACAGTTGAAACCTCTTGGTTCTTTGCAATCCATTTTTATACCGCATACAGAAAAATACTAAAATCCCTGATCTTTCTTTTCTGGAACGCTCTTATCCTTAAACCATGATCGCCTGTAAAATCATTATTCAATACAAAAATCAGGAACCGCCATTGGTCGATACCGGATGTCATATACTCGGTCTTCCCCTTGAGAGTACAGAAGCGATCAAAACAATACATCTTTTATCAGAGAAAAAATATAAAATTGTATTAATTATTGAAAACAAAGAAACTTTTTACGCTTTGGGAAGTCCGCAAAAACACAGCAAAGAGCTTTCACGTTATGACTACTTCCTTTACATCGGTGGTTATTCAAACCGCGCCACCGTTATTATCATAAAGATTCTTGCCGCTTCCGGTTTTTCTTTTTACTATGCCGGTGATTTAGCCCCCGATGGAATTCTTATTTTACAGCACATTCAAAATATTGCTGGAAAGTCGGTTACTCCGGTGCGAATGGATGTTTCTACTTTTGATTAATACCGGGAATGGGCACGGCCCCTTGCTAAACCGATGCTCCGTCAGATCGAAAAAATCCGGGAAGAAACAAAGGACAACCATGAACTGGTCGGTCTTTTAAAGCGTATTGAGGAAACAAGGCTGGGTGTGTAGTAGAAAATTATTGTTTATAGGTGAAAGTTGTATGAAGAGAAATGCATTATACAAATATCAGATACTATTATCTTTTTTTATTTTCAATTAGTGAATCTATATCTTCCGCAATGGCAAGACCGCCCATAGTATGCAAAGCTCCGTAACAAGTAACAATATAATCAATAATATTGTGTTTCTTGAAAAGTGTAATGACTTCTTTTCCTGTTATACCCTTTACAGCCTTGTATTCTTCCATACAGTAGGTAATAAATTCGGCATTGCCGCTCATGTTATGTTTCCTCCGGAAAAATAATATTTCCCGTCTCAATTTCCTCGTTTAATAAATTTGCCAAAGTCAATTGGCTTAAATGCCATAATTTGGTGGACTCTGTTTCAAGTTTACTGTACAAGAACGAGGAATACAACATTTCAAAAGCTTCTTTCTCGCTTATATTGCGGCTTTTCATTATTTCTTTGATAACAAGAGGAATCAGCATTTCCAATGTTGCCTTAAATTGAGTGTCAATCATTTTGAACCTCAATAAAATCTGAGTATTTCAGGAACGAAAGGGAATGTTCCGAAACAAAAGTCATTTGATCAAATAATTGTCGGACTTTTAATCTGGCGATAGTATCCTCTGTTGACAATACATCATCTTCAAAAGCTATTAATGTTCGATATATAGTATCATTTGCTACAGGTCCATAGATTACGTCATATTTTTTGCTGTTATAAGTATTACGTCTGTTAGCCATAACAAAATCAAGCCACGATTCATCCGCTGATTTAAAATGTAATACATCAAGTTCCTGTTTTATTTTTTCGTAGTCAACTTCATAGACGCTGATAAATTTACCTTTTGGAGCAATGCCTTCCCTAATTGAGCGGGTATAAACTTTAACAGCAAAATTGACAGCCTGTTCCTTGTTAGTGGTTGTGTAAAAACCTGCTCCAAAGTCGAGAGTTCTGGTTGAGGAGCGAAGTTCTGGAGTTTTTATAATTTGGTCGCTGCCGTGGTATAGGATCATTATGGTTGCTCCTTTATCAAGTAAGAGTAACTTCATGGCCTTCGGTAAGCCATGCGGCGTATTTCAAAGATTTCAGAATATCTTCTCGTTCAAGGTATGGGTAGTCAACCAGCAGTTCATCAATTGTTTCTCCTGCATCAATTTTGGAGAGTATTCTGCTCACAGTAATACGCATATTTCTAATACAGGATTTGCCACTTATTATGTCGGGGTCATTTGTTATGCGGTTAAAATGTTCGAGGGGCATTTTTTCTCCTTATACTTAGATTATACTAAAAATTATTTATTTTATCAAGATTATTGCAAATTAGCAGACATCGAATTATTCGTAATAAGAATTATCGTTATTTAATATTTTTTTTTACTTTTTGAGTAATAATATTCTTTTATAATAATAAGTTTTTCTTTGTATGTATAGTTCTGTGAAAGATAATAATTATTCAATATTTATGTATAGAATAAAAATTATCATTTTTCTTTGTAAAAAGATATTATTTTTTTAATCAATTTATCGTTTGAAACACAGGAATAGCTGTTTTGTAAGATATTTTTCATAAAGAAAGACCTTTGGTTATTGGAGAAATTATTTAATATATTTTGCCATTGTTTCACTTTATTTTTTTTTCTACTTTCTCGATACATTATAAAAGAATCCGGCATCAATAATATTTTTTTAAAATCAGAATAATTTTTTCCAAAAGCAGCTTCAAAAAAAGATTTATTAGGACCAACGACCCCATGAGTAACATGTAAAATACATTGAATTCCTCTTAAAAAGCGAGGATTCCAATGTGTTCCTACATATAATCTATCTTTATTTGTTACTGGAATATATTTCATTGGAAATGAAAATATTTTTGTTCCCAATCTTTCATTTAAATCAACATTTATTTTTAATCTTTCAAAAAAATCTTTCGGTGTATCATTATAATTATACAATATATAATTTGATAAATTAAGTATTCCATATTCTGCTGCCATTTCTATCGCTTTAATATATTGTTCTTTTAGTCGTATATCATCAAATGCTATTCGTAATGGTCTTATTGATATTTCTGCTAGCAATTTCATTTTTTGTTTTGAAAGTTTACGGAGATCAATACCTTGATTAAAATCTACATATCTTGATATACCATTTAATTTTGCACCCTTAAAAAATCCTATTTCTTTTATTTCATCAATTATTTTTTCAAAACACGATGATGCAAGAATATTATTATCTAAGAGCAACAAATCCTTTTTTCTTCCATACTTTAAATTTATGGATTTTATTTGTTTACTTAGTGGAACATATTCTTGGTATAATGGTTCTATTTTTGGAACTGCACAAAAAGGACATTTTCTAATACAGCCACGTGTTGTATAACTAAAATACGCATTATCAGATAAATATTTATATGAGATTTGGTTTAATAAATTATAATCAGGTATCATATTATCAATATTTTGCTCATTAGGTAAATTTATTTGTCCTTCTTTATTTAGTAATCCTTGCACCGGAATAAATCCAGTTACATCTTTTATTTCTTCCGCCATTATTGTAGCCATAGGACCACCAATATAAAAATTTCTAGGATCTTTTACACTAAATTCATAATAATCTATTGTTCTTATTGTTAAATCCCAATAAAAACTAAATAATGTCGATATATAAATCCTATCCCACATTATATCTTTTTTTTCCTTAATGGTTCCTTTTACAAAAACAACTTCGT
The DNA here is from genome assembly GCA_031281555.1 of Treponema sp. GTDB lineage: Bacteria > Spirochaetota > Spirochaetia > Treponematales > Breznakiellaceae > WQXQ01. The sequence goes on along the minus strand of JAITFK010000003.1, from coordinate 4,304 downwards.
CACCGCGTTTTTTATGAAATGCTGATAATTTCATTAATCCTAAAGGTGGATATTTACATTTATATGATGGTTCTACAAGTAAAACTTTCAACTTACCCATTTTATACTTCCAGTCCACAATCTTTTGTAAATCTTTTTAGTTTTTTATAACAAGTTTCTATTACATGTTTTTTATTACGATTTTCAATAATTTCCTCTTTGATTTTATTTATCTCAGCACCATCTAAAAAATCAGAAAATTCTTCGAATTTTTTATAAAATTTATCGACTTTACCAGGCTTATCTTGATGTAATATTTGCATTGCTTCAAAATATGCAGTTTCTGGTTCATTGACACAGAATATTTTTTGAGCTCTTTTATTATTTAATATTTTTGGTAAATCTCTTACACTTTGAGCATTTTTAAATCTATCCTCTTTAACCCATGCAACAAAGTTATTCAAAAATTCGGGCGTGTTTTCTTCTCGTTCGACCAGCTCTTTCTGGTGATAAAAAGCATCAAAATAACTAAATTTTCTTAAATCTTCATATTGTTTATCAATACTTTTATCTTTATTTTTAGTAAGATATTTATCTTTCATTGCTTTGTATGATTTTAATGCTGCTACTATGTTTTTTGGTTGCATACGAAGCTGTTTTCCTATATCATCAGGACTCTTTTTTAATGTTACAATCATTTTATATATATATGCCGCCTTTTCATATGCATTCCATTCCGTTTTTCCTTTTATATGGAATATTCCTAATATATAAAATAATTCTTCTTCTGAAACATTATCTTGTAAAATTCTTGCTTTTATTGTTTCCCATCGTTTGTCATTTGGATATTTTTTACTTAATATTCTAAAAGCACATAGTCTTGTATTACCTTCAATAACTTTTTTATTTAATATATATATTTCATCTATTAATCCCTTATTTTCTTCAAGATCCTTTATTCTTTCTCGTGTCTGATCCAATTTTAGTAATTCATTCTGTATTAAATCTTGTGTTATTTCATTCTTTGGATAACTACTTATGATATAATTTATTCGTGGATTTTCGGGATAATATTGAACTTCATTAATATCAACATCCTTAATCTCATATGTTATTGCTCTACCTTGCACTGTAATAGTGTTTTTCATATCATCCTCCTAATGTCTTTAATATTTGAGACTTATTATATAGAAATTGAAATACTTGTTCTTCAATTTCTTTTTTATCACCTTGAATAAATTTTGCTATATCTTTTTTTACTTCTATATATTTATCAATATACTCATCTATTGTATTCTTGCCAATTAGTTTATAAATTTTACATTTTTTTTCTTGTGAAATTCTATGTATTCTATCTTGTGACTGTAAATAATCAACCAAATTAAAATTTCTATCCAGATAAATCGCATTATTTGCTTTTGTAAGCGTTATGCCTTCTCTTGCAGCAGAAGGATTAAGTATCATAATTTTATTTTCTTCTGCATCTTGAAACATTTTAATATACTCTGCACGTTTATTTATTGGAGTTTCTCCATAAATAACTAATGGTGAAAAAAGTTTATATCTCTTTTTTAATAATTTAATATTTTCAACAAAACATGTCCAAATAACTATTTTTTCTTTATTTGAAACTATTGAATTTACTAATTCATCTAACTTTAAATATTTTACGGGAGTCTCGTTATAACTTTTATCAATAAGGAAAGGATTGGATGCAATTTGGGCTAAGCGTAACAATTTTTTTAGAATAGCCTCTGATTCATCAAGAATAAGATCTCCATTAGTATTTATTATTTCTATTTTTAATTCTTTACATAGCTCATTGTATAGTTTTTTTTGTTTCCCTGAAAGATCGACAAAAATATTTATATATTCTTTTTCAGGGAGATGAAGAACGTCTTCTTTTAATCGACGAACAGAATTTTCATTAATACACTTATTTAAATTTATTAAATTCCTTTCATATTCAATATTTTTAATATTAAATTTTGATTTGAAATTCTTATAATTATTAGATAAAATAATACCTTTATCTAGAAAATAAAATTGAGACCAAATGTCATATGGTTTATTAGCTATAGGCGTACCAGATATAATTATCCTTTTAACAGAGTATTGAGACAATTGAAATATTGATTGAGCTGTTTTTGAATTAGGGTCTTTTATTCTTGTTGATTCATCAAGAACAATAGCAATTTTTCTACTTTTACAAAAACGTTCTATTCTTTGTAGTTCTGAAATTACTGATTCATAATTTATTAAATAAAAGTTTGCTCCGGTCAAAAATTTATATCTTTTTTCTCTATTTGATCCTTTTAAAACTATAGGTAGTAAAAAAGAGTGTTTTTGTACTTCTTGTTCCCAATTAAAAAGTAGAGACATCGGGGATATGACCAATACTCCTTGTATTTTCTCTTCGCGCATATCCAATGACAGTGCATCTATAACTATTTTTGTTTTTCCCAATCCTTGCTCATCAAATAAAGCAATAATAGCATTATTATGAATATAATTTATTACTTCTAATTGATGGGGAAGCGGTTCCGTTTTAGGTTTAAAATTTTGTATTAATTTATTCATTTATTATTTCATCCGGAATTGATAAAATTTCAATATTATCGTTGTTTTGTATACAAAGTTCACTCAATAATTTATCAAGATCATTTTGTGAAGATTTTGGAATACCAATAATTAGCAAACAAGCATTCCCATTAAATTTGTAATTTGAAAAATCAAAAAGTTCTTCTTTGGTTCTTATATTAAATATATCATTTTTTGTTTTTGCCTCTCCAATGCAAATACACCCTTTATTGTTTATTCCAATCACATCGGGACGATGTCGTAGAATTTTCGGTGGTAAATTATATTTTTTATCAAATGCTCCAGAAACATGACCATCAATAAATACTATTGTAAAACCATACTCGAGTATCTTTTTATTTATTAACCCGATAATAAACTGATGTTGTTTTCCAGCCATTATTATAAAACACCTATATTTTGTAATAATTTATATAATTTATTATATAATAATTTTAAATCATTTACCTTTCCTGGCTGAAGGCCGCCTTTTATTTCACTTAATTCAGAAAATGATATCTTATCTATACCTTTTATTACTTTTTGAATGTCTTCAAACAATTTTGAATTTGCAGATGGATTCTTTTGCCCAAGCTGATCCAACGCAGCTTGAAAATCATTGTTTATCAATTCTTTTTTTGCTTGCTCGTCTTTTAGTACTAAAGGTAATTTCCTTATATCTTCACCTCTTCTAAACTTGTCCTCACCAACCCAATCACAAAATTGTTCAAGTGACAATTCATTTTTATTCATCAATGTTTGCAATTCTTTGTTTTTACGAAATTCAACAAAATAGCTAAACTTCAGTCTTTGTGTAGGTCCTTTATATTTTTGCAAATATTGTTCTTCCATATCTTTAAATGCTTGAATACTGTTTTTAATTTCTGTTGAACCGAGTTTAGTTAATTGCTGTAAACGCTTTATGGGGTAATATTCATCTTTGAATAATCGGTGTAATTCTCTTGCTTTTTCATATGCTGACCATGGTGTGGGACCAAACAGATGTTTTTCAAGCCTTATAAAGTTAATCCTTGATCGATCAATTTCTCGTGGTAAAATATAAGCGTCTATTTCTTTCCATTTTCGGTCATTACTGTATTTTTGAGATAATTCCTCGTAGATAAAAGCACGGGTATTACCTTCTATAACAATAAACTTATCTTTGTTTGGAAATACCCAAATAGCTTCATATATTCCCTTATTTGATTCAATAAGTTCTTTTAGTTTTAAATACTGGTCATTTGACTCTGCTAATGCAAATTTTACTTGATCTGGTGTAACATCAGTATTAAGTTTTGTATCTAAAAAATACTGAATTCGAGGATTTTTAATATCCAATATAATCTTATTTAGGGGTATTTTCCTTCTCTCAACTTCAGTTTTTATACCGTCCAAATTAATTGTAAATTTTTTATTCATAAAAACTCCTTTTCTTATGTATTCCTTTATTAATCCCAATTTATTTATAACTTTTTTGATCATACCACACTTATTCAATCCCCTTCAATTCTTTAAAAACACCTCATCACCCCCTCATTCAACAACAAACCTGAACATGATTCTTCTTACAAACCGCCGCTAAAGTTGAGTCATTGGTAACCAACGTCCCGGCATGTCTTCTTGCGGTTACCATATAAAACATATCGTAAACAGAATGGTTGTTGTTAATCGCTTCGGAAAAAGCTTCTTCCCATATTTCTTTGGCATTGACAAAATTATTTATCATTCCAAGTCCTTGCCGCATA
>JAITFK010000114.1 GCA_031281555.1 Treponema sp. | reverse complement strand
TTACTGCTTGTGAAAAAATTGATTAAGCCGGTATTCCTTGCGGCTCTTACTACTATGGCAGGTTTTATATCTTTTTGTTTTACGCCGATTGTCCCCATGATGGAATTCGGCTATTGCGCTGGTTTCGGCGTACTCGCTTCTTTTGCTATTGCGGTGCTGTTTATTCCGTCAATGTTCCTGCTTAGAGGGCCTCGTACTCAACTTGATCAAAGCAAGTGTCCAGGTGAAGAACAACGAAAAGAACAAAATGATGACAACCGTTTCGGCAATATCATCGCAGTAATTTTTCTGAGCATTGCGGAGAAAAAGAAACTTGTTCTTGTTCTTGCGCTCATAGTCGCTGTCATTTCATTATACGGGCTTTCAAAGGTTATAATTGATAATGCGGTCGTGGAGTTTTTTCAGAATGAAACCGACATTAGCCGTTCTGACCGATTTATCCGGGAGTATTTCGGTGGCTCAAAAGATTTAAGCCTTGTGGTACAGGCCGACAGCACGGAAGAACTTCTGCACCCTGACGTATTGCAGGCAATAGACGGCCTTTCCATTTATCTGACTAAATATGTTCCGGCTGTGGGTAATGTTGTCGGCTTTGCGGATATTATCAAACGGATCAATCAGGTGTTCAATGTCGGTGAGAATCCAGAAGGTTTACAAAAAACTATTTCGTATAACGAAACAGACAGCTTTGGTTTTGGTGATGATGATTTCGGCTTCGGCAGTTTCGGTTTCGGCGATTTTGATTTTAATAATAGTGTTGATGCAGAAACGCCGAAACAGGAAAACAATTTTGACATAAATCAATACAACACCGTTGATTTGTTAAGATTTCTTGACAATGCGGCGGGAAAATCAAATGACTTGAGCGGTAATGATTTGGTGCGTGAATTAAAACGTCTCACAAATTATGAGGGTATGGCTTATTATGAAATTCCCGCAGACCCCAAGCGTTACGGCAAAGAGACAAAAGAAGAACTCCAGCGCTTAATTGCGAATTATCTCGTACTGCTTGCGGGGGATGACGATTCCGGTTATTCCAATGACCCGCTTGAACCTACGGCGATCAAAACAATGATACAACTGCGCACAACAGGAAGCAAGGATTCTCAGGCGGTTATTGATCTGATTAACGAGTATATTGCGGCTAACTTTCCCAAAAATATCAGGGTGATAATCGGCGGCAGCATAACGTATGAAATGGCAGTTACCGATTTGATATTTAACTCGCAGCTTATTTCGATTTTTATTTCCGTGCTGATAGTGTTCCTCATTGTCGCTTTTTCCAATAAATCAATGACTGCGGGAATAATCTGCGCAGTGCCGTTGATGTTTGCGATTCTGTGCAATTTCGCCGTTATGGGTTTTATTGGTATCAAACTCAATCTCGGGACTGCCTTGATTGCTAGTCTTGCTGTAGGCATCGGCATTGATTACACAATTCATTTTATCGAATTTTTTAAACATGAATATCAGTCGGGAGAACAAGACTTCCTTCGCAAGACTTTCATCGGCTGCGGCAAAGCTATTATCATCAATGCTTTATCCGTAGGCGCAGGGTTCGGAGTGCTTGCGTTATCGCAGTTCAGAATTATTGCGCAACTTGGCGCGCTTATAGCTTTAAGTATGCTGATAACAGCTATTGTAAGTCTCACCGTAATACCGGCATTGCTTATGGTTATAAAGCCGCGATTTATCTTTAAATTTTAGGAGGGTGTGTTATGAAACAAATTACTGTATTGGCAGTGTTATTAATCAGCGCAGGATTCCTGAACGCTCAGGACGCTTCGGCTACAGCCGTTTCCATAATGAATTCCGCAAAGAACCGGATTCAAATGGATACTATTTCTTCCCGCTCCCGCATGGTAATTACAGCGAAGGACGGAAGCACGACAGAGCGGGTTATCGACCAGTATTCAAAGGACGGTCCCAACGGAGCGCGTACTGTGATAGTGTTCCAGCGTCCCTCCAATGTAGCGGGAACACGGTTTCTCACTATGGATAATGCCGGAGGCAGTTCAGACAGGTGGATATATTTACCAAGCCTTGGCAAGGTGCGGCGGATTGCGGCTTCTGAAAGCGGCGGCAGTTTTATGGGAACTGACTTTTCTTATGACGACATTTCAACTATGGACAGAGATATTTCTCTTGATACCCATACGCTGTTACGCGAAGAAACGCTGAACGGAAAAGCCTGTTATGTGATTCAGTCTGTCCCTAAGGACAGTTCTTTTCAGTATTCCAAAATAATAGCATGGATCGACAAGACCAGTTTCTTGATATATAAAAGTGAAATGTACAACCGCCGTGAAGAGTTAGCGAAAATTATGGAGATGACCTCTTTCAGTGATGTACAGGGACGGCTTACGCCCATGCAGACAAAGGTATCCACAGTCGGGGCGGGAACTTCAACGACAATATACATGGAAATCATCAAGTACGATGATCCGATTCCCGAAGCGGTTTTTACAACCGCCTATCTTGAAACAGGAAAAGTACGGTAACGTTATACGCTTATAAAGAAAAAATATACTTTGATTTACACATAAAACAAATCAAACTGCGCTGTATCCCGCCTGGATAGCTTTTATATTCATCGGGACAAATTGATGCTTGTCCTGCGGGAAAAACTTTTTCAGGATACCTTCTATGTCAGCCAGATTTAACGCATTTGTTAATTTTGCCATAGCTCCCAGAGCCACCATGTTTGCGAAAAGGATATTTCCAATCTGTTCGGCAATACCGGAAGCTTCAACCTTGAAGATTTTTAAGCCGCTTCGCTTCGGTTCTTCTTTCACAAGACTAGAATTTATCAGCATTAAGCCGCCGTCTTTAAGACTTCCTTCGCAAATGGGAAGCGAGTCTATGTTCATAACCAGCGCAGAATCCGGCGTCGTAACAAGAGGGCTCGCAATTTCATCATCAGAGACAATAACACTGGCTCGGGCAACGCCGCCTCGTTTTTCAGCGCCGTAAAACGGAAAGAAAGTAACGTTTTTTCCTTCCTGCATTCCGAAGTATACCCATAGCTGTCCAAGGGAGATTATTCCTTGACCGCCAAATCCTGCAAAAAAACTTTTCTCCGTCATTTCCGGCCTCCCGTTACTTTTTCTCTTACTATAATATTTATTGGGAGACACGCCGTGCTACTATAATTAGCTGTAACACGCTCACCGGTTCGCGTGCTTTCTTGGGCGCCTCCGAACCCTGCAAAAAACGATTTTTCCGTCATTTGGCGCCTCCGCTTAAAACATTTTTTACTTCTCCTAACGGGAAAACCGGAACCATATTTTTCTCCAGCCATTCAACTGCTTGTATTGGGTCCATTGTCCAGTTTGTCGGGCACGGCGACAGAATTTCTACCATTGTAAAACCGATGCCTGACATCTGCGCTTCAAACGCTTTTTTAATGTACTGCCTTGTCTTGCGAATGTTAGCTGCATTATTTACAGCGCCTCTTGCGATATAGCGTGTCCCGTCCAGCGCCGCAAGAAGTTCCGCAACACGGATTGGATACCCCATTCCGGCGGCATCGGCGTCCCGCCCTTTGGGAGCGGTAGTCGCTTTCTGGCCAATCAGGGTTGTCGGAGCCATCTGCCCGCCTGTCATTCCGTAAATAGCGTTATTAACAAATATTGTTGTAAATTTTTCACCGCGGTTCGCCGCATGGATCATTTCCGCCGTTCCTATCGCCGCCATATCGCCGTCTCCTTGATAGCAGACAACAAGATGATCGGGACGAATGCGCTTAACGCCTGTCGCCGCCGCCGGAGTCCGGCCGTGCGGCGGCTGCACCGAATCAAAATCAAAATACAAATCCGCCCAAATTGCGCATCCTACGGGATTGGTAATGATTGCCCTTTCTCTTATACCCATTTCATCAATAACACTGGTGATAAGCCTGTGAATTATTCCGTGTCCGCAGCCGCCGCAGTATTTGGTCTGCACTCTTTTTAAACTTTCAGGATGTCCGTATATTTTTTTC
>JAITFK010000064.1 GCA_031281555.1 Treponema sp. | reverse complement strand
AGAAAACTGACAACTTCAGAAACAGAAAGCTGATTTTTATACGCCAAATATCCGCCGAAGCCGACAACAATAACGCTGCCTATAGAGGTTAAAAATTCAACACTTGGATGAAATACCGCACTTAACTTCAGGGCGCGGAGCATGTTATGTGTAAAATCCCTGCCTTTTTTTAAGACTTTTTCCGTTGCGTAGGTCTGCCGTCCAAAGGCCTGTATTTCCTGTATGCCGGAAAAATTATCCTGCAGCTGCGCGGATAATTCTCCCTGCGATTTTTGCATTTTCTGAAAGTTGGGGCGTACTTTGCGGCTGAAAAACCATCCTGATATCAAAATAAACGGAATGGGAATACAGGTGATAAGCGCAAGACGCGCGTTTAAATTAAAAAGAATAATTGTTACACCTGTGAGAGTAACAAAATTTGTAATAACATCGGGAGTAATGTGGGCGTATATCAACTCAAATGTCGCAACATCGTTCATTACACGGCTTAATAAATCGCCTGTTTGCTTGTTGTGAAAATAGTCCATGGAAAAAGATTGAATTGCGTTATAAACTTTTATCCGCAGTTCAAGCACCAGCCGCCACGCCGCCCTGTGTGAACAATAATTACTTAAAAAACGGAACAGTATGCGTGTCAGGTATAAGCCTAACAATCCGCCCGCCATCCACAGTACAGTGATATAATTTTCCCGTGTCATACCGGCTGCCACAAGCCCTGTCATACCCGCCATTATTCTGGGGGCAATCAGGTTGACTGCTGTCAGCATAAGCGTGCCGAAAATCGACAGCAGCAGCCAGTTTTTATATCTGACAGCTTCTTTTGCTATACGCAATAAAGTCTTCATTTACTCACCATGAATGCTGTCTGCCGTAGGCATCACGGAAAACAAGATTGTACTCATCATCGCGTTTATCGTCATCATGTTCAATGCCTCGCCTGCGGGTAAAGTAGTTAAAAGCGGCTTCTGCGGCAAGTTCAGCCGATACATCGTTGTACAGCGGATCGAAAGCGCGTATTGTGTAACCCTTCGGAGCAAGTACATTGCGTGTTATCTGCAAAAAATTGTGCAGCCCCGCTTTTGCCATTTTATAACCGTATCCGTCTGTACCGAATGTTTCGTTAATACTTGCCTCCGCCGACGTAAGCCAGCAAAGCCGCTTTTCACTGCCTGCTTCAAGCATAGGGAAAAACGCTTCAAACATTGCCATTGGACGGATCACATTTGCGTCGTACAATTTGTGTATTAAATCGCCGTTTAACCCTGTGCGTACATTGAAATTATCAAGCGGGCTGCGCTCATCGCTTGTATCAATGAAGATGTCAATACATCCGCTTTCTTTTTGAACCACAGCGGCAGCTTCTTTTAAATCTTTTGGCAGACAAGTTACATCATTAAGCTGTTCTTCTCCTACAGTGTATACCTTAAACTTTTCCCGTGTAAAAACAGCGGCAAGTTTTTTACCAAAATCTTTATTTAACTCCGTAATCAATACAACTTTCATTTATCAACTCCTGTTTGTTTCTCTATGAAAATGTCCTAGAACGGCCATTCATGACTCCGGTAGTCATACAGCACAAGCCGCTGTTCATCGCCAAGCGGCGTTTCAAAATATTCGGCGCAGTGAGCCGCGGTATCGGCGGGGTCCAGCATTGCCCATTCAGAAAGCGTGCCGTCTGTCATCTGACGTTTCATCCAGCCGGGGTGATAAAGACGGAAGCTGTAGCCCTGCGGATACAAAAGGTTATGCATAAGGCGCACTCCCATGTTCATTGAACTCTTGCTCATCGGATAAGGATAATTGCTTCCTACCCGGTATTTCATCAGCAGAATACATGACACTTCCGAAGAAATGAAGCACAACCGTTTCATTTTGCCTTTGTCTGTCAGCGGAAGAAAGTTCTCTACCATGAGCGTAGGTCCGAGCGCATTGACACGGAAGCTGTTCCATGGAGTATTTAAATCCATTGGCAGATCGTCAATGCTGCATTTAACTTCTCCCATCAGCGCAGCGTTGGAGATAATCATGTCAAGCGAATCTGTTTGCTCAGCGACAAGATCGCGCGCTTTCGCAATAGACGCAGCGTCGCCGACATTCAGCGGCACAATGTGCAAAGAGGGATTTTTTTTACGTTCCTGTTCGAGCAGATTGTAATCATCAAGAAACTTCCCGCCGAAGACTGTCCAACCGCGCGAGAGATACTCTTTGCAGAGAGCAAACCCGAGTCCTCTGTCGGCTCCTGTAATAATTACACTTGGCATATCAACTCCTTAACAAAATCCCTTCCCAGGGAAGTAATTGCTTCTTCCGTTCAGACGAATCTGCGGTAGATAAAATTAAATCTCCGGTTAAAAAGCCGGAGAGCTTTTTATTTAGCTTAACTGTACAAGACGAAAAATTAAGCGCAATGGTATATGTTTCTCCTGGTTTCGTGTTATTTTGCGTCTTCCGCTGATATATCATGAGTCTGTTATCCGCATATAACGGAATGAAGTCTCCGTAAACAAGACATTCATTATATTTTCGTACGGCAATAAGTTTTTTGTAAAAATTTAAAATTGAATCTTTATCGTTTTTTTGCGCTGCATAATTAATATATTTGTAGTTACCATTAACGTCAAGCCAAGGTTTCGCCTTGCTGAAACCGGCATTTTCGCTGTCATCCCATTGCATAGGTGTGCGGGCATTGTCCCGTGAGCTTGCCTTGATCCATTTCCAGCGCAGGAAAGAAGGAATACACATTTTTTTCATCAGTTTGTCCAGCCCATGACTTACAACATCGTTTAAATCATTGATGTTTTTAAAATCGAAGTTTGTCATACCGATTTCCTGCCCCTGATAAATAAAAGGAGTTCCTCGAAGGGTTAAGTGAAAAAGAGCAAGCATTTTTGCGCTTTCCCGCCAATATTTACCGGGTTTTCCGGCGGCAGTGCGATTCTTCTCCGCCGCGCCAAAATGGGAAACAATCCTCGCCTGGTCGTGGTTCTCAAGATATACGGCGTTCCAGTCAAGCCCTTGCTGCCATTTTGTCATTACGTTTAACAGTTTATTCGCGCGGAATTTTTTCGGAATAAACTGGGCGATACGGCGGTCTACTTCAAGGTGATCAAAGTAAAAGAGCATGTTAAGTTCTTTTCGGTCTTCATCGCACAAATCTTTTGCTTCATTAAGATCGACCATGACAGTCTCGCCTACAGTAAAACAATCGTATTTATCCAGAACATCACGGCGAAGTTCCCTAAGTATTGCATGGTTTCCTTCTTGTGATTTGAAATGTTCAATGCCCCGGACAGTCATATTTCTTTTACCGTCATCAAGGCTTGTCTTGTAAATTATATTAATAACATCACAGCGGAAACCTGCCGCTCCCTTGTCCAGCCAGAAACGCAGGATATTTTTTACTTCTTCTATTACTTTGGGGTTTTTATAATTAAGGTCGGGCTGCTTTTTATCAAAAAGATGCAGATAGTACTCGCCGCTTTTTTCATCGTATTCCCAGGCCTTACCCATGAAAAAAGTTGTCCAGTTGTTAGGCGGACAGTTTTTTTTACCGGGTCGCCAGATGTAATAATCACGGTAAGGACTTGCAGGCTCACGGCTCTTTTGAAACCACTCGTGTTCATCGGAAGTGTGATTGATCACAAGATCCATAATTATCTTAATGCCGCGTTTTGCCGCTTCCGAAAAAAGTTTTTCCATGTCCGCCATTGTCCCGAATTTGGGATTGATTGAACAATAATCGCTGATGTCATAGCCGTTGTCCGCATCAGGGGATTTGTAAACAGGCGAAAGCCAGATAACATTCGCGCCAAGTTCTTTTATTTCATCAAGGCGTGAAATAATTCCCGGTATATCGCCGATGCCGTCGTTCGGGAACTCTGTCTGCGTAGAATCCTGAAAGCTGCGCGGATAAATTTGATAGACGATACTGTCTTTCCACCAGGTTTTCATACATAACCTCGTTTTAAGCCGCATGAGCGGCAATTTAATCGAAGTCTCCGCATTGCGGAGACAAAGCATCCATACTTAACTATAACAAACTTCAAATAATCTGTACATTTACGGAATATTGATTAAGGGAACCTCTGAAAACCCAAACGGGGTTTTTAAAGGTTCCCTTAATCAAGAGTTATTCTGGTTGATTTTCCGGAATTCTAATATAATTAAATCATGAATCGGTCATCTCCTTCATGGGAAATGATATATGTACAAGGTAATGGTTTTTTAATTGCGGGATCAATTTTTTTAATACCTCTTTATTTTTTTATACCCAATGCTGTCTGCCGGTTTCTTTGTTTCTTCCTTTTATTTATTTTGATTAGTTCAAAATTCTACAGTGAATATTTAATCAGAAACATCAAAATTATCCGGCAGGATTCTGAACTTCGCGTGTTCAGGTTTGAGTGGGTCAAAATGGAAATTAAAATAGTAAATAAAGGTTTCCTGACCGCTTTTATGCTGTTAGCAGGCGATTCCTCCGGAGCACTGTCTGTTATTAATAATAACAGAAACCTTCATACTCTGTTACGAAAGTCATGGATATTTTTTACATGGGAGGGGCATTGTACAGAACGGGGAAAATTCGTTATCGGTCCTGTTTATATTGAAGGCTCTGATCCGTTAGGCTTATTCCCTTTTAAACTAATTGCGCGTGAAACAACGCTGCTCTATGTGTACCCTATAAACCGTTCAATTTCCGTCAAAGCTCCCGGTGGAATTCCTTTAGGGAGCATAATAAGTTCAAATCCTCTGTTTGAGGATACAACACATATCCGTTCATTGAGGCCGTATCAAAAGGGGGATGAACCCCGCCGTATTAACTGGAAAATAAGCGCACATACGCTGCGGACAGGAAGCCTCATGGTTAATGAATACGAAGCGACAGCATCGTACCCATTGATGATTTTCCTGAATGCCAATCGGAATGAATATCCGTTAAAAAAGCAAACCCTATTTATTGAACGGACAATTGAAGCTGCCGCCGCTCTCTGTTTAAAAGCTTCTTTGGAACGGCAGAAATTAGGAATAGTTATTTACAGTTCCGGTTTAGAAGGGGGAATCTCGGTGATTGCTCCGGCGGCTTTCACGCTTGTTCCGATACTTGAAAGCCTTGCTGTTCTTGACTGGAAAAAAAAATTGTATACGGAAATACCGCTTCAAGAAGATGAAAATATCCGAAACAGTGTAAAGGCTATGCTTGATCAGGGGAAATACCTGTCCTACGGAACAAGGTTTTTTTACACAGGTCCTGATTTGGGAGACGAAGCGTATATCCGCCTTGAATCATTAAAAAGATTTCATCTTTCACTGGAATACTTAATCATTGATGACAGGTATATGCCCGCTCTTGTTCCCGGAAATTCACGCAGGTATCAAATGAAGGAAAAGGGCCATGAAATTATATAAGACGATGAGCAGGCTTCTCTACAATAAACAGGTACACGCTCTCATTGCATTATATATGACAATGGTGATACTTATAACATTTGTTTTTCTGCTTCAAAAACTCCTGCTGGATCTGATAACCTTTAATTTTATTTATCCGGTTTTAAGCGGCGGTATCAGCGCGCTTATCGCTTCTTTTTACTGTGATATTATGAAAAACAGTAAGTCAGCAAATATTGCCGCTGATTTCTGCATTGGAATAATTATTATCCTGGCTTCATACATTCTTTCATCATTATTATTAACCGATTCGGGAAGCGTCTTAAAAAAAATATTTTTACCCAACATTCACAATATATCAGCGTTACTTGGAAGTTTTTACGCATGGAATTCGGTCATTTCACTTAAAAAACTTTTCGGCGCAAGAAGAAAAATTGATGAATATTCCAAATTATACAGCGGGAATCAACTTAAAGACGCACTGTTTGAAGACTCCGGTTTTCTGCGGTTTAATGAAAATGAAATTATTATGACAAGGAATAGCTATTTGATGCAGCTTACCCTTATCGGTCTGCTTTTGTTACTAAATGCAACTTTGAGAATTTCACTGTCTCTGCTCCAGTATTTCCTGTTGATTATTATTCTTGAAAGCGCCGTATGTCTATTGGGGTTTCTTGGAATTTTCAGGCAGGAGCAGTATTATGCCGGAGAAGGAATGACTCTCCCTCAGTTTGATTTAACAAGGCGTATGCTTGGAATAGGAATAATTTCCGCGCTGTGTATAACTTTTGCAATTTTATGGTCGTCTGATAAAAACATTATTAGCTTTTCAAAGATTATTGATTTTTTTATACGGCTTTTTGAATTCTTCCGCCGTCCGTTTCCGCAAAAAACGGAATTGGAATTACCAAAAATTGAACTTCAACCTGTAGTTGAACAGTTTATTCCAGTTGCCTCCTCTGAAGAAAAACGAAAGTCTTTTCCGGTATGGGCAGCATTGCAATATACTTTAAGTATCCTTGCGGCAGCAGTATTAATTATGTCAATAATTTCACCGTTATTAGGCAGCCTCAAAGAGAAAAAAAAACCGGTATTACGCAAGAAGTTAAAGCTTGTTTTTATGGAATGGTCAAAATGGATATTATCTGCGCTGACTTCATTAATATCTTTTATTAAAAGAGACGAAAAAATAGAAAAACTTCATATGCCAGAGGCTGAAGAAATCAACAGGACAGCGGAAAATATTCTTGGAGCATATTCTCATGCAAAAAGACAGAGTATGAGAAAGAGTGCAAATCTTTTTGCAAGGCTTATAATTTGGGGCGGCGAAGTCAGGCAAATAACCTGGAAGCCTTCTCTTGCTCCGGGAGAATATTGCAGTATTTTAGCCGTGTCAACGCCTGTTGTACTGCCGGTGTCTGATAACAAAACGCAAAGCACACAGTATAACTTACAATTTTTAAAACGGCAAAGCGATGGAATTATTCGCTGCGGAGAACTTTTTGAAAAAGCTCTCTATTCCAAATATGTTCTTTCAGATGAGGAACGTAAAGAATTTAAAGCTCTGGTTGAAGAAATTATATCATCCGGAAATTAAACTGTTCAATTGTCCATAGGCAGGTTGTTGGTACGCGAAGTCCAGTACATGTTGTTCGACTTTCGTTTTGCCGTTCCTTTGAAAGGCTGGAGAATGGCGGAAGTAACGCAGCGACGGACGTGTTTTGACTGGGTACAGCGGATAAAAATTTTATAATGGTGGATTTTCCCCGTGTTAAAAAGATTGTTCTTGTTATGGACAATCTTAATACGCATACCATAGGCTCTCTGTATAAAGCATTTCCTGCTGAAGAAGCAGGATATTACCGCAGTGTGCTTGAAATTCATTACACTCCTAAACACGGCAGTTGGCTAAATATGGCGGAAATAGAAATCAACGTGCTTGTGAACCACGGTCTTTCAAAACGTGTTTCCACAATACAGAAGATGATAAAAGAAGTCGCCTCATGGAACAAAGACCGGAATCAGAGAGCAAGTAAAATCAATTGGAGGTTTTCTACAGAAAACGCGAAAATTAAACTTAAACGCCTTTATCCACTGTATGTATAGTGTCTTGATACTAGTGATGGGATAAAATATCTTTAATAGCCTCTTCATTTTGAGCTTTTTTTATCATTGCAGGCGCATTTGATTGCGCAAGCGTAATAAGTTGATTTAAGACATTTAAATGATTTTCATGCGCCTTTCCTCCGATTATCAGCATAAACACAATATTGACCGCCTGTTGATCCAGCGCGTTGTATTCAATACCTGTTTGAGATACACCGATTGCTCCGGTTATTTTGTCAATTCCTTCATAATAAGCGTGAGGAATTGCAATGCCGGAACCAATTCCGGTGCTTAGTTTTTTTTCCCGTTCCCATAATACTGAATGTAAAGAAGATTCATCGCATTCAGGGTGAACCTTTGTTATTGCTTTTATTAGTTCACTAAAAACCGCATCCTTGGTTTTACCCTCAAGGTTTAAAATTATGGATCGTGAATTAAAAATCTCACTTAAGGAAATCTCCATTATAGCCTCCTTTCTTTAAGCGGCAGATCGCCGGTGTTTTCGAGTAGAAAAACATAAATCGGAAAGAGGGGATTTAAATTCTTAGTTTCAGTTGGATAGTATTTTTATTATTGCAGGAATAATTGGATTTTGCTGTATGTGCGGAGAAGAAAATAAAATGTTCACCGTTGCTGTGTATTTCAACAGGCATCAGCAGCCCGTTCTGTATGGCGGAAGATGAAGTCTTACCGGCTCTGCCCACAGTGTGTGTATCTTCAGAGAGCCAATCAATAGTATGGTTAACCGGAGAAAAAATACTGTTTGGATAAGGTTTATTTCCGGCCAATTCAATAGTATTGGTTTCAGTTATTGAAAAAGCAAATGTTCCGAAAATCGCAATAACAAGAACTGACACCTTAATGGAATAAAACCGTTTTTTCCTCGCTGGTTGAAACATCCGTCAATTATACCATAGAATTCCGTTTGTTTATCCAGTCTCCATGTTCATTAGGTTTAATTTTGGTCATTTTTAAATCGGAGTCGAGGATACTCCGATCCTCTCTTACAATTCGCAGTTTTTCTTCATGGGAAAGGTAGTCGTTTATATCCTTTAGGAATATATAAATTAAAAAAGCAATAAGCCGTAAAGACAGTTCTTTTGGAAGAGTCAATTTTTTTAAGGAGTTTTTTATGAAAAACATATTAAAAATGTCCGGAACGCAAACCCGCTGGATTTGCGTTATCGCCTTTGTAGCGTTAATCGAATTTTCAATGGCTTCATGCAGTAGTGGAGGAGGAGGTGGTGGCGGACAAACTCCGTCTGCTGAACCCAAAAGCATAACAATTACAGGTATTCCTTCCGCATTTCCCGACGCAACAACCAAAAAGGTGGGAATTATGGTTCACCTAATCAGTCTTGATAATTGGGACAATACAACGGGAGGAATGGATACAGTTGCCGGTAATTCTGTTACGATTCAACTGTGGAAAGACGATAAAGAATATAAAGGAACAGGTGATTTTTATATTTCGATTTTCCCTCTTAATGATGAGGGACCATTTGGTGATTTCTATCATACAAATGAAAAAGTCAGCATTAAGTCAGCAAACACCACAATTGCTTGGAGTAAATTTGTAATAACTGAATGGTAACAACGAGCGAATCAGGGAACTCCCCGTACGGCTCGGGGAGTTATATAGTGGAGCCATTTAAATAAAACTACATCACAATTATTTGCAGAGTTTTAGGTTTTAAAGTCTGCCGGATTATATATTAAGTCCTAAAATAGTTTTCCGGTTTGAAATCCTTCGCTGAAACAGGATTTTGCATCCAGCGAATTACCATATCAGCCGAAACAAAAAAAACATCTTTTAATTGGATTGCCTGCCTGATAAATTCTACAAAGGCTTCGCGTCTTTCATGCGGCAGGATTCTCGGAAAGTCTGTTTCTTTGGGTTCAAAATAAAACTGCGAATGAAGGCCGACCGTAAACGGAGCGCGATTTCCCGCAAGATTTTTTTTAAGCGTATTCATCAGCGTATCAACGGTTTGTCCGGAGTCCATTTCCGCATCTGCCCAGAGATTCCAGTCAAGTCCTTCTACATATCCGTTAAATGTATAATCTTCTCCGTAATGTTTTTTTAAAGCGCTTTCAACAAAGTTATAGTCGTTAGGAGGAACCGCAAAATTCACAACAGGCAGCTCCCAAAGCCCTTTATATTCTCCCACAGGACTTGTTTTCCCCCAGGTATTCACGTCTGCATTATTATCCGGCGGCAAATTTCCGTTTTTATCAAGTTCTTGTTTTCCGGAAATTACATCAAGCGTATAAGGCCAGAAATTATTTCCCGCGCCGTTATTGCTTGCCGAGCATATTGAACAATCATACAAAAATCCTACCTCAGTTAAGGCGCGAAAAGTATCATCGGAATATCTTAAATACGGCGTGCGAAAACCGAATTGATGCTCTTTTGGAATTCCTCTGGCCGTTAAAAGTTCTTCGACTCTTTTGATCTCCGCATAGATTTTTTCCTTGCCGGCTCTTTTTCCGTTATCAACGCCGTTTTCGTCAACTTCTCCGAATTCAACGCAATATAAATGCGTTGACGTGTGATTTCCTACTTCATGTCCCGCTTTGTAAACATCGTATATTGCGTCAGGCAGCTCTTTTTTTGTTTCCCAATAAAAATCTTCCTGATCGGTATTTGTATAAAATGACATATACATTTTACTTCCGTCAGCGTTTTTGTTTTTGTCAATAACTCCCGATATCCACCTAATTCCTTCCGCCATGGTATTGTCGTCACTGGCAATCACAACAAATTGCGGAGGATTTTCTATCGGCGCTTTTTTTGACGCCGTAAAACACGCTTTTTCCATAATGATTCCTTTAGAATAAAGTTGATTAGGCTGAACAAATCTAATGTATGCTGTGTTACATCAAAAGTCAAGCGAAAGTTATATTACTAAAAAATACATTGACAATGTGCCAAAAAATAATATAAGTTATTTTTTATGGATGCTGAATCTTGAACCTTATATTCTGCTATAACAAACGGTTTTAATAAGAAGACAAAAAAATGAAACCAACTGACGGACGCCGTTTTATTCCTTCTTATGTGCTGAATTTTATAGCTTTTTCGGTTGTCACACCGTATCTTTCAATCCTGTTACGAAATTTAGGCTATAGTCCGGTTTGGGTAGGGATATTACTTGGTATCTTTGAAGGTTCCGCTATAACAGGTCCCTTTGTATTCGGCTACTGGGCGGACAAAATAGGCAATTTTCGTCCCGCAATAATAGTTACTTGTATACTCCCGGCTTTCGCCGCAATTCCCCTTGTACGGTGGAACTATCCGGCGGTCAGCGCAGTTCTGCTTGCAGCGCTGGCTTTTGGTTTCCGTTCCAGAACCTCCCTGCTGGATGCAATAACTACTATTCAAATCGGGAAAAGCGGCGACTACGGAAAGATACGGGTATGGGGATCGATAAGCTTTATCGTTTTCTCTCTTTTTCTTCAATGGACTCCGTTCCTTAAACCCAACAACGCCGGAAATATAGCGTTTTGGATAACTATAACTTCACTTGCTGTTTTAATACCCATACTCTTTCTGCCGCGCGCTTCGCTTACTTCAATTAAACAACAAACCGAAGAAAAAAATTATGAGGGAAAAGGGATATCGCTTCTTTCAATTTATTTTATCGGCGGGTTTGCAATTATTTTTCTGTGCTGTTTTGCCATGTCATCGGTCTATACATATTTACCGTTGTACCTGACTGAAGCGCTTCAATGGAACGCAGTCGGTCTGATGTTCGCTTTATCTTCGGCTTCGGAAGTTCCTTTTATGTTCCTTTCCGTAAAGCTGCTGCGCCGTTTCGGAGCACTTCCGCTTCTCGCTCTTTCTGCGGGAGGAATCGCTTTAAGGCTTTTGCTGTGGGCAACCTTCCCATACAAAGCCGTCATCATCACGGCGCAGCTTCTGCATTCTGTGTGCTTTGGAATTTATCACCCTGCGGCAGTGCGGTTTATTTCATCGATTTTTCCCGCCAAAAAACGAGGCATAGGAATGCCCGTGTATCTTGCCCTTGGATCAGGACTCCCTGCGCTGTTAGGCAACATGACAGGAGGCGTAATAGTGCAGACCATCGGATTCCGTCCGCTCTTTGCCATTTACGCCGGTACTGCGGTAATAGCTGTAATTATTTTTTTTGTTATGGGCGCTAAACATCATATGCGTTAATTTGAAGGCACTGATATTTTTACACTTTTATGGTAAGCTAAATTTATATCCTATGAATGAATCAAAACCTCCGGTTTTTTCCAAAAGAGTAATCTTTCTTACCGCTGTAAAATACTCTGTTCCGGTACTCCTTGGTTACTTGACAATCGGAGTAGGTTTCGGTCTTTTGCTTACAGAAGCGGGTTATCCCTGGTGGCTGGCTGTGTTTATGAGTCTTTGGATGTACGCCGGCGCAGGCCAATATATAGCAGTGGGACTTTTTACCGCCGGAACAAACCTGGTCGAAGCCTGCCTTATCCAGCTTGTGGTAAACGCCAGGCATATCGCTTACGGTTTTTCCATGTTGAAGCGTTTTGAAGGTACAGGCCTGTTCAAGCCTTACCTTGTCTTTTCTCTTACTGACGAGACTTTCGCTTTACTCTCATCGCTGCCTGAAAAATTTGATTCAGGCGGTGAGGAGGAAAGGAAACTGTTAATGTTCTATGTTTCTGTTTTGGATCAATGCTATTGGACATTCGGTACGATTATCGGAGCTGCGGCCGGAACCCTTATTCCATTTGATGTGAATGGTATTGGTTTTGCCCTTACTGCGCTCTTTGTGGTTCTTATGATAGAGCAGATACTAAGGGTAAAGCGTTCCGGCGTATTTATTGTATCAGGCGCTGCGGCACTGCTTGGGGTATTCTTCCTCCCCGGGAAAATTTCACTGCTTGCGGCTCTGACTCTTGCCCTGCTTATTTCATTTTTTATGGAAAGAAAAATGAAATTATCAAAAAGGGAGAAAAATGAATAACCTGTATGAAGCTGTTGGTTTTGTTTTTACCATGGGCGCAGTGATAATTTTTTGCAGGTTTTTCCCCTTTTTGTTTTTTTCAGGAAGTATTTCCCGAAAAGCAAACGGAAAAACTTCCATAAGGGAATCGTTTATTAACTTTGTGGAAAAAATCGTACCTCCGACGGCTATGACTGTACTGGCATTTAACGCTTTGGGCGCGGCGTTTCAGGAAAATCCCGGCGATGGGCTTTTTGTACTTACTGCTTCGGTATTTACAGCCCTTATACACATTTGGAAGCGGAATACCCTGATTAGCATCATCGGCGGAACTGCGCTTTATATGATTTTGATTAGAATAACGGTTTAAAAAATCACGCAAAGGAGCAAAATTGTTGTCTCACAAGTCTAATACATCAATATTACGGCGATTTCAAGGTAAAATACCGCCCGCTATACAATTTCTAAAAAAAAGCTCTTATTTTTTGAAAAAACACACCCTACCAATTATAATTAAAGTATCAGGAGGCGGTATGAAAAGAGCTGTCAGTTTACTTGTTATTTTTCTGTTTAGTACGGTTATTTGGGCGCAGAACAGGTACGCCCTCGTCATTGGAAACGCAAACTACCCGAACGACAGAGACAAGCTGCCTAAAGCAATAAACGACACAAACGATATAAGCGCGGCTCTAAAAAAATTAGGTTATGAAGTAATATTAAAGCAGAACCTTGGCCGCTTGGATATGGCCAAAGAAGTTGAAGATTTTATTGCACGTCTCAGGAACAATGCGAACAGCGAGGGGTTTTTCTGGTATGCCGGGCATGGTATAGAGTTTGACGGAGAAGGCTATCTGCTTCCTTTGGACGCAGATATGAGAAGCGAAACAAGGGTAAAGAATACTTCCTATCGTCTTTTTGAATTGACGAACAGTCTGAACAAAGTCAGTAATAAAGCCAACGTATTGGTATTGGACGCTTGCCGTGTTCCTCCGAATATCGGCAGCGTTCAGCAGAGAAGTACCGGCGACACTTCCAGAGTTATCAAATCAGTTCCGCAAATTCAGGCTGATTTAATGGTAATTTACTCCACAGCGCCCGGAACAACAGCCGATGACGGAAGCGGCAGAAACAGCCCGTTTACCGAAGCTTTTCTTAAAAATATTAACGAAGCTGCTCCGTTTACGACAGTTACCGCCCGTATATCAATAGATACTTTTAATTTAACCTACAACCGCCAGAGACCTCATACCAGCGGAAGCTTCGCTGACGAATACTACTCATTAAGTACGGCAGGAATTAATCCTTTGCCGCACTCGCCCGCCAACATGGTACGGATAGAAGGAGGCATGTTTTCAATGGGCAGCCCCTCAAACGAACTGGGGCGCGGCAATGATGAAGCGCTGCACAGAGTAACTGTAAGCGCCTTTTACATTGGGAAATATCAGGTAACTCAGGCTGAATATGAAACCGTTATGGGAACAAACCCCAGTAAATATAAAGGAGCGAATCTGCCTGTAGAAAACGTAAGCTGGTACAATGCGGTAGAGTACTGTAACAGATTGAGTCAGATGGAAGGACTTACCCCCGCATATACAATAGACAAAAGCCGCAGCGATCCAAACAATAAAAACGAGTATGATGATGTCAGATGGCTTGTAACACTTAACCCTGACGCCAACGGTTACCGCCTGCCTACAGAAGCTGAATGGGAGTATGCCTGCCGGGCCGGAACAACAACAAGATTTTGGAGCGGTAATAACGAAACAACTCTGTCCGGTAAAGCGAATGTGGCGGATTTGACAGCGAAAGAAAAATATCCTGATTGGACATGGACAATAGTAAATATTAATGACGGCTATGCTGAAACATCGCCTGTAGGCATTTTTGCTCCGAATCAGTGGGGCTTATACGATATGCACGGAAACGTGTGGGAATGGTGCTGGGACTGGTACGATGATTATAAGAGCAAGGCGCAGATAAACCCGATGGGAGCGGTCTCCGGCGCTTACCGTGTGATACGCGGCGGTAGTTGGTTTAATTATGCTGCTGACGTTCGTTCGGCCTTTCGGAACAGCTACAACCCGTCAGACAAGTACATCAATATTGGTTTTCGGCTGGTACGCCAATAGGTTCTGTCGGTTATTTCTTTGCTGCAAGTATCATAGTTAGCAAAATGTAACATTGGTAAGAGGAAAAATGGCGGAATGCGGTTCCCGAGTGAGTTGACAAAAAACTCCGTCTATGGTAAACAATTACATACCCCGAAATGACAAGGAATTCGAGCAATTCTTCAGGAATATCACCGATTATGTCATTGACAACAACGCCCGCTGGAAGCATATCCCCAAAGACGACGTTGACATCCTCGAAGACCAGTTCTCCCAGTGGAACACCGCCTACGAAAAGACCCTTGTTCCTTACATTCCGCAGCTAACCGCCGAAAAAAACCGTGTCCGCCTCTCCACCGAGCGTGCTCTGCCGCCGTGAAATAGTTATGTCGAATTACAGAATTATATTAAGGGCTTATTATAAGGGAACCTCTGCGTCAACCCTCTTCAAGACCTAATTCTTCATTGGCAGAACCTTCGCTTTCTTCATGTATCTCATCAGGATTTGCTGCGGCAGGTTCAGCTTTAGGTTTTTTCTTCGGAATTAATTTCTTGATTTTAATCGGCCTGCGGTAACTTGCCGACACATAAAAAACAATTTTCAGGAATAAAAGCATGGCAAGAGTAACGGCTATTACTTCCCACGAAGAGATAACATCTTTAAATAACGCAAATAGGCCGCCGGGGTACATTTTTATTATTATCGGCATACAACACTGGCGTCTGATACTTAAATTTGATAAAATCGAAACATGAATTCTTCGGTAGAAACGTTAAAGACAAGAGGTTTTTTTCAGCAATGCACCAATGTTGAAGGTCTTTCCGCCTTAATGGATGAAGGACCGGTTACTTTTTACGAGGGCACTGATCCGACAGGCGGAAGCCTGCATATCGGTCATATCGTTCCCTATTTTGCGTTCCGTCATCTTCGTAACGCCGGTCATACGGGAATTGCGCTGCTGGGCGGAGGCACTGCCCGGATCGGCGACCCTTCGGGAAGGTCGGAAGTAAGAAAGATGCTTGATTACGAGCAGTTGGATCAAAACACAGAATCTATCAAGGCGCAGCTTGATCGTTTTGTCGGTTTTGACGGCAAGACCGCCTTCACCGCCAACAATAAAGACTGGCTTGCCAATCTTAATTATATTGATTTCTTACGTGATATAGGCAGCCACTTTTCAGTTAACAGAATGCTCAGTTTTGAAGCTTACAAAATGCGAATGGAAACAGGGCTTTCATTTATCGAATTTAACTATCAGCTTTTGCAGAGCTACGATTTTCTCGAACTGTACAGGCGTTACGGCTGCCGTTTGCAAATCGGAGGCGATGATCAATGGGGCAATATTGTCGCCGGCGTTGAATTAATCCGCCGCATTGAAGGCAAGGAAGTTTTCGGCCTGACATTCCCTCTTGTTACAACAGCGGACGGCAAGAAAATGGGCAAGACGCTGAAAGGCGCACTTTTTCTGGACCCGGCGATTGTAAGTCCCTATGATTTTTTCCAGTACTGGCGGAATGTAAATGATGCCGATATACGCCGTTTCCTATTGATGTTCACCTTTCTTCCTGTAGAAGAAATAGACAAACTTACTGCTTCCGGTAAAAACCCAAATGACGCGAAAGAACGTCTTGCGTGGGAAGTTACAGCGTTAATTCACAGTAAGGACGAAGCTGATAAAGCGCTGGCAGGAGCGAAAGCTGCTTTTGGCAGTGAAGCTGCCGGAGACAAATCCGCTATGCCGAAAACAGAACTTGCGAGGGCGCGTTTTGAGACAGGTTCCAATATTGTAGACCTCTTCTGTGATACAGGACTTATCCCGACCAAGAGCGAAGGCAGGCGTCTTGTACAGCAAGGCGGAGCTTTTGTCAGTGCCAAAGACGGCGAGCTTTCCGTAATTAACGATGTGTCTGCGTTAATTGGCGCAGATTCATTAAATTCTGAAAGTGAACTAACCATACGAGCAGGAAAAAAGAGATATATGTTGGTTAAAGTGAAGAATACATAAAAATCATTTTCTTTTTTGCTATTATTTGCTATTTTATATATAATAGAACATTCAGATTTTAAGCGAGGTAATTATGTTAAAATTTGAAGATTATGTTTCAAATCTTCCTGATCTTAAATATACGAATTTTGCCCATATGGTTGATGTTACATCAAGGGATTTTGCCGACAAAGACGCTATTTTATACCGTTCCGGTAAACAAAGAGAATTTACCCGCTGGAATTACGCCAGATGGGGCGATGAATGCCGCAGGATTGCGCGAGGCTTGCTGGCTGCGGGGTTTGTAAAGGGCGACCGTGTTTTATTATGGTCTGAAAACCGCCCTGAGTGGATGGCTGTCTGGATGGGGACTCTGGTTGCGGGTCTTTGTATTGTACCTGTCGATTTTCTTGTTACAGAGCAGGAATGTCTTAATATTATGAAAATTACAAGGGCAAAGGCATTTTTCTATTCAGGAAGAAAGAGGGATTTTGCCGCTTCTCTGTCATCAAACGGAATTTCGCTGTCTGTTTCTGTGTGCATAAGCTCCGAAGCGGAAGAGGCGCTTGCCGGTCAGGAGACTGAATATTACAAATTCGGCAAAGACGCGGGCAGTCAGGCGCTGCCCCCGATTAACAGCATTTCACCTAATGATCCGGCTTCAATTGTATTTACATCGGGAACCACGGGTTTTGCCAAGGGCGTTACCCTTTCGCATAAAAATATTATCGCCAACACTAGCGCGGCAATCCGTATGCTGGAGCCGACTGATAAAGATGTGTTTATTGATGTTCTGCCTTTGCATCACACTTATCCGACCACGTGTTCATTTATTGCGCCGCTTTCAATCGGCATTCCTACGGTGATCACAGAAAAAATTGTCGGTAAAGTTGTTGTTGATGATATAAAGGACGGAGGAGTCACATACCTTATCGGGGTTCCGCTTCTATATGATAAAGTGATGGCGGCAATTGACTCGGGGTATCAAAAACTTTCACCGATTATCCGAGGGCCGTTAAATTTACTGCGTAAAATAGCTTTGGCGGAAGCGAAGAAAGGTAACCCGGAGTTTGGGCGGAAAGTTTTCCGGTTTATCCGTAAAAAAGCAAATCTTCATTCCATAAAAATAATGGTAGCAGGCGGCGGTCCGTTAAGTGTAAAAACAGCGGACTTTTTTGATTCCCTTGGTTTTAACATTGTTCAGGGTTACGGCATGAGTGAGAACGCTCCTCTTATCTGCGTGAATACTCCCCGTCATAAACGCAATGAATCTGTCGGGCTTCCTGTCAGTTATACCGATGTTAAAATACTGGATCAAACGCCGGAAGGTATCGGAGAAATCGCTTGCAAATCGCCTTCGGTTATGCTTGGTTATTTTGAAAATGATGAAGCTACAAAGGAAGTGATTGATAAAAATGGCTATCTGTTAACTGGTGATCTTGGTTATCGTGACGGGGATGGTTACATTTACATAGTGGGACGCAAGAAAAATCTTATCGTCGGTTCAGGCGGCAAGAATATTTACCCCGAAGAAATTGAAGCGAATTTCTCAGGTTCCCGCATCATCGGTGAAGTTCTTGTTGTAGGAAAGAAAAGCCACGTCGGCGAAATAATTTTTGCCGTAGTTGTTCCGAATTATGACTTCATCAAGGAAGATTATCCCGGCAAGGAAAACGACGAAAGCTTTATTCACGATCTTGTAAAAAAAGAAATAGAAGCTGCCAATCGTACATTGCCTGTTTATAAAAAAATCAGCAATTTTTCTTTACGCAAGGAACCGTTTGAAAAAAACGCGCAGCAGAAGATACGCCGCTTTCTTTACAAGAATTACGAAAACCCGTAGTTTGGACTAACAGCCGGAACAAATCAGTTATATTTCTTCTCTTTTGGAAACTATCCTGCTGATTAATCCGTAATTAACCGCTTCGGACGCATTCATCCAGTAATCACGATCTGTGTCTTTTTCTACCTGTTCAAAAGGATTACCTGTTTCATCCGCAATCAGGCGGTTAATTTTTTCCCTGAGTTTTTCAAGTTCTTTTGCGTGTATCTCAATGTCGGTGGCAACTCCGCGTATTCCGGAAAGCGGCTGGTGAATGAGATAGTGACTGTTGGGAAGCCCTACCCGCCGCTCTTTGGGAGCCGCAAGCTGTATGATCGCGGCGGCGCTTGCGACAAGGCCCATGCCGATTGTCCAAACGGGCGGCTTTATAAAACGGATCATGTCAAAAATCGCATAACCTGCGTCCGCGTCTCCGCCGGGCGAATCAATAAAAATCCGTACCGGATCATCTCCCGTCGCTTCCATTAAAAGAAGCTGGCGAATGGTTTTTTCCGCAAGGCCTTTCCGAATCTCGCCTGAAAGCAGAATTGTACGGGTTTTTAACATTTTTCCCGTCAGCACATCCTGCCAGTTTGTTTCTTTTTCTTCGGTTGTATCGTCATCATCATCGTCATTCAAAATATTGAGATTCATTACAGCCTCCGTTAGTAATAGTATAAATTATTTTTATTGAAAGCAATAGTTCGCATTGTCTTAAATTACCTTTCGTACACACGCGGTCCTCTTTTGTTAATATTACAGGTTATCTCGTAGGGAATTGTTCCTGCTGCCTCTGCCAACGCCGCCGCATCCTGAGCGCAGCCGCCGAAAATTACAGCTTCGTCCCAGCGGCGGACATCGCTTTCCTGTCCCAAATCCACACTACATTGGTCCATGCAGACACGGCCTGCAATTGGATAAGTTTTACCGCCGATTACAGCCTGCCATTTGTTGCTTGCGCGAATAGGAAGTCCGTCTCCGTAACCTACAGCCAAAGTAGCAATAGTTGTATCATGGAAAGCGGTCCATATCCTGCCATAGGAAACCGTCTCACCTTTTTTTATTTTTTTTATGACTACGACAATTGTCCTTAACTCCATTACAGGCTGAGCTTTTATCGGTTCAAACGGGAAGTTTTGGATTTCTTTTTCTTGCACATTTTTATAACCGTACAAGAATATGCCCGGTCTTACCATATCAAGCCAGGTGTCAGGGTGAAGGATTACCGCACCGGAATTGGCAGCATGAACAATACCGGGATCGATACTTGCGTTTTTTATAGCATCAACAGCTTCCTTAAAACGTGATAACTGTAATTTAGTGTAAGCGATATCCTTGGTAACCGTAGAGTCGGAAACAGCAAAATGGGTGGCTGTTCCTGATAATTCAAGAGAAGCGCAATTGTCAATATGCCTGGCAAGAGCAAGAGCTTCTTCCGCCGGACAGCCGCTCCGTCCCATACCTGTATCAATTTTTAAGTGAACGGGCAGTTTGATTTTACCGGCGGCTGCCTCATTCAGAGTGCAGGCATACCATTCATCAGAGACAAATGGGATAAGCTTTGCTGTTAAAATATCCGGTATTTCCGTAGGATTAGGCTGGGTAAACAACAGGATTGGAGCGGTTATCCCCCCGTTTCTAAGTTCTTTCCCTTCCGCAACAGTTGCTACGCCAAGACAATAAGCGCCGGCTTCAAGGCTTTTTTTAGCTATTTCTAAAGCTCCGTGCCCATAGGCGTCTGCCTTGACTGGTACGCAAATTCGCCTTTTCTGCCCGATTCGCACTTTTACAGCTTCAAAATTCCCGATAAAGCGGTCAAGATGAATTATTGCTCTTGTTCGCATATTCATATAATAACAGAAAACTAAATTTGTAAAAGGTTGATATTCTGTATACAAATTGATATATTGGATAGTAGGTATGTGTTTCCGAAATACCGCAAAAATGTTGATTTCCCTTGTTTTCCTCGCTTTTTTAGGCGGATGTGACGCAATGGATGACCTTTTTACTTCTTCTTCAGATACCTACAAAGTAAACGCCCAGATTAATAATGTACCGCTGGATGAGTGTTCTTTTATCAGAAGCGGCGGGAAAATAAGTCCTTATTTTGAAAAACCTGTTTCTAACGATCCGGATGTTACTTCTCTTTTGGTTTTTATGAAAAATTCCAGTGGAACTGTTACAGGACCAAAGGTTTTGTACAGTATTCATGGTGAAGCCGAGCAGGATGAAATCCTTGTTAAGGTAAACAGCCTTGATGAAGCGCTGCCTTTATTCCCGATACCGGAGAATTTATCGATTGGCCGTTATACCCTTGTTTCACAAGTTATGAGCGGAAGGGATGTTTTACAAAAGATTGAAAAATCATTCTATTATATGGACAATACTGTTTTTTCCTTTGAAGGTATAAATGTACATCTGCCCGGCGTTAATGAAAACCCTTTGCTTATTTCAAAAGAAATGACGGTAATGCTGGAAGCCAAATTGAATATCAATGACCGTATGGATCCGTATATTGTCTGGTATAGCGGTAAAAGAAAGGTTAGCGAAGGAAAATTTTCTGACGGAGCGGGAAATCTTTTATGGAAGGTGTCCGAACAAAGCGGTTTTTATTCAATACGAGCCGAAGTATTCCCCGTAGAAAATCACTACGGTCTTGCAGGATATCAAAAAGAAATTTCCCTGCTTGTTTCAGCTAAAGCATTTGATCTTAACCTTGTTTCGGGGGATATTCCTCAGCTTGTACAGTGGTACGTTTTTGAAGGTAATCTGAACAATTTAAAAATGTTAAATTCCTCCGAACAACTCCCAAAACCCGCTGTTAACGGCGCTCTTCAATGGATGCCTTCAAACGGCGTTTACGGACTTGCTACCGGAAATAACAGCATTACCCTTCCAAAGGTTCAAATTAACCCGGAAACCCAATACAATGAAGCTGTTGTCCAGCGCGGAATATGGCAGACATTATTCCGTTTTAAATCGTTAAACGAAGGCGCTGTTTTCTCTGTACTGTTTGAATCTTCTCCGGATATTTCCCTTGTCTTAAGCAAAGAGGGACAAAATCTTGTTTTAACATTGTCTTCTCCGAACGATACGGTTTCTCAAACTGTTAAAATTACCGAACAAAATTCTTTCATTACTGCAGGCGTCAGCTTTTCAATTCTTCCGAATCTGTTATCTGCAAAAATCAATATTATGGGAGAATCTGTTGAGCAGGGTAATTTGTCTGCAGCTCCAATCCGTATTGAAACTGAAATAAAGAATAATTTTAAGATATTGCTTGGGTTAAGAAAAGAAGATACTGTTGATACTGTTAACAGGAAGTCTTTTTCTACTGCGCTTTGGGATGAATTTGCGCTTTACAAAATGCCGCCGATGGAAATTCTTGCGGCAGACATAAAAAATTCAATGTATAATCATTCTTCTTCTGATTTTGTTTCCTTGAATTAATTATTGCTTAATTATGAAAATATTTTTTTTAACGCCGGTTTTTTTTCTCTGCGGCATAGCAATAATTTCATGCGTCGGTCAAAAAAAACCTGCATATATTCCGGTTCCCCCGAATGATTATTTTATTACTGAAAAAAACAATGTTAATATTGACCCTGGCAGTATTATTGAAACAAAAACCGGAGCTTCTGCAAAAAACCTGCCGAGTTGGCTGTCCGCATATATAAACGGCGGGAATGAAGAAATTGAAAAAATAAGCGCTTATTACGGTAAATATGTATTTATCGGAAACAACGAGGGAATAAATTTTACGGCGATGAATATATGGGCGGATAACTTTTCCGCTGTAAAAGATTTTAGTATATTGGCGGCGGAAAGAATTGAAAAAAGAATGATCTCCGCAGCATATTTGTATCCCGATAATGAATACGGACTTTTTTTTGAAACAATGGTAAAAAAGGCATACAACGCGGTTTATACAGGAGCTGTTAAGGAAGATACCTACTGGATTAAAATGAAAACAAGGCAGGAAAATGATAGCATGGAAGCAAATACTGAGATATATAACTTTTTTGTGTTAATCAGTATAGATAAAATGACAATGCAGGCAATAATTAATGATTTAATAGCAGAATCTCTTTCCATTGTTACTCCAACAGCAGAACAGAAGGATTCAATTAACCGTCTGCGTCAAAATTTTTTTTTGAGGTTTTAGCATGGAACCGGTATTGCAGCGGGGGCTTGAATTTATCAGAGCAGTTCAAACTGTTTCCAACCCTGCTTTAACTTTAACTATACGGCTGATTACCGCTATGGGAGGTTCAGCTATATTTTTGACGGTGCTTCCTGTTTTATACTGGTGCGTGAATGAAAAAAAAGGACTACGCCTTTGTTTAATGCTGATTATTTCGGTATGGATCAATATGTCCTTAAAGTTTTTTTTGGATCAGCCGCGTCCTTTTTTTGAAAGCTATGATCCTTCTGTCGGTTTGATCGGCGAACGTATGGGAGGGTTGCCTTCAGGACACGCGCAGAATGCGCTGGTTGTTTTTTTTATTTTAGCTTCGTGGGTTAAAAAGAATTGGGCTTATGTCTGTACAGCCGTACTTTGTTTTTTAATCGGTTTTTCCAGAATTTATCTTGGAGTTCATTTCCCAACCGATGTATTAGCCGGATGGATTATCGGCGGCGTTATTCTTTGCGGCTATTTTTTGTTAAACGCAAGAATAGAAACGTTTCTTGAAAAAGGCGGTTTTCGCGCCGGAGTTATTTCAAGCGCCGCTCTTTCTTTTATAATGATACTTTATCTGCCGGGAAGGGAACTGCTTATGCCCGGCGGCGCTGTTCTCGGTCTTGGTGCGGGTTATTGCATTAACAAAAAATATATTGGTTTTTCAAGTAATGCGCCGTTTGACAAAACCGGTTTAAAAAATTACCTTGCCCTTTTTGCGCGCTTGCTTTTGGGAACTGCCGGTTTTGTTTTAATCTTTTTTGCAGGAATAAAAATTTTACCGCATGACTCCGCCAATTATAAACTTTACGGCTTTATACTGGCCGGGCTCGGCGGTTTTTGGGTTTCCGCCGCTTCTCCTTATGTCTTTGTTAAACTCAAGCTTGCCGGAACTGAACAAGAACAAAATGCGTAAAAAAAACGGCGATTTATCAGGTGAAACACTACAAAGCGGCGCCATGTATGGCGGCGCTATTTATAGCGGTGCTATTTATAGCGATGAATCACCAATCGCCGCATTTGCGACTGTCCCCGGAAACAGCGCTCTTTCTGTAATCCGCTGTTCGGGAAAAGGCGCAGTCGAAATGGCTGCTTTAGTTTTTTCTGCGCCCGAAAGACTGAAAAATACGCAGGGTAATACAGTCATTCACGGCTGGATTACAACTAACGGCGAAAAAATTGACGAAGCGCTTGTTTCCGTATTCCGCGCTCCAAAAAGCTATACCGGAGAAGACAGCCTTGACATTAGCTGTCATGGCGGCGCTGTTACGGGAAAAGCGGTGATGAACGCTCTTAAAACCACAGGTTTCCGTGACGCATTGCCGGGTGAGTTTACATTCCGTGCATTTATGAACGGGAAACTTGATCTTACACGCAGCGAGTCTGTAATGGAACTTGTAGCGGCAAAAACCGATATTAGCCGCCGTCACGCAATAATGCGTCTTTCCGGTTCTCTTTATACTGAAATCGACGAAATAAAAAAATTAATTGTTCAGGTTCTTTCCGGCGCTGAAATTTATCTTGATTATTCCGAAGATGAAATCAGCGCAAACTTTGATACAAGCGCATCGGAAGAAATTGCGGGCAGACTCCCCAATAAAGAAACTGCGCTTATTGCTTTGGAGCGGTTAAAAAAATTACAGACTTCATGGCAGATCGAACGTGTTTATCAGGAAGGGGTTACTGTGGTAATTGCGGGTCGTCCAAACGTAGGTAAGTCCAGCATTTTTAACTCTTTTTTAAAAGAAGACCGTTCAATTGTTACGGAAATTCCGGGAACTACCAGAGACTGGATAGAAGCCTGGGTAAATATTGAAGGAATTCCTGTTCGACTTGTCGACACGGCGGGTCTGCGCGATACCTATGATTCTGTTGAAAAAATCGGAGTGGAAAGGAGTTTAAAAATTTTACAGGAAGCGGATATTGTTCTTTATCTGATAGACGGCGAACAGGGTATTACAGCCGAAGATATCGAATTTATGAAGCGCGGTGAAAAACATATTTTTGCATGGAACAAAGCCGACATTTCGCCTGTAGTATCACTTCCGGCTGAAATTGCAGATAACGTTATCAGTATTAGCGCAAAAACAGGCGAAGGTTTAAACGATCTTTACACGGCGATAATTTCGGCCATTATGCCGGAATCGGTATCGGAGAGTATGTTCGGTGAAACGGTTATTTCCGTCGGCACTGTACGGCAGAAAAGACTGGTTGATGCCGCCTGTTCCTCTCTTGAAGAAGCTCTTTCGCTTGCGGAAAATGAAGAACCGCTGGATCTTATCGCTCCTTTACTGCGGGAAGCTGTAAACGCTTTGGGAGAAATTACGGGAGAAATTTCTACCGCCGATATTCTGGAAGAAATGTTCAGCAGGTTTTGTGTAGGGAAGTAGAGTTGAAGAGTTTTAGAGTTGCATAAATATTTCATTGGCTGTTAAAATAAAATCAGGAGAGTTTTGTGAGTAATAAAGAAAAAGGCAATAAAACCGCTCTGATAACAGTTTTAATAATAACAATCTTTCTGTTTCTGGTATTACTTGGCGCCGTTATCTGGACAGCCGCAAGAAAACCTTTAGTAATAAAACAATTAATAGAAACCAATATCAGCACTGTAGTCAGGGAAATACTGCCGGCTTCCGAATATGTGTGCCTGGTTTACAATTATCAATCAATTACTGAAAGAGCGTATAACCCCGGCAGCTGGCTTAATGCGCGGAATTTGCTTATTGTCCTGGATGGAACAATAAAACTTGGGTTTGACTGCACGGATTTGGAAGTAAATGAAAACGGAACACAGCTTGTATTAAAAATGCCTCCGGTTAAAATACTGGCGCATGAACAGTATCCTGAACATGCAAGATCTTATGAACTTGCCGGAGGAGGAATTCTTCCCCGTTCAATAAAACCGCAGGAAATACTTGATTTACTTGGCGATACAAAACTTGATCAGGAAAAACAAGTTTTGGCAAATTTAGAATTAATAAAACAGGCACGGGATTCCGCTGAAACGCTTTTTAAACCTTTGCTGGAATTAAATCCGTCGATTAAAGGGAAATATACTATTGTTTTTGTGTGGTAGCATCCGTGGATTATGACTGTATTGTTATAGGAGGAGGCCATGCCGGAATTGAAGCGTCTCTTGCGGTAAGCCGTCTTGGTTTTTTAACTCTTCTTATAACGCAGAATCCTGATAAAATAGGCGCGCTGTCCTGTAATCCGGCAATCGGAGGTCTTTCCAAAGGCAACCTTGTCCGTGAAGTAGACGCTCTTGGCGGAGAAATGGCAAAGCTGACAGATGCGACAATGATTCAATACCGAGTGCTTAACCGTTCCAGAGGACCGGCGGTACAGGCGCCGAGAGCGCAGGCGGATAAACACGCGTATCAGGCGGCGGCGCGTTCAGTTATAGAAAAACAAAAAAATCTTTCAATCTTTATGGATACTGTGGTTGATTTAATCGTTGAAAAAGACTCTGCCGATGACAAATCCGCTTCTTCTCTGACAGTCGCCGGAGTAATTACTCAACGTGGACATCGTATATCTTCGCGTACTGTAATTCTCTCTGCGGGTACTTTCATGGAAGGGAAAATATTTATCGGTGAATTTGACGCTTTGCAGGGACGGCTTGGAGAAGAAGCGGCCTTGGGACTCGGCGTTTCCCTGCGCCGTCTCGGGTTTCCTGTGGGCAGGTTGAAAACCGGAACTCCGGCGCGGATAGCAGGCAATTCAATTAATTTTGCTGTAATGGAAAAACAGGACGGTGAGGAAATGCGTCCATTCTCGTTCTGCGCCGGAACTTTAGCGCAAAGACCGTCTATGCCTTGCTGGATCACATACACAAATTTAAAGACACATGAAATTATCAGAGCTAATATTAACCGTTCTCCGTTATACGGCGGAAAAATTACGGGAACAGGAGCGCGATACTGCCCTTCTATAGAAGACAAAGTAGTCCGTTTTCCGCAGCGGGAACGGCATCATATTTTTATCGAACCCGAAGGACTTTCAACTAACGAAATGTACATGAACGGCGCTTCCAGTTCTCTGCCCGAAGACGTACAGCGGGACTTTATCCGTACCATTCCCGGTCTCGAAGACGCCCGCATTGTCCGCCCCGCCTACGCTGTGGAGTACGATTATATCGATCCCCTTGATCTTTATCCCTCTCTTGAGTCAAAACGCATATCCGGTTTCTATTCGGCAGGGCAGACAAACGGCAGTTCCGGTTATGAGGAAGCCGCCGCCCAGGGGTTAATTGCCGGTATTAATGCCGCGATGAAAATGCTGAACCGTTCTCCGCTGATACTCGGACGCGCCGAAGCCTACATCGGCGTTTTGGTTGACGACCTTACAACTCTGGGAACAAAAGAACCGTATCGAATGTTTACAAGCCGCGCCGAACACCGTTTAATGCTTCGCCATGACACTGCGGACACAAGACTTACTCCCAAGGGACGCGATACAGGTCTTGTAGATGACAACCGCTGGGAACAGTTCCTTGAAAAAACAAAGACATTAGACGCAATTAAAGAACTCCTTGCGAAGCGTCATTCAAAATTAAAATCCGGCAAGTCTGATAATGCGTTAGTTGCATATATCGCCGGAGCGGATTTGGCAGGCTATCCGGCTGAATTAGTTGAAAGAGCGCTTTTGGACATAAAATACGCAGGTTACATAGAAAAGGAAGAACGTTTTGCCGCAAAAACCGCCAAAATGGACGCTATCAAGCTTGATCCTGCCGTTGATTACTCTGTTATAAGCGGTCTTTCCATTGAGGCAAGAGAAAAACTGCAAGCCGTAAAGCCGCTGAATGTCGGACAGGCGGCGCGAATACCCGGCGTCCGGCAGGGGGACATTGCGGTGCTGATAATTATGGCAAACAGGAAGTGAGAATTTTAAACGATACAAACACTTTTTCAACTGTCGGTACCGTGTTGTATTTTTATAGATAATACAATAAATGTTAATACGATACATTGACAAAATTTACTTATATAAATAAACTAGACATAATAAGATTAAGAATTTCAACTTGTTACTTCTATTTATAAAGAGGCTTTATATGACACAAACAGTTCAGTCTCGTTCATGCGGTTACTTAAATGAAACAGAAAAAAGCATAAATAAACCTGAAACAGAGGATAACACGACCCTTCTGCTCTCATTATTCGACAGCTTGAATAACCTCTGCGAAAAATTAACCAGGTTGGATTATGTAATAAAAAGAAAAAAGCTGGAACTAAGTTTATACCGGAAATGCGAAGAAGAACCGAAATAAAACTAAAATCACCTGGATAAACGCCGCACACCGCAAAGATATTAATGGAAATTTTCCGGTTCAAGACAGAGTCATGAAAAACGCTATGTTTTTTTGAGAACCCCCGGAAATCTATCAATCCGGGGGTAAAACTCAAGGTATTTTAATTACCTAATTTTGAATTCGTAAAGAAGTAATATCCAAGCGGCGTGTAGAATGCCTTTACACGCGGATTGATCATGTAGAGGTTGGTATAAAAGTAAATGGGCGCAACTGCCATATCGCGGCCTACAAGCAGGTCTTCAGCCTGGTGCATATATCCCATCCGATCCGCCTGAACAGCGGTTCCTTTTGCTTTAGCGATTAGGTTATCAAATTCCCTGTTGGCGTACTGTGAATTGTTGTTTCCTCCGCCTGTAAGGAACATATCCAGGAAATTTATCGGATCATTGTAATCGCCGATCCAGCCGTCACGCGCTATTGAATAGTTGCCTTTTTTCCTTGTATCAAGAAAAACATTCCACTCCTGGTTACCGAGAGTAACGTTTACTCCCAATGCGGTGCGCCACATATTCTGTAAAGCTTCACCGACAGCGCGGTGTATATCATTGGTATTGTACAGATATTCAACTACAGGAAACCCTCTTCCGCCAGGGTATCCCGCCTCCGCCATTAACCGCTGCGCTTCGGCAACGTTCTTTTCATAATCAGATTCCGCAAGGCTTATATAATCGCCGCCTGTTTTACGGAAATCGCTTCCCACAGCGACATCGCTTATACCGGATGGAACAAAACCGCCCGCAGGTTTCTGTCCTCCTCGGGTTACTTGATTAACAATATAGTTGCGGTCTATTGCAAGTCCGAAAGCTTTACGGATACGGGCGTCTGTAAACGGCGGACGCTGTGTGTTAAGACTTACAAAGTATGTGCCGAGATAATCGGAAATATTTAACTCGCCTGATTTCAAAAGAGACGGAATTTCATCGGCAGGTAAAGCTTCAATAAAGTCAATTTCACCGGCGCGGAAACCTGTAAGTATTGCGTTTTCATCATCCATTAAAACAAAACGGATGAATTCAGGACCGTTAACTACGGCGTAATAATTGGGATTTTTTTCAATCAGAATATATGAGTTGTGAACCCATTCTTTCATGCGGTAAGGACCGTTGCTTACATAGGTTGAAGGGTCAAATGTCCATTGATCGCCTGATTTTTCAATAATGCTTTTCTTTACGGGGAATGTTGCGGGGAAAGCCATGATCTCATCAAAGAAGGGGCAGTCATAAGTCAGTTTAATTTCCAGAGTTGTAGCGTTAACCGCCCTTACACCCAATGAGCTCTTATCCATTTCATCTTCCATGATTTCAATGGCGTTTTCGATCATGTCAATCATGTAATTGTAATCAGCGGCGGTTTCAGGATCGACAAGACGCTGCCATGAGTAAACGAAATCCTCTGCGGTAAGAGCGGAACCGTCCGACCATTTAAGGCCGCTTCGCAGTGTATACACAAGGGTTACAGTGCCGTCGCTGTGTACCGTTTTTTGCGGCGCACCCGCTGCCATGCCGGGAACAGTCTTTGCGAAGTTAATTCCGGCAGTTGCCTGAATACCGGTGTCTTCGTATTTATATATGCCTTCATGCGTATGTTGAAGATAAATAGCGGCATCCACCGCAGAGTTAAGCGCGGGATCAATTGTATTCGGTTCAGAGCCAAAGCATGCGCTTATGGTATTTTCCCGTGTTGACGCGCTGCTCTTTTTACCTCCGCAGCCTGATAAAAACCCAATAAGAGACAGGCACAGAACTGCAATTAATAATTTTTTCATTTTTTCCTCCAAATGAAATTCTTCTGACTAATTTTACTCAATCCATTGTATTATGAAAAGCGGGAACAAGTACCGGAGTTAGGCGAAAGTTACAGTGTGTTTTAAGCACAAGCAGGCAGAATTTATTATAATTACCATTCTTTTGGTTGACCGTTTGGCGGAGTAATATTAAAGGTTTCTCCGGAAGGTTCTATAACATATAATCCCTTTCCTAACGCATATTCTTTTACACTTGCTGTTACTATCACCCCTGCAACAGAACCCAGAAAAGTACGCTTGTCGCCGTGCAAATCAGCATACATACGCATTTTTTCAAGGCGTTTAATATGTTCTTGCACATCTTCAATGGTAAGGTTGGTTTTTACTTCGACAAGCATGGCTTTATCGCCGTTTTCCAGTTTAACGTCAATTTCAAGGAATATGTTGTTATCATAATCAGCAACATCGGAATTGGGATTGGCTTGAGGGAAATTAAGACCTAACTCCCTGAATTTCTCCCGCAGATTAGGTGCAACCATGTGTTCAATAATTTCACCCATACGGTTGCCCAGCTTGCCGAGTCGCCTGTCAGTCTCTTGCATTTTTCTGTCAGTTTCCAACATTTGACGGGCAGTCTCTTGCATTTGCCTGTCAGTTTCTTGCATTTGCCTGTCAGTTTCCAGCATTTGACGGGCGGTTTCTTCTTGCCGTTTAGCGACTTCCTGTAGTGCCGCCCAAACCGTTTCAAAACTGGGTGGATTGGCTGTCTGTGTTGCTTCCATAACGGTAATTATAGTATAAACCGGAAAAGTTATCTATAAAAAGGTTCCTCTCCCGCAGTTGGTTTTTTGGGAGCTTGGAGCGGCGGATAAAAAGACAGTATAATATTTATAAGAAAGCTGCCGTTAAAAATAAACGGAGGTATAAAATACTCATTTCCTTAAGGAAAAAATGACTTTACATAAACAAAATATTTCCGGATACCTTGTCTTCATTTTTTACGCCGCTGCAATGCTAGTCGCGGCGCTTTATGTATGGAATGAAAAAAATAATAACAAGCACAGCAGAAACAGTCCTATCTACACCAACTTGAGAGAATGTCCTACTTATGCCAGAAAGGGCTTTGATCCTGCCGATTTGCGGAAGATTCCCGATGAGCGGCTGACCGGCGTTTGGAAGCGCTTTGAAACTTCATCGCGGCGCATTATTGATTCAGGGCTCGACATCCCAAAACGCAGCTATCTTTCGCCCTGGGGAAAGGATGAGGAGGAATTTACCGTCGTTTTCCTGCTGGAAATGGACAGCACAGCTATGGCGTATATTAATGGGACTGTTTCAGTAATACCGGGAATTTATTTTGCAGGTTTAGGCGAGGGCTGGGAAGTTTATTTCAATGGGAAATTAATCCTGTCAGAACTGCACCTGAGCGAAACAGGCCGAATCAGGGAAAGGCGGACGTGGAACGATGTGTCTTTTCCGGTGGACGGTTCCTTTGTTATTCCCGGTACCAATATCCTTGCTGTGCGGATCCTGGGTGATCCTACCTACAGGGGCACAGGGCTGTACTATACTTCGGCCCCTATATATATGGATAACTACAGAAACATTGAGACCAGGCGAATTAATTATCTGTATATTTTTCTGTGCGGCTTCTTTGCCTTTACCGGTATATATTACATGATGTTGTTTTTATCTGTCAAAAAGAAGATTGAAATTTTTAACCTTTACTTTGGGTTATTCTCTATCCTTATCTGCGTTTATATTGTCAGTTTACAGGGATTAATTAATTCGCTGTTTTATAATTCCGACATATCCAGACGCCTTGAATTCGGCTCTCTGATGATGGCTATCCCGATATTCGGAATGTTTTTAGAAGCTTTGGGGAGGGGAGAGACAACAAAAATAAGCCGGGGTTATTTGGCATTTAGTTCTTTTCTTTGCCTGACCCAGACTTTTTTTTGCCGTCAATACGGGGAGGAAGTCATAATAATATGGAATGTAATAACCATGATTTATGCCAGTTACCTTCTCTTTTACGAAGTTATATATTTCCACTTTTGGAACAGGAAAAAACTTAAGTCCGGGGGAAGCATGCCTATCGGCAACATTCTGATTGGCATGGTGATATGTTACTTGTGCGGAGCTTTTGACTTTCTGCACAATACGTTTTTCAAAGACAACACCTCCCTTTTTTCATACAGCGTATTTGTGGTTTACATAGGGATGGTTTTTACCATGTCCAAACGGTTCAGCGTAATGTATAAGCAGTTGGAACAATCCAACGTCATACTGGAATCAACGGTAAAAGAACGAACCCTGGAACTTGAAGAGCAGACGGCAATAGCGATGCAGGCTTCGCGTGCAAAAAGCGAATTTCTTGCAACCATGAGCCACGAAATTAGAACTCCCCTTAATGCGGTGATCGGTCTGTCTGAAATTGAACTGCGAAACGGGCCGTCTCCTTCCAGCAGTGAAAATATAATTCAGATACACCAGTCAGGCGTTTCGCTATTAGGGATTATCAACGACATTCTGGACATTTCCAAAATCGAAGCCGGAAGTTTTGAGCTTGTTCCGGTTGAATACAAGACCGCTCCGTTTATTCACGATACTGTTAACCTCAACATGGTACGGTACCTTTCCAAAGGAAACAACGCTTCCAAACCCATTAACTTTGTCTTGGAAATCAACGGGGATTTTCCGGCGAAGCTAATAGGTGATGAATTACGGGTCAAAGAGGTGTTGAACAACCTGCTTTCAAACGCGATTAAGTATACCGATGAAGGGACTATAACCCTTAACATATCATGGTCTGCCCACTGTACCGGAATGGTCAAGCTGGTTTTTACCGTTCGGGATACCGGTATGGGCATACGCGCTGAAGACATAAAAAAACTGTTCACCAGCTACACACAGCTTGATACCGGAGCAAACCGTAAAATCGAAGGAACCGGCCTGGGGCTTGCAATCACAAAAAATCTCGTGGAAATGATGGGCGGCAGTATCAGCGTGGAAAGCAAATACGGCTCCGGTTCAGTCTTTACCGCAGAGATTATTCAAGGTATTGAAAACGCCGGTATTTCAAGGGAATACGAACCAATCGGAGAGGAAACCGCAGAAGCCCTGCGTAATTTTTGTTATGCGTCAGAAACAAGAGATAAAATTATTACTCTTACACAGATGCCCCACGCTCAAATATTGGTGGTGGATGATTTGCCTGTAAACCTCCTTGTAGCGCGGGGTTTACTTGCTCCCTACGGATTGCAAACAGATACCGCCGCTTCCGGGCGGGAAGCCATAGAATTAGTCAATAAAAATAAATACGATCTTATATTTATGGATCACATGATGCCCGAAATGGACGGCATTGAAACCGCCGCGGCTATTCGTAAAATAGAAGGCTATGCCCATACGCCCATTGTTGCGCTGACAGCAAATGCTCTGCGGGGGATGAAAGAACTTTATCTGGAAAAGGGTTTTGATGATTATCTTTCTAAACCGATAAGCCCCGAGGCGTTAGACGTAATTATCAATAAACTTCTTAACAAGCGGGAAACGGCTGATACTTCTCCCTCTGCTCCCTATTCCCTTGCAGTTGAGGAGAGACGCATTGATAAACTGAACCATTACCGCTCCGCTTTTGAGATGAGCAAAACTTCCGGCGGACTGGAAATAGACACAGAATATTACAGGCGGTTTACTTCATTGGTTGAATCTTTTGATGCGCTTCCTGTTCATTTGCAGGCGGACAAAGCGCTGCTGATAGAAGCTGGCCGGAATGAAGACGCTCAAAAGATATGCGGGATACTTCCCGCTTTTTGCGAAAATATAGCGGCCATGCACCGGAGTAAAGCGGACGCTGTAGAAACAGACGCAGAAACAAAAAATGAGATTGTGAGCTTGATTTTACAGCGGCTTAAAAAAGCAATTCAGGACGGCGATACTGCCGCTACCGGAAAGATAACGGCAGAGCTTGGCGCGGAAAGCCTAACCCCCCGGGAACGTGAATTATATTTTAAACTTTATGATTTACGGATGGATGACAATACCGAAAAACTCCTTGAAACTTTAGACCGCTACGGTGGAGGTTGAGAAAATGATAAGAATACTTATTGTGGAAGATCAAACCATGCTGCGTGATTCGCTGGAACAGGTTATCGGCGGGCAGGATGACATGGAAGTTGCGGGTTCAACAGACGATGCCGCAGACTCGCCTGAATTGTGCCGGAAGCTGCAGCCCGACCTCGTACTGATGGACGTGGTAACCAAAAACAATTCTTCCGGTATAACCTATACGGCGCAAATACGCAAAGAATTCCCCGAAATTAAAATAGTAATAATGACAGCCATGCCGGAAATAACTTTTACCGAAGAAGCGCGGAAAGCCGGAGCGCACAGTTTTATTGACAAAGACATGGGTAACGATCATTTGTTTCATGTTATACGCAAAACCATGAAAGGCTACAGCATCTATTCCGGCCATTCGGATCGTATGCCCTTTACCGCCAGGTTTACGGAAAATGAAATAAGCGTAATCCGGTTTGTATGCCATGGCATGGAGCGGGACGAAATGGCGGCAAAACTTGGCGTGTCGGAATCGATGATCAGAAAACACATAACCTCAATATTGGACAAAACAGGCTTTGACAGCATTTCAAAATTCGCCATCTATGCGGTAAGCGAGGGGTATATAATACCGGAACCGTTGTCTAAAAATTCAATAAAAAATATCTAAAAACTCACCATTTTCTTTTTGAAACAGTATAGTATTTTTCTCAAATCAGGCCGCTTGGCAGCTCGTAAAGATTTATAAAAAATTAAAGAGGATTTTATGAGAAAAAGAATCTCAATAGGAATTATATATCTCGCAACCGTAATGGCACGCGCGGCTTTCGAGCAGAACCAGGGGAAGTATTATCTGGAGATTTGGAATATTTCCAAGGCTACTTATGACAATCTGCAAAGTAGAAATAAAGAGCCGGCGGCATTTTCGAGGGAAGATGGTCTTGTCATAGCAAGAACGGCAAGCGGAAGCATTTTGCACAGTAAAGATAGTAATCTATCGCTTGAACATGCAAAGCAAAAGTTGTTGGACATAGCTCCTCAAGTTACTAATTGGGTGAATGCGACTAATAATACTGTTATTCCGACAGCTCATGAAAAATGGGGAATCAACGGGTGGTGGGATAATGAGTCACCGCAAATCAGAATATATTACTGGATCAGAAGAACAGAGTAGGAGGGACAAGCGGCTGACACAGTCATGTATGGCGTCAGCCGCATTTATTTATTAAAGAGCGAAGAATGGGTAAGGAGAAAACAACGGCAAAAATAAAATACTTACCAGGAATATTGGCAATTGCGCTTATTTTGGGGATAATGACTGCCGGGTGCAGTAAAGGCAAAAGCCGCAGCAATACAAAAACCAGCGACGGAGGGACATTTACTTTAACGGGAATTCCATCGGAATATAACGGAAAGTATGCTATGATTGATATAATGAGTGCTGGCGGCGTTGACCTTATTTTTGGTTGTCAGGCTTTTGATACTTCAAAAAATAAATTCACGCTTTCCGGTATTTCAAACGAAAAAGTAAGTATACCCATGTGGACCTGGCTTGGAGCAATGAGTAAAGGATTTTCCGGTAATAAAACCTGTGATATTGAGGTTAGTATATCTGATTCAAGTGAAACAGGCAAAGGTTTTGATGTTTTAGCTCGTAAAGATTTTAAGGCGGTTAAGTTTTCAGACGGAAACGCAAAAAAAGCATGGAAGGACGGCGAATAAGCAGCGCAAAGGAGTTTTGATCAGTCGGATGGTTCAATCGGAGAGGTTCGATATATGAAAAGGATATTTTTTGTCCTTTTTGCATTGTTGGTCTGCATGGGGCTTTTCGCCCAGCAGCAATTCAAGATAGGAGACACCGGCCCTGCCGGCGGCATAGTGTTTTATGACAAGGGCTTTACTTCAGACGGCTGGCGGTATCTGGAGGCGGCGCCCGCCGGAACGGAAGTTGCAATTGTTTGGGGGCCTAATAAGAATATTGCCGGAACAGAAACAGCGATCGGGACCGGAAGACAGAACACCCGGCTTATTATCGCGGCTTTGGGCGCAGAGGAAAGTGCGGCGCGGCTATGCGTCAATTTGAATATCAATTGGCGCAATGACTGGTTTTTACCGAGTATTGACGAACTTGATTTGATGTACAAAAACCTTAAGCAGAAGGGACTTGGCGGTTTCGAAGACGGATTTTACTGGTCTTCATCACAGGACGCAGGCAATTACACACTCGCTCTGACCAAACTGTTCAGCGACGGCAATCAATACGTCGGCTACAAGGACTACGCCAACAATGTACGAGCCATTAGGGCTTTTTAAATTATTTAGGAAGGATAGATCATGAAGATGAATAAACTGCGAATCAAGGGAAGAACCGCCGTAGCTATTTCGGCGATAATTCTTCTGATTTTCGGCTGCGCCACCAATCCCCTGACGGGGAAAAAGACAATGGC
The DNA here is from genome assembly GCA_031281555.1 of Treponema sp. Classification (GTDB taxonomy): domain Bacteria; phylum Spirochaetota; class Spirochaetia; order Treponematales; family Breznakiellaceae; genus WQXQ01. Next base: position 5,267 of record JAITFK010000064.1, on the reverse strand, counting down.
CTTTATAAACAACAACCAGCTTTTCCCCATGGCCTTTGAAGCGTACACCGAGTTCCTGAATGAAAGCACCGTTATTACTAGCACCGAAGAAGCTTTAATGGTGGAAAGAGTCGGAAAAAAGCTTGCTGCAGCAGCCCAGAAATGGCTCGAATCGGAAGGTAACGGCAATTACCTTAGAGATTACAGGTGGGAATACAAATTGGTTAAAGACGACCAGGTAAACGCCTGGTGTATGCCCGGAGGCAAGATCGTAGTTTACACCGGGATTCTGCCCGTAACCAAGACGGAAGACGGACTTGCAGTTGTGCTGGGTCATGAAATTTCTCATGCATTACTCAACCACGGTCAGCAGAATTTAAGCGCCGGTATACTTCAGGAACTCGGCATAATCGGGATTACGATTGGAGCGGCGGCGGCAGGCCTTTCCGAGGAAGTCCAAACCGCATTGCTTCTCACTGCTTATTTTGGCTCCATTATCGGCGGCACTCTGCCGTTCAGCCGCAGTAACGAAAGCGAGGCGGATCATTACGGCCTTCTCCTTATGGCTATTGCCGGGTATAATCCGGATGAAGCGGTTCCCTTCTGGCAGCGGATGGCGGCTATGGGCAGCAGCGGACCTCAATTCCTCAGTACCCACCCATCTCCTTCTACCAGAATACGTCAGTTACAGGAATGGAACAGCGAGGCAAAACAAAAGGCCGCCCAGTTCGGCGTCAGGAATTAACAGGAATGTTACCTTGCAAAGAGAAGGGTTTTTAAAACCGGAGCCGTTGTCTAAAAATTCAATAAAAAGTGGCTAAAAACACACCGCTTTTCTTTTGATTCAATGTAGTATTTTACACCATGAAAAAGAAAGTATTTTTAAGTTTACTGTTACTCACAATCGGGACAGGCGTGGTTTTTGCGCAAGCGCCGGAATCGATTGCGGCGATTGAAAAAACAATAGAGGTGATTGCGTTTTCGGTAAATGAAACGGCGCTGGAAAACTGGGTTAAGGACTTGCGAGAGAAAACTTCCACATTTCCCAGAGAGGGTATTAAAAAAGATTCTGTTTATAGAAGAATTGCTGAGTCAAAAGCCGCAAAAGACGCCGCTATAAGCGGTCTTGCAGGATTGGCTCCCGATATTTTATTTCCTTTAGATGCGGGCGCAGCGGCATCGACATGGACGATACAAGCGCAGTTAGCTTACGCAGTTGCGTATACGTATGGGAAGCAGCCGAAAAATCCGAATGAGTTTAAGGCGGATATGTTCTTGCTCCTTGCTGGAGAAGATATGCTCAAAGCGGCAGGCAAAGAGGTTAAGCCGTCCCTTACTGCCGCACAGCTTGCGGATGCGGGAAATATTGCGTTTAAAGGGTATTTTAACGCTGCTGAACAAAAAAGACTTTTCACGAAGATTGCGGAAAAGATGTACAGTCAGGGGGGCGTTGTAGCCTTAGAATATGCATTGGATAAAGTGGTCGGAGTAGTGACCGGACCCGTCGGAGCTATTAAGGATGCGCTTTTCGCATACGATGATATGAAAGCATTCGCCAAAGACGTACAGGCTTATTACTGTGAATTTCCGAAACCGGACGGATATTACATAGATGGAGGCGGGAAAAATGGAACAGGCGTTGCTCTGCAATTCAATAAAAACGGCACCGTCTCTGTAAGGCCCAGACTGGCTGGTTCTACTGTTGAGGGAAATAATATAGAGATAATAGAACATCTATCGTTAGGCGGCGGGAAATACGAGATAGACAAAAAAGGTAATATTAAGATTACCTTTGATGAGGTATCGTGGAACGGTCAATGGAAAACTCAGTACGGTTCACGCCCTACATCTACCTCTCTTAACTATGTTGAAATTGAGCCAAAATTATCCAAGAAAACAATTAACGGCAAGCTTACAGGCTATGAGAGTATGGATCTTTCAAACTACTTTCCGGGTTACGGAGACTGGTTTCTGGTAACGCGTGTAAAAGACGGCTGGGCAAGCGGCTCTGACAGCAGATATTACGTTAATACAATAGTTAACACCGACGTAAAAGTGAGATTTGACTCCAGAGGCGGCGGCACGCCCAACCCCGCAAGCATAACCAGGACTACAAACTCGCCTTATGATGTTAAACTGTTTCCGAAAGTTACAAGAAACGGCTACGATTTTTTGGGCTGGTATACCTATGCTGTCGGCGGAACGTTAATAGATAATGATACAATCGTGGAAAAAACGAAAGAACACACGCTTTACGCGCACTGGCGCGCCCAAAGCGGTTTGGTTACTTTCGACCTTAACGGCGTCAGCGGCCCTCCGAATTATAAGATGGTAATCTTTGACTCTAACTATGGCGCGCTGCCTGAAGGTTACAGAAACGGATACAGGTTTGACGGCTGGTGGACCAAGTCTACAGGCGGGACTCTGGTAACAGAAAAGACAAAAGTAGCCACCGCAGGCAACCATTACCTTTTCGCCCACTGGACTATCGAGAACGCCACAGCGAACTCCCCCAAGGCAACTATGGACAAACTGAAGTGGATAGATACTTATTCAGTTTCCGCTAATGAAAGCAGTACTCGTAAAAGGGAGCGTTTCCAGGCGGCAGATAAGTCGATAAGCGGCGAGCTGGTCATTCCCGGTATCTTCAATGATAATCCGGTGGAGGCAAAAAACTTTCAAAATTGTACCCAAATCACCAGCGTCATCTTACTTGACGGCGCGGCAGCTATCGCTACAAGCGCATTCAACGGCTGTACAGCCCTAACCAGCATTAACATACCCGCAAGTATGAATATTATTGACGGCCCCGCATTTTCTAACTGCAATAAGCTTACCAGTGTTACTTTCAAGGGAGACGTTGTCAGTTTAAGATTTGGCAACAACGCGTTCCCCGGTGATTTAGCTACGCTGTACAAATCCGCAGGCGGAGGCGCGGGAACCTATACACGGCAGGAAGGACAAAACAACTGGACAAAGCAAGGCAGCGTAAGTACTGCATCCGGTCAGCCAACACTGACCAAGCTGAAGTGGGGAAATGTTATCTCAGTTAGCGTTGCCAACTATGGCGGTAACGGTAAAATGCAGCTTGTCGAAGCGGCAAGTAAGTCGATAAGCGGAGCGGTGGTCATTCCCGGCACCTACAACGGCAATCCCACGGAGCCCAAAATTTTTATAGATTGTACTCAAATTACCAGCGTTATTATCCTTGACGGAGCGGTAAGTATCTCTACTGACGCATTCAGAGGTTGTACAAGCCTGACCAGCGTTACTATCCCCGCAAGCGTAAATATCATAGGCGGCAACGCATTCCTGAATTGCGAAAAACTTACAAGTGTTACTTTCCTGGCAAACACTTACAGAAGATTTGACGACAACGCGTTTCCCGGCGATTTAGCCAAGGTGTTTAAATCATCAGGCGGAGGCACGGGAACTTATACGCGGAAGGAAGGACAAAACAACTGGACAAAGCGTTAGGGATTTTAAATTAATTTGAGGAGTATATGAGAAAAATTGTACAGAAGATAAACAACACATGGACGATTGTCAAAAGCAGCCACCCGATTTTTACAGCGGTGTTGATGATTTTGTTCTGTGCGATGCTGTTGGTGCTGACGCTGGCTGGCGTTTTGACTTTGATTGACAAGAACATAAAATATGCTGATGCGCTTAAAACCATATTTACATACCACACCGGTACGTCCGGAGCAAATAATCCCGATAACGCCGTCTTTACCGTGCGCCTGATTGCCATAATTTCGGGAACCTTGTTATTTTCTGGCACTATTATTTCCATTATGACCACCTTTATACGCAATTACATTACCAACCGCGACGGGGCAAAGGGGCGTTTGCGTTTATCAAACCATTTGCTGGTTTTATGCTATAACAAGGAAGTCCCCGCAATTTTGGCGGACTTAATGTATAACCCCAGCCATAAAACCGTATTGCTGCTGTCCGACGTGAAAAAGCAGCAGGTTTTCGATGAACTGTCCGCCACTGTCGCCGCGTTAGACGAAAAACCGAAATACAAAATTAACCTTATCGTGCGGCAGGGAAACCCCTCAAGTTTAAGCGAGTTAAAAGACGTAGGTGTTGAACACGCAAGAGCGATTTTAATTATGAATAACAATACAAGCGTCGGCAGCGAATTGTGCGGAGCGGATTATCTGGGCTGTTTGGATTTGGTTTTAAAACTGGGCAATTTTAAACTGCGGCCTAACGTACCGATAGGGGTTGAAACAAGCACCGAAGAAGCGTCTGACATTATGCGTTCATTGCATAAAGATATTTTAGGGTTAAGCGATAAACAAATACAGTTTTTCGCTCATGATAAAAAAATCGGGCAGTTCATGGCGTTGGCGGTATCTAACCCTGATTTGTGCAATGTGCTGCTGGAACTTTTGTCGTACCGGGGTTGTGAATTTTATCCGATTGACACAGTATCGCGCGAAGAATATCTGCAAAACCATTGCGCGGGTATCCCGACCGCGGTGTTCAGCGGGAAAATGTACTGCGTTGCAGATGATGAAGCCGCCGCGCGGCGCAAACGCGCGCATCCGTATAAAACCGAACGAAGGCTGCAAGCGTCTAAAACAGGTTTGATAAGGCGCCCGCTTACGTTATTTGTTATCGGCAAGAACCGCAAATTCAAGTATTTGATTGATGCGTTAAAAATGACGCATCCCGACACGGTTATCAAATTATTCAAAACCGACGATATTCATAATTTTGTTGATACGGTAGTGAAGCAGGGCGACTGCGATTCGGTAGCTGTGGTGTTAAGTGACGATACAGTAGCGCCCAAAAGTTACGACGCTAATGTGTTTTGGACTATCATTGAACTGTCGCGTGTAACAAGTATCAACGAACGGCCGTTTAAAATCTTTGCTGAAATTATTGATCCTAAGAACCAGAAGAGTCTGGAGAATTTGAATATTCAGAATTTCGTTGTTTCGACACAGGTTGTTTCGACATTTTCCAACAAGTTATTGAACGACGCTAATTCCGTGTATTTTTACGAGGACTTGTTAACGCCGGCAGGTCTTTTTGACATTGATGTTTCGCGCGCGGACGAAATATTTGATATTACAGAAGCTCAGGTCTTTTCGTCGTATGCCGAATTTGTCCACGCGGGATATTTCGGTACGCGCGAAGCGGATACGGCGATTATGCCGTTCGGCATTTATACCGACGAGAAAAATTACATTTTGTTTTGCGCCGAACTGGATAAAAAGCGCAGCTTTGTTGTAAAGCCCGCTGATAAAATAATTTACGCTTCTATACAA
>JAITFK010000001.1 GCA_031281555.1 Treponema sp. | reverse complement strand
TATGTCGAAGGTTATTATAACCGCGAACGGATTCATTCGGTACTTGACTATCTTGCACCTAATGAATATTATTTAAGTAAAGTTGCTTAACTTTGTATACTGGCTGGGGTTAAGTCCAGCTGTTATACCGTCTTTTAGCCTTGTTTACGGTTTTTAAGCTCAGCTTCCTTTTTTTCTATTGCATCCTTGACCACAGCAATTTCTTCAAGAATTGTTCTTATTTCCACAGTATCACGGTCAATAGTATTTTTATCTTGCTCTGTAAACGCAATATAAGCTTCATTTCCAAGACGAGAAATTAGCTTTTCCGCCTGGTATTCCAGTTGCTTGACTTCCAGCATCAAAATGCCTCTCTCTCCGAGATCCTGCGCTTTTGCTCCGGCCTTGGCAGCTAAATCTTTGGATACAGTCCATCCCTGTTCAAGTACATCCCTCATCCTCTCGCCAAATGTCATATTAACCTCCTGTTAGTCCTGATTTTATTCACAGTATGGTAAGATCGTCATAATGTTCACCTTCCATAATACAAGTATAGCATATAATACTGTTTATTTCTTCCGTCGAAAAACACGGTAGTTAATATTAGGGAAAATATTGTGACGGCGTTCCAGAGTGGTCAGCCATTCTGTACTGATATAGTTGCTGCCCAGAGCTTCATATATGGTTGTAAAATTACGTAGCGCGTTTTCCGCCTGGTTACGCGCATATTCGGTAGAGTCCTGCTTGTACAGCATAGACGGCCAGTCGGAAGATTGTGCGATAATTATTTCGCGCGCCGCTTGATTCAAGGCGTGTTCCTTAATTCCCGTGTCATCTGGAAAACGTTCCGCCAGTTCTGTCATTCTCTCCATTGCGCGCACAAGGTGACGGTATATCCAGTCATTTGAAACATCAAGCCATGTTTCGGCATAACCATTTTCGCCGCAGGAAGAAAATTCGGGAATAGTAACCTGTATGGAAGAAAGATCCTGTTTAAAAATATATTCACTTGGCGTTAAAAGCTGTAAATTTCTGTAACCGCATGACATTCTGAAAAACGCCTCGATAAACTGCGGACCTTCGTACCAGTTATTGCCGAAATTTCCCGCGTTATGTGCATAAAGACACAGCGGCGCTTCTTCCATATATTTTGACGCTTTTTCAAGGCGGGAAACTGTATTTTCCAGCAATAACCTTGCGTGTTGTTCTGTCAGGGCGGAAGCGGCCTGAGGGTCATAAACAATATTGCCGTCTTTGCCACGCGACCAGTATTTGTACCCTGTTCTGCGCCGTTCCCCTTCCGGGCTTAAAAATTGGCTTACAGTATCAGATTGCAGTTCATAACCCACATCACGGTCATTGTTGCGGTACAATTCATTGGACGCCATTTTATTTATTTCCTGAATGGAATAAAAATCCCTGCCAAGAATAAAAGTACCGTCAGGTGTTTTTACCGGAAAAAAACACCCTTTTCCGGGCGAAGGGCTGCCCAATAAAAGGCCGTGGCTGTCTACAATTGTATAGCTGTAGTTATAAGAACGTAAATACGGTTCTATTACGGATATCCAGCCGAGTTCAGGCAGCCAAAAACCCTGGGGGCAGCTTCCGAAATAGCGGCGGTAGCCTGAGACAGGTATTTCAAATTGCGCTTGAATTGATTCGGAGTTATGGCTTATAAACGGCAGGAAAGCATGGGTTGCACAGCTTGCAAGAATCTCCACCTTTCCTCTGCGTTTGTAAAAATCAATTGCTTTCAGCAGGTTTTTTTCGTAACGTTCCGTAAAAGCTATTCTTCTATCTACTATTTTGTTGTAATAATACTGCGCAAGTTTATTTAACTCACTTTGTCCTGCTGTGCGTTCAAGTTCCTGTCTGCCGAATTCAATTTGCTTGTCAATAAAATTAAGGTATTTTCTTTGAAGGAGATCATCATTAAGCATATAACACAGAATTGGTGAAATCGCCAGAGCAAGCCGGAAAGGTACATGATCATTCTCCAGCCTTTCAAATACTTCAAGAAGCGGAATAAGCGTTTCCGTTACATAATCAAAAAAACGGCCTTCTTCACCGGATTGCAGCAGATCATCATCTTTGATGTATTCCCTGACAAGCGGAACGTGGGCTTCAAGAACAAGGGAAATTGCGTAATGGAATTCCATAATCAGTGCCTTTTAACTTTTGATTGCTTGTCTGTATTTTTTATTATTGATAAATCCTGCACTCCCGAAAAGCGGAATAACGGATTTTCTTTCATGGTATTAATATCTTCATTTTTTATTAGTTTGGGCAGACAGAACGGAAGTGATTCGACAACAGGTAATTCGGAACTGCCGCGTATTACATCAAGCCTGATAATATAGCGTCCATGCGACCGGGAAGAATGTTCCGCAAATCCCAAATATCTGGCTGAGTCATCTGTATTAACCGGGACAGTAAAGGAAGCTTCATTTAATTCCGTATTTTTTTCACTTAACGGAACAACCCTCAGGCAATAGCCCTTAAAGTCATCCGCATGTTCATGTATTTCCCTGTCATGTCCCTTTATTTCCCAATAAACATAAACCCATAACGGATCCCTTATTATTACTTCTATATAGGAAATATTATACTGTTTCGGAAGCACCGTAGTTTCAATATAAGCGGGATTGATTTCCAAATCATCGGTTTTTCCCTGGACGCCTGTATCCGAGTATTCAAGCAGTTCCTCAATGATAAAAATTCTTTCCAGTCCATGCGGAATATCAATACCGAAACTGTCAGCCAGTTTAATTAACTCAGAGGTACTTAAACTCTCCAGCCATGTACGAGATACAGGACCATCGGGGATTTTTTCCATAATTTATATAATTGTGAAAAAAATAATTGTTTGTGTCAATCAGTCGAATTGCTTCAAAAATAACTTAACCGAATAAGATACAAACAATATATTGATTCGTAAAAACAATCTAAAAGCAATAAAAAAATGACGTTTCAATCAAGGATTTAAAAACAAACTTTGATAATAAATATTATTCAATATAAATTGATAATGAATTTCATTAATGGTACAAATGTTAAAAAAGGCGATTTATTGATTGACGGATGGAAAGAGGCGTCTTGATATGATTAAAATTCCTATACCCGTATTCTCAATATTGACGGGGAAATAAAAAAAATAATACATGGAATGCTTCATTTAGGTATACGAATAAATGAAATCAGGAATCCGCGCCAACATATTATCAAATAATGACAGATAAAGATGATAAAATATTATGGATATGTTATAAAGAAGAAAATCGTTATGGGAACCACTGAAAACCCAAACGGGGTTTTTAGTGGTTCTCTTATTTTATTTCTGCCGGGGAAAAAGTATATTATATAAACATAAAGAAATATTTTTATCCCCAAATATAAGCGCCGAAGATGAGTATTTTTCCAACGAAAACAGCGATGAGTTAATAATGGGAACCCCTAAAAACTGAAGTTTTTAGAGGTTCCCTAATGAAATACATAAGAAATATAGGTATATATCAATTTGGGCATACTGATAATGTAAAGAATATAAAAAGCGAAAAGAAAATCGATAATGTTAGAGTTGTTTAGAAACTTCAGTTTCTAAACAATTTCCTTTAATAAAAAGCATTTTTGTAGGGCTTTAGCCCGAAAAAATGCAAGACTTGTGAAACAACCAACCTCGAACCGAAGGTTCGCGTTGTTTCACAAGTCTATTCCTGAAATCAGGGTAAAAAATGACGGTTCCGTCCATTATCAGTGTTTTCTGGATAATCGGTAAAAATTATTTTTTAAAAATTTCTATAACAGGCTGTATTTTACCACTAAACCTGCGTATAGTAAATTTTACTATCAATATTATACTCGTACGGTAAGTTTAATAATGAGTACGATAAATATGATACGAATAAAAGCCTTTATAATACCTTTTTTCCGGGCTACGGTATATCAAGGATTAGGGCTTGACAAAAAATTTTATTTTTTGTATAAGTAAATTAGCTTACAGCAAAGGCGCTGTGGACTTACGTCTGCGGCGTCTTTTTTTGTTTTTTATGAAACTTTCAGGAAGCGTTGTTTCCTGTTCGAATAAAAAGTATGGTCTCAAGGCCATGCAAAGGAGAGGTTAATTATGAAGAAAATCCCGGAATTATTCGGAAGCATGGTCTTTAATAACGAAGTAATGAAAGCGCGGCTTCCGAAGGAAATCTACAAGGCGCTGAAAAAAACAATGTCGCAAGGCACGCATCTGGAGCTTGACGTTGCTAATGCGGTTGCCGCTTCCATGAAAGACTGGGCTGTAGAAAAAGGCGCTACTCATTTTACGCATTGGTTCCAGCCAATGACAGGCACTACAGCGGAAAAACACGACAGTTTTATTTCACCGTCAGGAGACGGAAAAGTCATCATGGAGTTTTCAGGAGCGGAACTGATACGAGGTGAGCCTGATGCTTCCAGTTTTCCCTCAGGCGGCTTGCGCGCTACTTTTGAAGCGAGAGGTTATACTGTTTGGGATACAACTTCGTATGCCTTTATCAAGGACGGAACACTGTGTATTCCTACAGCCTTTTGTTCATATTCAGGCGAAGCGCTTGATAAAAAGACGCCTTTGCTGCGCTCTATGGAAGCCGTTGACAAGCAGGCGCTGCGCGTACTCAAGCTCTTCGGCAATACATCCGCCCAGCGTGTCATAGCGGAAGTCGGTCCCGAACAGGAATATTTCCTTATTGATAAAGAGATGTTCCTGCTACGCCCCGATTTGATCTATACCGGACGGACCCTGTTCGGAGCGCGTCCGCCTAAAGGACAGGAGCTTGAGGATCACTATTTCGGAGCGATTAAACCAAGAGTATCCGCTTTTATGAAGGAGCTTGATGAAGAGCTATGGAAGCTCGGTGTCTGCGCAAAAACTAAACACAACGAAGTCGCTCCCGCACAGCACGAACTTGCGCCTATCTTTACAACGACAAATATCGCCACCGATCACAATCAACTGATGATGGAACTGATGAAGAGTATCGCGAACAAGCATGGCCTCGCCTGTTTGCTTCATGAGAAGCCGTTTGCCGGCGTCAACGGAAGCGGAAAGCATAATAACTGGTCTATCAGTACCGATACCGGAATAAATTTGCTTAAACCCGGAAAAACTCCTCATGACAACGCGCAGTTTTTGTTGTTTTTGGTAGCGGTAATTAAGGCGGTGGATGAGTATCAGGATGTGTTGAGAGTTTCAACGGCAAGCGCCGGAAACGATCATCGGTTGGGCGCGAATGAGGCGCCTCCGGCCATCGTATCAGTATTTCTCGGAGAAGAATTGACTGAGATTCTTGATTCGATTGAAGCTGGGACTAATTACCAGGGTAAGGAAAAACGCCACATGGAAATCGGCGTAACGGCTCTGCCGCATTTCCCGAAGGATTCAACCGACCGTAACCGTACATCGCCCTTTGCGTTTACCGGAAACAAGTTTGAGTTCCGTATGATTGGTTCTTCTTTTTCAATAGCGGGACCCAATATTGTATTGAATACGGTAATTGCGGAAGTTTTACGGCAGTTTGCGGATCGTCTGGAGAAAGCGAAAGATTTTAACAGTGATTTGGCGGAGCTTATAAAAAGCACATACCACGAACACAAGAGGATCATTTTTAACGGTAATAATTACTCTGATGAGTGGTTAGCGGAAGCTCAAAAGCGCGGGTTATCAAACTACAAGACCACTGTGGAAGCTCTTCCCGAATTTATCTCTCCAAAAAGCATTGAATTGTTTACCAAACATCATGTTTTCACCGAAGCGGAACTTCGCTCGCGGTATGAAATACTAATGGAAGCTTATTGTAAAACCATTCACATAGAAGCGCTTACCATGGTAGATATGGTCAAAGGCGAAATAATGCCCGCATGTATAGATTACCAAAACGATCTTATGAAACTTCTTCAACGAAAGAAAGCGTTGGGTTATTATGATTCTTCACTGGAGGAACACTTGGTAGGTAATATATCGAAACTGACAGCATGTATGCTTAAAAATTTGTCTACACTGGAAAAAGCTCTTTTAGATTCAAAAGAGGAGCGGAAAATTTTAGCTCAAGCGCAGTTCTATCGCAACAGTATATATACCGCAATGTCGGAATTAAGACTGGTTGTTGACGAGCTTGAAACGCTTGTTGCAAGAAAACACTGGCCATTCCCGGTATACGGCGAGATACTTTTCAGCGTTATATAGTATCCTGATATATAAGTGGTCAGGATTTACACAACACACAAAGGCGTGTGTTCTCCTATGGGGAGCACACGCCTTAATTTTTATTAGGAGGATTTTATGGAATTTTCTTCAGTTGACACCATGTGGGTACTCATAGGAGCCGCTCTTGTATTCTTTATGCAGGCTGGTTTCGCTATGGTAGAAACAGGCTTTACGCGGGCCA
>JAITFK010000198.1 GCA_031281555.1 Treponema sp. | reverse complement strand
ATATATGCTGAAAATAATATAATAAAAACACTTGATAAAAAATATAAACTGTCAAAGATTAAAGGAACAGAACCGGAATTTACTTATCTTACAAATATAACAAAATTGAGAATTCAACATAGAAATATAAAATTATATGAAACTTACATTGATGATTATTATAATTATTTCCAAATAAATAAAGGTATTATTATCCCAAAAGAAATAAAAAATGATTATGAAATATTAACGAAAGGGACTATTTATGGGTATAGAGTTGGTTTTGGAAGTGTAATTCTTAAAGAAAGAGAGGCATTCAATAGAATTATGGAGTTAAATGATAAAAACATTCTATTGGCAATAATAGCATCTCCTCATTCTGTCGGCAGAATATATGCAATAGAAGGATTATTCAAAGACAGAATAGATGACATTATGAATAAAAATGAATATACGGATATTTTATACAAAATAATTGCGCTTAATTGTAATGTAATAGTGGGCAGAGGATGTGTTATTTCTAAAGAAGAAATTAATTCTTTGGAAGACATTAAAAATTTAATTTATGATATAACTAATAATATGTATTATTGAAATAAAAATATTTTCTAAATAATTTTTTATCTCACAAATTGCCCGAGGTATCTTTATCGTTATTAAATTGAATTTTCAATATTTCCTTCTGTCGTTCAATTTCAGTTATCAATTCATCTTCGGTAGGCAAATAAGGCATATATTTTGCGGCAAATAGCTGTTTGTTTTCATTAAGAACAGAATATCGCGCTATTGTTTTATCGGTTTCGGTACAAAGCAAAATGCCGATTGTCGGGTTATCGCCTTCACGTTTTTTCATGTCGTCAAACATGCGAACATACATATCAAGCTGTCCTATGTCCTGATGTGTGATTTTATTCGTTTTGAGTTCTATAAGAACAAAACATTTCAAAATAAAGTTGTAGAATACCAAGTCGATATAAAATTCCGCCGTTTCCGTCTTTATTAACTGCTGACGGGATACAAAAGCAAAACCTTTCCCCAATTCAAGAAGGAATTGTTGAATATGGTCGATGATGGCTTTTTCAAGTTCCGCTTCAATATAGCCGGAATTGTTGGGAAGTCCGAGGAATTCAAGGACAGCGGGATTTTTGATGAATTCCAGCTTATCTTGAAAATCCGCTGTTTTTTCTTTCATTTCCGCTACAATGATATCTTTATTCTGTGAAGACAACAGGCGCTGATAATAAAGAGTGGAAATGTTTCTGTCCAAGGTTCGGACAGACCAGTTGTTTTCGGAAGCTTCGGTAAGGTAGTATTTTACGGCATTTTTATCGGTAAGTCTCATAATCAGCCTGTAATGAGACCATGTTAGATTTGGCGCACAGTGTGCGCCAAATTCAAAATCCATAAAATTCAGGTAAAATTGCCTGTATTCCCGAAGACAGCGTTCCGCAAAGCCTTGCCCGAATTCACTTTGTAGTTCTTCGGAGAGTGTTTTGATTACTTCTTTGCCGTATTCCGCCCGTTGTTTGCCGTTTTGTTCTTCTTCGACAATTCTTTTTCCGATAAGCCAGTAGGCTTCTACCATTGCAGAATTAATAGCGGTGTGGGCTTTGTTTCTGGCGGAGATGATGATTTGTTTTATTTCAGTGATGTAGATGGGAGAGTTCATGGCTGGACTCCTTACGCTATAATTTAATTATATTGTATAGTTTGTTACTGTCAATCATAAATGCTCCTTTCCTTTAACTTCGGCGTGTACGGCTGGTTCATGGTAAATTTTTCTTACATCAGAGAGCCAAGCCGTCTGCACGCTTCTTCTACGTCCGCTCTGTGACCGAAAGCCGAGAAGCGTATGAAGCTCTGTCCGGCAGGACCGAAGCCTGCGCCGGGTGTGGTTACAACGTGGCACTTTTCCAGTATCTGAGAAAATACTTCCCAACTGTCCCTGCCGGGGAAGTGCGCCCAGATGTACGGGGAGTTATCGCCGCCTATGCAGTTTATTCCCTGTTTTTCGAGAGCGGCTCTTATCAACTTTGCGTTTCCAAGATAAAAATCCGTCAGCTTGCGAATTTCTTTCAGTCCGTTGTCGTCTAATGCGGCAAGTCCTCCCGCCTGAGCGATATTGGATGCGCCGTTAAAAATTGTTCCGGCTATTCTAGCCCAATCAGCGTTGACGCTTTCACCGTTTGAATACTTAATCGCCTTGGGAACTACAGACCAGCCGAGACGCACTCCGGTAAATCCGGCGGGCTTTGAGAATGAGTTTACTTCAATGGCGCACTGAGCCGCTCCGTCTATTTCGTAGATGGTTTTTGGCAGCGATGGGTTACGGATAAATTCACTGTAGGCGGCGTCAAAAATAATGATACAGCCTTTTTCGACAGCGGCTTTTACCAATGAGGCAAGTTGATCTCGGGTTGAAACCGCTCCTGTCGGATTGTTAGGTGAACAAAAATAGATAAGGCTGTTCTGCGGAATTAAATCCAAGTTGGGGAAAAAATTATTTTCTGTTGTGCAGGGAAGATATGTAATTCCGGCATAACCTGCGCCTTCCCAGCCGCCTGCAGCTCCTACAAGAACAGAGCCGTCAACATAGACGGGGTACGAAGGGTCTTGAACGGCGATTTTTGTTCCCGCTCCAAAGAGCGTTTGCAATCTGCCGATGTCGCACTTTGCCCCGTCGGAGATAAACACTTCATCTATCGAAAATTTTCCCTTGTAAAAAACCGAAGATATTTTTTCCCTCAACTGCGCCATTCCTTCGTCCTGATAGCCTGAGTAGCCTTTTACCGTTCCAAGTTTCTTCGCTCCCTCAACAAGTCCCTTGTTTATGTGGGGTAAAATAGGCTCTGTGGTATTGCCGACTCCTAAGCTGATGATCTTCGCCTCGGGGTGAGCGGCGGCAAACTCACGCCGTCTCTTTGCGATTTCAGGGAAAAGGTAGCCCGCTTTTAGGTTGGCTATATTTTGGTTTCTTGTTATCATTTATTTCCTCCAAAAATATTCTAAAATAATCTACCACGAACCACACGAACTGCGTACCTTCGGTACACTCACGAACAAAGAGAGATTTGAGTTTACCACTGATAAATGCGTTAGACAAGAGCGGAAGGTTAGGGGGGTTTTGTCCGTTATCTTGTCGTAAAAACCTCACGCAAAACTTTCGAACAAAAACCCCTAATACTTCTATCTTTCTACTACGAGCATATATGTAGTAAATCTCACCGCTTTCTTGGTTCGTGAGTGTTCGTGTGGTTCGTGGTTAATATCCTTAACAAAAATCTTTAACACCCGCAGTATCCAGTGTAGCAAAATAATCGTCCACTGTCTCGGCGCGGCGTATCTGCACAATAGACCCGTCCTGACGCAGCAACAACTCGCCGCAGCGGAGTTTGCCGTTGTAGTTAAAGCCCATCGCTCTTCCATGCGCGCCTGCGTCGTGAATAACCACAAAATCCCCTGCGCCGTCAGCGGCAACGTCTATCTTGGGCAGGTTTCTTTGAATGGCGAACTTGTCGTTGTTTTCACACAGACTGCCAACCACGTCGTAAGTCTCGGACAACGGAGCGTTTTCCTTGCCGGGGATCGTTATGTGATGATATGCGCCGTATAG
>JAITFK010000091.1 GCA_031281555.1 Treponema sp. | reverse complement strand
TACGACGCGGCGAAGCATCATGTATTGTCCAACGCAAGCTGCACCACCAACTGTCTTGCCCCGGTGGTTCATGTAATTCTTAAAGAAGGCATTGGTATTGAAACCGGTCTTATGACCACGATCCATTCCTATACAGCCACACAGAAAACTGTTGACGGAGTTTCCCAGAAAGACTGGCGCGGCGGGCGTGCTGCGGCTATCAACATTATTCCTTCCACAACAGGCGCTGCCAAAGCGGTTGGCGAAGTTCTTCCCGTTACCAAGGGAAAACTCACCGGCATGAGCTTCCGTGTTCCCACACCTACAGGCTCGGTGGTAGACCTGACATTCCGCGCTGAGAAAGACACTTCTATTGAAGCAATTGACGCTGCTATGAAAAAAGCTTCTGAAACCTACTTGAAAGGTGTTCTGGCTTACTGTAACGAAGAAATCGTCTCAAGCGATGTCATCCACAATGTAAACACTTCGATTTATGACAGCAAAGCCACTCTTGAGAACAATCTCAAGGGCGAAAAGAGATTCTTCAAGGTTGTTTCATGGTATGACAATGAATGGGGTTATTCAAACAAAGTTGTTGACTTACTGAAATATATCGATAGCAAGAAGTAGAGGCAGCCAATGATTAAAACAGTCAAGTCAGTTGACCTGAAGGGCAAACGTGTAATTATGCGTGTTGACTTCAATGTACCGATGAAAGATGGGGTAGTGCAGGACGATACCCGTATTGTCGCCGCCATACCGACCATTCAATATATTCTGGAGCAAGGAGTAAAAACCCTTACGCTTATGTCCCATCTTGGCGATCCTTCCAAGGACGCCAAGAAGGCGAAAGAAAAAGCCGAGAAAGACGGCAAAGCTTTTGATGAGGATGCTTACATTAAGGGTAAACACCGTATGGCTCCTGTCGCTGCTTACCTTGAGAAAAAACTCGGCAAGCCGGTGATTTTCGCGGGAGAAGACGGCTGTTACGGGAAAAAAGCGTTTATAGAAAGTCAGAAAGACGGTTCTGTAATCATGCTTGAAAATACCCGCTTCCACAAGGAAGAAACAGCAAAAGACGCCGCTGACCTTGACAAGCTTGCGAAAGAGCTTGCTACCTACGGCGATGTGTTTGTAAACGATGCTTTCGGCACCGCTCACAGAGATCATGCTTCAACAGCGTCAATTGCCAAATTTGTGCCTGTATCCGTAGCCGGCTTCCTTATGGAAAAAGAAGTCAATTATCTTGAGCCGGTTGTAACAAATCCTCAAAAGCCGTTAGTTGCTATTATCGGCGGAGCGAAAGTTTCGTCAAAAATTGCCGTTCTTGAGAGCCTTCTTAAAAACGCAAGCGCTCTTGTCATCGGCGGCGGTATGGCTTACACATTCCTTAAAGTACAAGGACACAAGATTGGTAAGTCGCTTGTTGAAGACGATCAACTTGATACAGCGCAGAAAATCCTTGACACAGCGAAAAGTTCGAATGTACAGATTGTGCTTCCGTTGGATCATGTAGCGGGGACAACATTTGACGCGACATCAGTTCCTGTCCCTGTTGACGGGCTTGATCTTCCGGATAATATGCTGGGAATGGACGTAGGACCGAAAACGCTAGCCAAATACAAGGAAGTGCTTTCAGGAGCGAAAACAATCGTATGGAACGGACCTGTAGGTGTTTTTGAGTTTGACGCGTTCGCTAAAGGCACGGAAGAGGTGGCGAAACTTGTCGCTGAGGCTACAAGCAAGGGAAGTATCACTATTGTCGGCGGCGGCGATTCTGTCGCGGCTGTTAACAAATTCGGTCTTGCCTCAAAAATGAGCCATGTTTCTACAGGCGGCGGCGCTTCGCTTGAATTACTGGAAGGCAGAAAACTTCCCGGTATTGAGGTGTGCCGTGGGTAGACCGTATTATATTGCCGGTAATTGGAAAATGCACAAGACGCGCGCTGAGGCGGCTGAATTGGCTCAGGCTCTTGTTAATGAACTGAAAGACGGAAAACATGAATACCTTATCGCTCCGTCTTTTTCATGCCTTGAAACTGTCTCGGCGATTGTTGAAAACACGAATATCCGCCTCGGCGCGCAGAATTGCGCGTGCGAGGAACAGGGTGCGCATACAGGTGAAGTTTCTGTCCTGCAGCTTAAAGATTTGGGCGTTCAATCAATCATTCTCGGTCACAGTGAAAGACGCCACTCTTATAAAGAAGACGATGCTTTAATTAATAAAAAAGTAAAACTTGCTTTAAAGCATAGGTTTGAGGTGATTCTCTGCATCGGCGAATTACTTGAAGAACGTGAAGCCGGCCGGGTAGAAGAAGTATGTGAGACACAGATTGTCAGAGGGCTTGAAGGTGTCGACGCGTCTGATCTGTCCAGCGTTGTTATCGCTTATGAGCCTGTCTGGGCTATCGGTACAGGAAAGACAGCGACTCCCGAAGACGCTGAGGCTGTACATGCCTTTGTACGCAAGGTTATAGCGAGACTTTACGGAGAAGCGGCGGCGGAAAAAATCATAATCCAATACGGCGGCTCTGTAAAACCTGACAACGCGGCGCAGCTTATGGCGATGAAAAATATTGACGGCGCTCTTGTCGGCGGAGCATCGCTTAAGACAGATACTTTTGTGCCCATCGCGAAATTTTCCTGAAGCAGGTTTTTTCGGGATATGAGCTTTTTTTGTCTGTTGTGGGTTCCTCTTTTTTATCTTTTGCGGCGTTCTTTTACAGGCACAAGCGGCTCAGGCAGCGTATGGGCATTGTTGCTTGGAAGCATAACAGCGATTATTCAATTCTTCCTGGGTTATTTTGTTAACCCGGGAGGTTTTGGTTTTTCACGCTGGCTTTTTGGTTTTATAGACATTGTAAGCCTAACAGTTCTTGTTCCTTTATTAATATATTTATTATTAATGCTGTTCAGCGGCTTTTCCGGAGATATGGATTTTGCGAATTTCGCTATGTTATGGCTAATTCCGGTTGCGGCTATGCGGGCATTAAGCTGGAGTTCCGCAAACGAGCCTATTTTGCTTGTAGCTGTTCCTTTATTATGGACAGCTCTTGCTATTGGCATTCCTTTTTTTATTAACTGGATGTTAAGTAATTTTCGCTGGTACACAGCAATAATTTCAATTATCTGTATTCTGGTTTTGCCGATTGCCGCTTCAACTGCTTATTGGGCTTTTTTTTCCCAGCAGACAGCATTGGGATTTTTACTGTTTTTTGTAACTCAAATTCCGCTGGTGTTTTCACTGACACTGGATATATTGCATAGTTAGAGTCTGTCTATAATGTGTCCACATTATAGACAGACTACTTTAAAAATCGTATTTTCGTATCCTTTAGGCGAGAAAATATAACGTCTGTCCGCAAAGTAACCGACTTTGTGGACAGACACTAGTTAACCTAATTGACCGCAGGCTCCCAACACTCCTCGCCCCTTGCGGAGCCGTGTGGTAACTTTTAACCCAAGGTTTTCAAGTTTCTTTATAAATTCGACAATTTCTTTTTTTGAAGGTTCGTGTAAAACGTTGCCTTCAAACTCAAGGCCTTCGACAGGATTCCACGGGATTATGTTTATTACACTGTCTATTCCTTCCGCGAAACGCGCAATTAAAACAACATCCTGATCACGGGTGTTAATGCCGCCAAGCAGGGGAATTTCGAGGGTAATGCGTCCTCCGCCGTTATGCTGAAAAAGGCTAAGCGCTTCTTTTACTTTTTGAAGAGGATTTGCCGCAGTAACGGGCATAAGTTTTTGGCGCAGTATCTCGTCAGCCGTGGTTAACGAAAGGGCGAGCCGCACAAACGGTCCGTTTTCAGCGATGTCAAACATACTGCTGCATATTCCGCAGGTAGAAACGGTAATTCTCCGTCTTGAAAAATTTAAACCTGAAGGATCATTAAGAATTGAGATTGCTTTTCTAAGCTGCTCAAGATTAAGGAGGGGCTCGCCCATTCCCATAATGACGATGTTGTCGATTATATGTTTTTCTTTTAAGTGTTCTTCTTTTTTTTGCGCTTTTTCATTTGCGGCGGCTAAAGAAGTGAGTAAAAAAAACTGTTCGACAATTTCGTTGGAGTTAAGGTTGCGTTTAAAACCGAGAGTGCCTGTTTTGCAAAAAACACACCCTGCAGGGCATCCGCATTGAGTAGAAAGACAGGCTGTAAGACGGTTTTTCCCGTCGTTTAATAAAACAGCTTCTATTTTTTGGCCGTCTTCCATAACTATGGCTGTTTTCATTGTATCGGCGTCTTCATGACAGCTAACGACAGAGCCCGAAAAAAGGCGGAAATGATCTTTTAATTCCGTGCGAAGAGAATTCGGGATGTCTGTCATTTGTTCAAAATCAGAAACGCCTTTAATTATCCATTTGTAAATCTGTACAGCGCGGAAACGGGGCAGGGGAGAAATAACTTTTTCAAGTTCGGCGGGGCCAAGGCCGGCAAGAGACTGAGTTTCCATTTTCTCAGATGCTTTCAAGCATTTTAGTTATTCTTTTTTCTTCATACGTACTATGTTTTCTTTCAGGGCTTTTTAATTCATTCATTATTCAGTTCTTGTTCCCATTCCTGTTCTTCAGAAGTTTCAGAAACTTCTGAAAGAGGATTATCTTCCGCAATTAACCCTTGTAAAAGGAACGCAACTTGCTCAATTAAAGGCTGTGCTTTTGTTTTATCCGGAGCCATCCAGTACATTCGCAATGCTTCAAGCGGCCTGTTTTGTGATTTGTAATAATCACCAACTCTGGATAATCCGTCGGAATATCCTGTAGTCATAAAAATCCTCTTTGCCGCTTCAATGTTCCCGCTGTTGAAAAGTTGGTTGCCTTTACGGTTTAGTTCCGCTTTCTGTGAGCCTTTGACATCTTTGTTGACGGTTTCCCTTATAAATGAGTTTTGTTTATCAAATTTTTCAAACGATTTTTTAATATCCATAAAATTTTTTTAGCTTATTATATTATCAGCTTATTTTTCCCAAAAAACAAGAATAATTAAACATAATTAATTTACCGTAAAAAAATCCACAACGGATCGTCCGTATTCACGGCTGTCTTTTCTTTCCATGTTTGCAATGTCCCTTTTTGGGTAATCTTCGCGGGGTCGGTGAATGAGTATTCTAGTTTCTTTTTTTACAAGAGATGAAGATGAGATATTTTCCATTAATTCCCATTTATATTGGTACGGAAAAGGCGGATCAAGAAAAATAATGTCAAATGGAATTTTAGCTCTTTTTATATAAAGCTCCGCAGGCATAAAATGACAGTTAATCCGGCATGGTGAAATTGATACATTTTCTAAAAGTATTTTCCGTTTTTGCTTATCCTGTTCGACAGCTTCGATTAATAAAGCGCCGCGAGACGAAGCTTCAAGCGCTATAATTCCTGAACCTGAAAAAAAATCAAGAAAGGATAATCCGGTAATATCTCCCAAACAGGCGAACACAGACTCGCGCATTCTGTCCATACTTGGTCTTATTATTCCTGCCGGAACGGAAATTTTTCTTCCCCGCAGTATTCCGCCTGTTATCCTCACGTACTCCCTAAAAGGCCGTTCAACTCAGCGTTGGATACTACAGGTTCTGTCATGGATTGTTCGGCAGGTACTGAAGCTTCTTCCAGTTGCTTTCTGCGTTTTTCACTTTCTTTCCTGAATTTATCAATCCATGTTTGTGTTTCGGCAAAAAAAGCGCTGGAATATGGACTTGAGCGGTTTGAAATTTCATTCAAAAGCTGGCTGAATTGCCATTCAGCGTCCAGCAGGTTATCTGCTTCAATTTCACGATCCAGGAATTTCATGTTGGTAAGAAATTTTTCCAGCATTATGTCCAGCGCGGAGCTGATGAATTCCAAATCTCCCATAGTTTGTCTGTAAAAAAGGATTTGATCTACATCAAGACGAAGAAGATCTTTTATCATTCTGATTCTGAGATTTAAAATAAATATGGTGTCTTCAAAATTTATTTTTTTATTCACGGTATTTTTATATTTATCGGTATAAATTAAAAAATATATAATTGAAACTTAGTATTTGTTGCTTTTTATCTGTAGAATGCGCCGGTCAGGCTGGCTGGTTGACATTATGTCGATTAAGTTTTTATACTGGCATTAGGGAGGAATTTGGGGAAATGAGCGCTTCTTTACAGCTTGCTTTCATAAATTTTACCAAAGACTCTTATATTATCGTAGAAGGCAAAAGAAACGCTGACAGGTTTTTTATTATACGTTCCGGAAAAGTAAAAGTTTCAAAAGAAGCGCAGATTGTAGCCGAAGAACAGGGTGATACCCTCGGGCCGGGTGATTTTTTCGGAGTTGTTTCCACAATGTCAGGCCACAGTCATATTGAAACCGCGCTTGCGATTACCGATGTAACCCTTATTTCGGTTCAAAAGGATCAATTCAGCCAGTTAATACAGGGAAACGCTCCTGTTGCAATGAAAATTATCCTGCAATTTTCAAAACGGATGCGTTATCTTGATGAGGCTCTTACAAGACTTACTCTGAAAAATGAAGCCGCAATTGACGGCCCAACCCATATTTTTAATGTCGCCGAATATTATGCCAAGCATAATCAGATGAATCAAGCTTTTTATGCTTATCAGAAATATTTAAAATACTGTCCAAAAGGAGAAAACGTTCAAAACGCGATTGAACGAATAAAAAAAATAGCTCCTTATATTAAAATTCCGCCGAAAGTTTTTTCGCTTGGCGAGACAGTGAGATCCTATTCTAAGAACTCTGTCATTTTCTGCGAAGGCGAACCGGGAGAGGAGCTTTTTATTATCCAGAAAGGTTCGGTCAAGATAATCAAGATTACCGAGAATAGCGAAATATTGCTGGCAGTATTAAAATCGGGGGATATTTTCGGCGAAATGGCGCTTCTTGAATCAAAACCAAGGGCGGCGGGAGCTGTTGCCTATGAAGACTGCCAGTTGATGGCTGTTAACAAAAGCAACTTTCAACAGATGATTAAAACTCAGCCTCAGCTTATAGCCAGATTGACAACACTTTTGGCCGAAAGGATATGGCTTATATATAAACAACTCGCAAATACGAAGATAAACGATCCTCTTGGAAAAATGTATGATATGCTTCAAATCCAGCTTGATAAAAAAAGGATAGATGTAAGTAAATATACCAATTATTCTTTTGATTTTGGAATAAACGAGTTAATTAATATGGTAGGATTTTCGCAAAGCGAGGGGATTAAAATTGCCAAAAAATTAATGGAAAATCATACGTTTCAGATAATGAACGACAAAATTTTTGTTAAAGATATAAATGAAATTTCAAGACAAAGCGCGTATTATAAAAAAATGCAGCAGCTTGAAAAGAGCCGCATGGGAACTAAAACTACAGCATAACCTTAAAAGAACCCTATTTTAAAGAATTGAAGAATCTCCGATAATAAAAGCAATGAATAAAAAGGCGCCGTTTTTCAATAATTATTTATTTATTTCTGTTTTGCTTTTTATTCTTGTTTTTTCTGTTCGGGCGCAGGAAACGCCGGAGCAGACAGACCAACCTGTATTGCCGCGTAAATTCCGCCAGCTTTCATTGGGCATGAATCTTGATGACTTAAAGGAAGCGTTAATTAAAGACGATTATTTTCATTTTAGGGGCGACAGGGACGTATCTTTCCTGCCTGTAAGAGAACAAAGCCTTGTAGAAACCACGGGTTCGTCTTTTATTAAGCGCGCTTTTTTTCAGTTAAGGGACGGTTTTGTTTTTATTATGGCTTTTACCCTGAATACTGAGATAATAGACCACTATTCCTTATTTAATCAGTTTACGGATAAATACGGAGAACCGACATTCCTTGACCCGAAAATTTCAGTCTGGGAGACAGATGAAACAAGAATTTCAATTGAACGTCCGTTAACTGTAAAATATATTGATAAAACTGTTTTTAATGATATTATTAATGAGTCAGGACTGATTGAATCCGGTCAGGTACAGCGCCGCCAGGAATTTATAAATGAATTCTGAACAACGAACAAAGCGAATACACCACGAATTAAATTTATTGTTTTTGCGATATCACAAATTCATTCGTATTTATTCATATAAATCTCTTCTTCTTGTTTTTTGTTTATGCTTTCCTGTATCTTGTTCATCGCAAAAACTGGCTGTAAGGGAATTGCCGATTGAAAGAGACGGACAGCAGATTGCTGTTGTTAAAGCGGAAATAGCGATTACGGGCGATGAACGCAGCAAAGGGTTGATGTACCGTAAGAATCTGCCTGACGGCGAAGGAATGTTGTTTATTTTTGAAAGGGACGAAGTACTGTCTTTTTGGATGAAAAACACCTACATTCCCCTGTCTATCGCCTTTATTGCTTCTGACGGTAAAATTATTGATATTAAAGATATGTATCCGCAGGATGAGAATTCCGTTGTATCAAGCCGTTCGGTCCGTTACGCGCTGGAAGTGCCAATGGGCTGGTTTTTACGCGCGGGAGTTCGTACAGGTGATACGGTTATTGTCAGGGAAACCATAAATTGATAAACAGTTAAAAAGATGTTAGAATAAAATAAGTGGGGTATAGCAGGTGTTTAAAGGATTAACTCAACGTGTTCAAAGGCTGCTTTCTGTAAATGCCCAGGATGAAGCGCGCCGTTTCAATTCTGATCAACTTTTACCGGAACATATAATTATCGCAGTGCTTAAAGAAGGCGGCGGTACAGCCTGTAAAGCGCTGATGTTTTTGCGTATTGATTTGGGTGAATTCAGACATATTCTGGAAAGTTCAATTCCACGGATTCCGGGGCTTATAGTACGGGGTGAGGTTCCGCCTTCAAAGCGTACTAAAAATATGCTGGATATTGCTACAGAAGAAGCAAGAGCTATAGGAAGCGATTATCTTGGCACAGAGCATCTTTTGTATGCTGCGATGCGTGAGCAGGATTCCAGCGTTCAAGTATATCTGAACCAGAGGGCTGTAGATGCCGATATGATGAGGGTTATAATTCAGACTACATTTAACAAACCCGGACATAGGAGCGATGAAGAGTATGCGGGTGCGGAAAGATTTCAGCCGTATTACATTCACAGAGAAAGAGCCGCACTTCAAAATAATAGCAGTACAGAAACAGAACGCCAGCACCCGAGAATAAAGCCGGCCACTTATCCTGTACTTACTCCTGTACTTGATAATTTTTCCCGTGATCTGACATCGCTTGCGAGAGCGGGAAAGATTGATCCTGTAGTAGGCAGAAAAGCTGAAATTAACCGCGCCGTACGTATTTTGGCAAGAAGAACGAAGAATAACCCTATTCTTGTCGGCGAGCCCGGAGTCGGTAAAACCGCGATTGTGGAAGGACTTGCATTGCTTCTTGTAAGTGAAGCTGTTCCCGAAGCGCTGTCCGGCAAGAGAATCCTTTCCCTTGATATGGGTCTTATAGTAGCGGGAACCAAATACCGAGGTGAATTTGAAGAGCGGATAAAAAAAATAATACGTGAGGTAAATCAAGCGGGAAACATAATTCTCTTTATTGACGAAATCCATTCAATAATCGGAGCCGGCGGCGCAGAGGGAACTCTTGACGCGTCCAATATGTTAAAACCGGGTCTTTCCCGTGGCGAAATACGCTGTATCGGCGCCACAACGTTGGCGGAATACCGCAAACATTTTGAAAAAGACGCCGCTCTTGAGCGCCGTTTTCAGGCTGTAATTGTTGAAGAGCCTGCCTTTAATGATACGATTGAAATTTTAAAAGGTATTCAGAAAAAGTATGAGGAGCATCATCAGGTAAGGTATTTACCGAAAGCGGTAACCCTTGCGGCAAAATTAGCGCAGCGCTACATAACAGGAAGATTCATGCCTGACAAGGCGATTGATATTCTTGATGAAGCAGGGGCTATGCGCAAGCTTGAAACGCGCGAGCAGCCGCCTGAAATCGCGGGCCTTGAAACCGAGATCGGAAAGTTATGTGAAGAAAAAAATGCTTATGTAAGCACTCAGGATTATGAGCATGCTGCTGAATTACGCGATAAAGTGCGTTCTTTAAGATTGAGACTTGAAGAAGCTCATGATGCCTGGGAGCGGGCATCCAGAAATGACTGGCCGGAAGTAACAGAAGATGATGTGCGTACAGTTGTTACCGAAGCTACGGGAATTCCGGTGATTCACCTTGAGGAAAAGGAATCCCGCCGTTTATTGCAAATTGAGAATGAACTGCATAAAACCGTAATAGGTCAGGATGAGGCTATAAAACGCATTGCTTCGGCAATCCGCCGTTCAAGAGCTGGCGTTTCTTCGCCGCGCCGCCCTATGGGTTCATTTATTTTTCTTGGACCGACAGGTGTAGGAAAAACACTGCTTGCAAGGCAGCTTTCAAGGTATCTTTTCGCGGGCGAAGACGCTCTTGTAAGAATTGATATGTCTGATTTTATGGAAAAACACAATGCTTCTCGCCTTATAGGAGCGCCTCCGGGTTATATTGGCTATGAAGAGGGAGGAATGCTTACTGAAAAAATAAGGCGTAATCCATACCGTGTTATTCTGTTTGATGAAATAGAAAAAGCGCACCATGAAATTTACAATATTCTACTGCAGGTACTGGAAGAAGGAGAACTAAGGGACTCTCTTGGACATACCGTCAACTTTCGCAACACAATAATAATCATGACGAGTAACGCGGGGGTAAGGGAAATAACAAAAGATTCCCGTCTTGGTTTTTCTTCCGGTTCAGGCCTTATGAATTCCGCGGAAATAGAAACAGCCGCAATGACTGAATTGCGCCGTATTTTTAACCCTGAGTTTATTAACAGGGTAGACGAAATTGTTGTGTTTAATCCGCTGAACTATGAACAAATTAATTCGATTTTGGATATAGAATTGAATGAACTGACGCAGCGTATTTTTGAACAAAATTATCAATTGCAAATAACGCCTGCAGCAAGGGAAATCCTTGTTGAGAAAGGCTGGGATCCTAAATTCGGCGGAAGACCCCTGCGCCGTACCATACTTAAAGAAATTGAAACGCCTCTTTCAGAATTAATTCTTGACGGTCGCTGGGATAAAAATACTGTTTTTACAGCTGACGCCAAAGACGGAATAATTGAAATTAACGGAGTAAGACCTGCTATCGTTGAGCATGAACTTGTAATGGATTTTAGCTGAATTTTTTACCTATTGGTTTACAAACGGACAAATTATTCTTTGCTCTTTGTTTTTTCTTGAAATTCCAAAGCCAGACGGATTTGTTTCAAGACATAATCCGTGATGCCTCAAAATAAAATCTAACCGAAAAGACTATTAGTCTGTAACATCAAAAAGATTACATGATTAAAGGGTAAAGTCTTTTAAGTTTGATGCATGCATCTTTTGTTGAGAAATGCCAATCAACGCCTTTCTGGGATTGGTTACGCTGTGTATGCCAAGCGGCCAATTCCTCATTCATGCTCATTAAGTCGGGGATACGTCTTTGACCTAAACATTGTGCGGCCATTGCTGATAATTCAATTTCAGCTATATTTAACCAGCTTCCGTGTATGGGGTAAAATGAATCTCAAGCCGCTGTGCAAGCCGGAATGCTTTTTCCGGCTCAAAAGTTTCATAAAGCGATGAAATTTTGTGCGTGTTGAGATTGTCCATTACCAATACTGTTTTTTCAACATTCGGATATTGTTCATTAAGAAGCCATCGGATACGATGAGCCCAATCTTTCTTCGTCCTTTGCGGTAAAGCTTGTGCGTAACGCCGGCCTGAAAGCGGTTCGGTGAATATAAAGATACTGCATGTGCCAAGCCGTATATATTCATAATCTTCCCGTTCAGGCCATCCCGTTTTCATAGGTATAGATTTTCGGCTCAGGCTTAATAATTGGTATGGTTTTTCATTTATGCATATAACGAGCCGTTTTTCGTCATATGGACGGGCATAAACAGACAAAACATCTTCCATGCCGCGACAAAAGCGCTGTTTTGTTCAGGTGGTATACACATGTGCGTATACTTAATAATAAAAATGATATAAACTGGGAGGATGGGACGGGGAGAAATAAGATTTGAGCAGGTGTTGCATCTGCTGCCTGAAGGCTGGGAAGCAAAAGCGAAAGAGCTGGGCGCGTTACAGCGCGCGCGGGAA